>NZ_JAZGLW010000001.1:910224-1213632 GCF_036409155.1 Mycobacterium sp. 050128 | reverse complement strand
GATAGCCCGCGATCGCTACCTGCACGCAGGTGCCCAATCCGCTGGCGGTGAGCGCCAGCACCAGCGTCTGCAGGAACATCCCGACACCAAGGCTGTCGACCAGCCCCAGTTCGCGGTCCAGCAGACGATGGCCGCCAGCGGCGCGCGAAAGAACTCCCAATTGCGCAGCACCGCCGCGCGCCTGCCGTCGGCGTCGTCGCGCGCGATGCCCATCGATCCGTAGACCACTTTGCCCGTTTCGCTGCGAAAGTGACTGAAATGCTCGGGCAGTTCCGGGACGTTCGGTGGGCCCGACTGTGCCGCCTCGAGTAGCGCCGCCACCAGCCGGTCCCTGGCCGCGCCGGATGCGAACACCAGGTGCCAGGGCTGAATGTTCGAGTTCGACGGGGCGCGAATCGCCAAGTCGAGCGCGTTGTCGACCAATTCCCGGGCCACCGGCCGATCCGGCAGAAACATCCTGATCGAACGGCGTTCCCGGACCACTTCCTCGAGGTTGTCCACCCCACACTCCTCGCGTGTTCGGCCGAACCGTTGGATCAGTATCACGTCCGGGGTGCTATAACCGCGAACATGCCAGGCCTTGAGGACCTGAAGGGAATCGTCGGAGCCAATCACGTGGTCACCGACCCCGACGTGCTGTCCGGGCGCAGTGTCGACCACACCGGCCGCTATCGGGGCAAGGCCAGTGTGCTGGTGCGTCCGGAGTCCGCCGAGCAGGTCGCCGAGGTACTGCGGTTGTGCCGCGACGCCGGGGCCCATGTCACCGTGCAGGGCGGCCGCACCTCGCTGGTCGCAGGTACCGTCCCGGAGCACGACGACGTGCTGCTGTCCACCGAAAGGCTTTGTGCGCTAGGCGATGTCGACACCGTCGAGCGCCGTATCGCGGTCGGCGCCGGAGCCACGCTGGCCGCCGTGCAACGCGCCGCGACCGCGGCGGGTCTGGTGTTCGGGGTCGACCTCGCCGCCCGCGACACCGCGACGGTCGGCGGCATGGCCTCGACGAATGCGGGCGGACTGCGCACGGTCCGGTACGGCAACATGGGCGAGCAAATCGTCGGCCTGGACGTGGCGCTGCCCGACGGGTCGCTGATGCGCCGGCACAGTCTGGTGCGCAGCGACAACACCGGATACGACCTGCCCGCGCTGTTCGTCGGTGCCGAGGGCACCCTCGGGGTGATCACCGCGCTGGATTTGCGGCTGCATCCGACGCCGTCACATCGAGTGACCGCGGTGTGCGGCTTCGACGATCTCGAGGCGCTGATCGGCACCGGCCGCACCTTCCGGGATGTGGACGGGATTGCCGCACTCGAGTTGATCGACGGCCGGGCCGGCGGGCTGACCGCCGAGCATCTCGGAATCGCTGCACCGGTCGAGGCGGACTGGCTGTTGTTGGTGGAGCTGGCGGCCGACCACGATCAGACCGATCGGCTGGCCGACCTGCTCGCCGATGCACCGCTGTCCGCGGACCCCGCGGTCGGCGTGGATGTTGCTGCCCAGCAACGACTCTGGCGTGTTCGAGAATCGCTGGCCGAGGTGCTCGGCGTGTACGGGCCGCCGCTGAAGTTCGACGTGTCGCTGCCGTTGGCCGCCATCGCCGGATTCGCCGCGGACGCGGTCGCGTTGATCAACGATCGGGTCAGCGACGCCGTGCCGCTGCTGTTCGGTCATGTCGGTGAGGGCAACCTGCACCTCAACGTGTTGCGGGTGCCGCTGGATCAGGAGAAGGCGCTCTACGGGCCGATGATGGACCTGATCGCGCAGTGCGGGGGCAACGTCAGCTCCGAACACGGCGTCGGCAGCCGCAAGCGGGCTTACCTCGAAATGTCAAGGCAATCAACAGATATCGCTGCGATGCGATCGGTCAAGGCCGCGCTGGACCCGACCGGTTACCTCAACGCGGCGGTGCTGTTCGATTAATCGGCGACGGGTTTGATGCCGACGGCGTGCCGCAGCTGGGCCAGGAACTGCTCGGCGTCGTCGCTGCGCACGATGTAGTGCGAGATCGCGATCCGGATCACGGTCGCGGCCTTGACCGCGGCGTTGGGTCCGGGCAGATGCCGTTGCAGACCGTCGCGCATCTGCGGGATGACGTGGGCGAACTCGGCAATCGTGTGCTCCGGTTCGACATCGACCATGCGCACGCCCGAGTAAGAATGCTGGTACTCGACGATGAATCGCAGCACGGCGTCGAGCTTGTCGTAACCCTTGAGGCCCGCGGTGGCCCGCACCAATCCGCTTTCGAATAGCTGGCGCTCATACTGCGCGAACGCGCTCAGCAGCTCCTCCTTAGATGCGAACCAGCGATACAGCGTGGGGCGCGAGACCCCGGCCTGCGTCGCGACCTCGGACAGGCTGAGTTTGGTTTTGCCGTTGCGGCCCAGCACCTCGGCAGTCGCCGACAGGATCCGCTGACGCGTCGAAGTGTCGGTCTCGGTCTCTGTCGTCGCCCCGGCTGGCTGGGTCATATCTGAGACTTTACGAAGTATTGCCGAACTAGCCACGCCCAATGCCCTCCCATGTCAGGCCTTGGGCGGGCGCCGGCGCACCAGCACGGACTGCTGGATGGCCCCGACCGCGCCCTGCTCGTCGTACAACGTGCCGATCGTCGTCCCGATGCCGTCCGGCCCGTAGCTGGTCTCCGCACGAATACCGACCCAGTCCCCGTCGGGAACCCGGAACACGTGCACCGCCAGATCGGTGTTCAAGAAGGTCCACTTGGTGATGTCGAGCTTGCTGCCGATGCCGTTGGCACAGTCGGCCACCGCGAACAACCGCTCCAGCGGCGTCATCGTCTCGCCCTGGACCAGGTCGACCTCCGGCTTGATCCACGACTCGCCCGGACCGGGCTTCAGCGGCTCGGTCAGCCACAGCCACTCAAGGCTGTGCACGTAGTTGCGGTCCCACTCCTTGGCCTTGAGGTTGCGGTTGCGGGCTTCGCCGCGCGGCCGGGGCAGCTCCGCCGCCGCGTGAGCCACGGCCTGGGTGTCCTGCTGTTGCAGTCGCCAACCGCTGGCGCGCGCGACCGGGCGCGGCCCGCCGTCCGGGCCCGGCGCCAGCATCTCCGCGGTGACCAGCTCGATCTGTTTGCCGCCGCGCTGCACCTGGGAGCGCACCCAGATGTCGCCGTCGGCCGGCACCCCGCCGAGCAGGTCGATCACGACCCGGGACAGCCGGGTGTCGTCGCGCTTCTCACAGCGTTCCAGTCCTCGGACCAGCAGCGACGACACCGGTCCGCCGTGCTGGATCGCCGCCGACCAGGTGCCGCGGGACAGGTCCGTTGCCCGGAACTTCTCGCACTCCTCGTATTTTTCGCCGGGGGTGCTGGCGTCATCGATCAGCTCGTAGTAGGAGTCGGTCACGTATCTCCCTCTCGGGTGTCTCAGGGCAGCCCGGCGCCGGGCGTGGCAACCTGCACGGCGTCGAGCCGCGAGAGTTTGGTGCCCACCAGCCGCTGAGGATAGGCGTCGGTGCTCGACAGCAGAAACAGGATGCGACGCTCGGGGCCGCCGAGCGCGCAGGCGATGGCGACCCGTTCGCCCATGTCGATGCGGTCGGTCACTTCGCCGCCCTCGACGATCCGCTCGAATTGGTGCGCCAGCGTCATCGACGTCCACACCCCGCCGTCGGCGTCCAGCGCGATGCCGTCAGGCGGTCCGTCCAGGCCGTCCGCGAAGACCCGCCGATCGCGCAGCGCGCCGCCGTCGTCGATGGTGAACGCGGTAAGCCGCCGGCCGGTAGATTCGGCGACGATCAGCGTCTTGCGGTCCGGTGTGATGACCATTCCGTTGGGGAAGTCGAGGTCTGAGGCGACGATGGTGGCCGTGTCGTCGGGATCGAGACGGACGATCACGCCGCCCCCGACAGTTCGGGGGGCCTGGGATCCGACGTAGGCGCGCCCGGTGTCGTCGACGACCATGTCGCCGAGGTTGGCCGGTACCAGTCCGGTGAGATCGGCGATCTCCACGACGGTTTCCCCGTCGTAGCGCAGCACCCGCCGGTCCTCGGCCGATGCGATCAGCAGCGACCCGTCGGGACGAAAACCCAGGCCCGAGGGCGAGTGCCCGGGCAGCGGCAGCGTGGTGAGAGCGCCGCCCAGGGTCGAGGTGTGCACCGCTTCCCCGAGCATGTCGGAGAACCACAGCAGGCCCTCGAACCAGCGGGGGCCTTCGCCGAAGCAGAACCCGTTGACCAGTACCTCGGGGATCATCGGCTCAAGCCTTTACAAAACACCGCAGAAGTGTCATGCAATCGCGGCGTTGGTGTCAATCTGCTGCCCGGGCGAGCTCCCGCGCGACGGCCGCGTGATACTCGTCGATCCGCGCCGGATTGGCCTGCTCGAAGAGCTTGTCGGGTAGCGGGGCGTGCTTGGGCGCCTCAATGGTCATGGTGCGGGAAAACAGCGTGACGTCCTGGCCGGGCCTGGAGAACCGGTAAGACACCGTGATGCGACCCTCCAGGCCGCCGTTACCTTCGCGGTCGTGGCCCAGCCGTCCGATCGAGGTGAACACGAACTGGACGGGCCGAACAGCGACGGCCAGCTGCCAGCCGAAGACCCGGTCACCGTCGGGACCCGCTTCCTCCCAGGTGTCGCCCACCTTGAGCGGCAGCGGCGGCAGTTTGCCGATGTGCGCGCTGCCGGGATAGGTCTTCGTCCAGTTCTCCGGGTTGGTGACGAAGTCGTACACGGTCTCTGCGGACTGGGTGAACGCGGTCTCTGATGTGCTCGTCACGATGCCCAATTGCGTTGCCTCTCTGCGGTTTCCAGTGGCCTGTGCGGGCTCCGCCGCGGTGCACGCCGGAGTCTTGTTAGCCAAGCTTTACAAATCCTACTCAAAGTGTCACGCTGAGCCGGAAGCTGCCAACGCGAGAGGTGGATCGGATTTGACCACGGAATCTGAGCAGACTGAATGGACGGTTGCGGGCCTGCTGGATCTGTTTGATGTGCAGTCCGACGGGGACGACGACCGGTTCACCGGTCAAACCGGCATCGCCGTCGGTGACGAGCGCCAGGTGGTGGAGGGCACTCAGGTGCTGGCCCAGGCGATCGTCGCGGTGGCGAAACGATTCCCGGACAAGTCGGTGCGCTCGGCGCACGCGGTGTTCTCGCGTGCCGTCGTCGTGGGCCCGCCGATCGAGCTCGTCATCGACGTGGTGTCCGAGGGCCGGTCCACCGCGACCGCCGTGGTCGCCGTGCATCAGAACGGGCGGCGTTGCCTGAGCATCACGGTGCTGGCCGACGTCCCCACCGACGACGTCATCCGCCACCACCTGCCCAAGCCCGACGTGGCCGCTCCCGACGACGCCAACCACTCACCGATGCCGATGGTCGGCCGGGAGCTGCGGCTGGTCGACGTCGTCGACGTCAACAGCCCCGACGAGGTCGGCCCGCCGGAGCTGCACGCGTGGCTGCACTACGACCCGATTCCCACCCGAGACGATCTGGCCAAGGCGCTGCTGGCGTACTTCACCGGACATCTGGGGATCTCCACCACGATGCGCGCGCATGAAGGCATCGGCACCGCCCAGGCGCACCTGACCGTGTCCACCGCTCCGATGAGCATCTCGGTGGCGTTCCACGAACCGGTGGACTGGACCGGCTGGCTGCTCTACACCCATGAGAGCACCCAGGTCGGCGCGGGCATGTCGTACGTGCGCGGCACGGTGCACGCGCAGGAGGGCGAGCTGCTGGCCTCCTTCGCGCAGGAGGCGCTGATCCGGCCGCTGCGCACCACTGACACCGCGATCGACTCGCGCGCGCGATTCTGACGGCTGGGGATCCCGATGCGTTTCACGATCACCCACCCGATGCACAGCCACCCCTACAACCCGGAGCTGGTCAGCGGGGACGGCATCGGGAAGGTGGCCGCGGCCACCGAGGCAGCCGGCATCCACGGATTCGGTTTCACCGATCATCCGGCGCCGTCGCAGCGCTGGCTGGAAGCCGGCGGTCACGACGCGCTGGATCCTTTTGTCGCACTGGGTTTCGCGGCGGCCACCACATCGACACTGCGGCTGATCCCCAACATCGTGGTGCTGCCCTATCGAAACCCGTTCGTGGTGGCCAAGTCCGGCGCCACCCTCGATCTGCTCTCCGGAGGCCGCTTCACGCTCGCGGTCGGCGTCGGCTACCTCAAGCGTGAGTTCGCGGCGCTAGGTGTCAGCTACGACGAGCGCGCCGAGCTGTTCGAGGAATCCCTGCAAGTGATCCGGGCGATCTGGAGCGGCGACGACATCACGTTTGCGGGAAAGTATTTCAGCGCCCGCGGCATCACCGCGCACCCCCGGCCGCCGAGCAGCCCGCCGATCTGGATCGGCGGCAACACCACGGCGTCTCGTCAGCGGGTAGCGCAGTACGGCGACGGCTGGTGTCCGTTCCCCGCGCCACCGCAGCTGGCGCAGACCGCGGGCACCGCGGTCATCGACTCGCTGGACAAGCTCACCGCCGGCATCGACGATCTGCGGCGCCGCTGCGATGCCGAGGGCAGGGACTGGTCGGCGATCGACATCACCTTCACCAGCTTCGAAGGCGGTAGCCCGACCGACGACGCGTTCAACGCCGACGCCTACCTCGAGGGCCTGGACAAGCTGGCAAAGCTGGGGGTCACCTGGGTCAGCGTCCACCTGCCCGGCGACAGCATTGCGCACGCGCTCGAGACCCTTGATCGTTTTCGCACCCTGGTAATCGACGCGGCGTAATGGACTTCTCCTACGTCGACCTCTCGCCCGAGGACCAGGAATTCTTGGACCACACCCGGGCGTTCATCGCTGAGCACGTCACCGACGAGGTGCTGCGGCGTGATCGCGAGACGGGTGAAAACTTCAGTGAGCCAGTGCATCTGGCGCTGGGCGAAGCGGGTTATCTGACATCGGATTTCAAGCAGGAGTCCGAGGGGGGATTCGATCCGGTGCGCCGGCGAATCTTCCATCTCGAGATCGGCCGTGCCCACACGCCGTGGTTCCACTGGGGTACCACCGCGGTCGTCGCGCGTTTGGTCAAGCAATTCGGGAAGCCCGAACTCGTCGAGGCGGTACTGCCGGGCGTGCTGTCCGGTGAGATCCGGCTCTGCCTGGGTTACACCGAACCCGAGGGCGGCTCGGACGTCGCGACCTGCAAGACGCGAGCCGTGCGGGAAGCCGATGGATCGAGCTGGATTATCAATGGGTCCAAGATGTTCACCTCGAACGCGCAGAACGCCAAGTACGTCTTCCTGCTCACCAACACCGACCCGCAAGCGCGCAAACACAAGAGCCTGACCATGTTTCTGGTGCCGCTGGATTCGGAGGGCATCGAGATTCAGGGCATCCGCACGCTGGACGGCGACCGCACCAACATCGTGTATTACAGCGACGTGCGGGTCGACGATCTCTACCGCGTAGGCGAGGTCAATGGCGGCTGGACGGTGATGCGATTTGCCCTGGACGCCGAGCACGGCATTACCGAGGTCGAAGACCATGGCCTGCAGAATGTTTCGATGATGTCGGAACACGGCCATCTGATGGCCGAGGTGGCCGATGGAGTCGCGGCGATCCTGTCCAAGCCGGATGCCAACGGGCGGCGCCCGATTGACGACGAGTCGACGAAGTACCGGCTCGGTCGCTGCATGGCCCGCATCGAGGCGGCGCTGTCGACTCCCGGGACCTACGGACGCGTCGCGCTCATTCAGACCATGCGCGACGTCTCGCCGGAATTGATGGACCTGCTGGGGCCGGCATCGGCATTGCCCACCGGCACAACGGGTTCCGCGGACGACGGTGCCGTCGAGTTCATCTTCCGCCACGGCGTGCCCGCCGGGATCTACGGCGGCACCCTGGAGGTCTTCCGGAACATGATCGCCCAGCACGAGCTGAAGCTCGGGCGTCCCAGCTACGGTGGCTAGCAGCTCTCCTTCAACCGAGTTGCCGCCATACTCTTGAGGCCGTGCTGCTCCGAGTGGACGGCGGAAAGGTAGGCCGCGCGGTGGCCGTTCTGGTGGCCTTCGGTTCGTTCCTCACGACGTTGCTGGGCGGCTACGCGGCGCTACGTATCGGTTCCTACCGATATCTCGTGCTCGGTTTGGCCGCCGGGCTGATGCTCGGCGCGGTGGGCTTCGACCTGCTGCCCGAAGCGCTGAGCCGTGGCGGCGGTTGGATCTGGTGCGGGATTCCTGCTCCGCTCGTGGCGTTCGTTCTCGGGTTTCTCGTGCTGCACGTCGTCGAACACACCGTGGGTATCCATCGCGGTCAAACGATGAACGACGCAGTTATTGCGGACGCACCCGGTGTTGGGTTGTTGGCGGCATCGGGGCTCGTGGGCCACAGTGTCATGGACGGATTCGCCATCGGTGCCGCTTTCCAGGCGGGAGCGGGCGTGGGAACAGTGGTCGCGGTGGCAGTGATCGGCCACGATTTCGCGGACGGCTTCAACACTTACACGGTGACGTCGATTTACGGCAATGACCGCCGAAGAGCGCTGACACTGCTGGTCGCTGATGCCGTCGCGCCGGTTGTCGGTGCGGCCCTCACGCTGATGATGACCATTCCCCATCGGCTGCTTGCGGTCTACCTCGGCTTCTTCGCGGGATTCCTGATGTACCTGGCGAGCGCCGACATTCTGCCGAAAGCACACACCGGGCATCGCACCGCGGCCACCTTGGCCTGCACCCTCGGCGGGGTGCTGTTCATGTTTGCGATCGTGGCGCTGGCGAGCTGAGCGGCAATTCGGCAAGCACGTCGGCACGCGCGTCGTCGAAACTCAGAAAACCCTTGATGGGCAGGCTTTCCGGCGGCGGATCCGGGTAGCTCCACGCGATGTCCTCGACGTCACCCACCGACCAGTACGTCGCGAATCCCTTGTAGTTGCAGTAGCTCTTCGTCGCCGAAGGCCGCAGCAGATCGGTAAGCACGTGCGCAGGATCGACGTAAAGCCTTGGCTCGAGCGCGGTCTCGAACACGATCACGGTGTCGTCGGTATCGACCAGCACGGTGCCCGCGACGCTGACACGGAGGCGACGTGTGGTGGGCCGGCAGTCGACCCGGTGATAGGGGTTCGGCGGGTAGTGAACGAGTTCGCGGCCTTCCTCCAGCCAGCTGTCGACAGCATCCCACGGCACGTGCACGAAACCCGGTGCCGCCGACTCGGGTTCGGCCGGCAGGTCGCCGACCTCGTCGGCTCGGAACAGATAGCTCAGTGGGTGGCCCTGCCGGTGCACCATCAGCACCTGCTCGGTGTCGATCACCGGGTGCCCGTCCTTGAACGCCTGCACGCGGCGCGGGTGTGGCTCGATGTAGATCACGTCACCGGGCAGCGGGGGAGCGAATCGCCCGGCCGGATCGCTGCTGAGCGGACCACGTCCGGCGACCAGACTCATGTGCCCAGGCTAACGCCGGCGTCCGGCACTGTGGCCGCGTATCTCGATGTCCGTCGACCGCTTCTTCGGAACATCGGTATCGGCGGTCACGCGGACCGCCAGGGTTTCGCCGGTGTCGGCGTCGATGAACGACAGCGGCGCGGGTCCGTCCTGCAGGTAGCTGTCGCCCCACTGCACCAGCGACATGAAGACCGGCAATAGATCCTCACCGGCCTCGGTCAGCCGGTATTCGTCGCGGGCGCGACTGCCCGGCTCTCGATACGGGACGCGGGTGACGATCTGCGCCGCCTCGAGCTGCTTGAGCGCCCGCGAGGCCGCCGGCGCCGACGTCGCGGTCCGCTCCACGAAGTCCTCGAAACGTGTCGTGCCGAAGAACAACTCGCGCAGCACCTGGAATGTGGTTTTGGTGCTGAGCAAGTCGAGCACCTTGGACATCGAGCAACGATCGTTGACCGACCACTGCTCGCGGTCCTGCAGCCGCTTTTCGAACTCCACCGCAATCTCCTATGAATAACGCTTGCGTTAGTCAGCATACCGTGCTTCGATCTGAATAACGATAACGTTAGTCAGATGATTTAATCTACGAGGAGGCAAGATGTCGACCGAGAAGCTGTTTCTGATCACCGGGCCAACAGGCAACACCGGGGCGCCCACCGTCGAGATTCTGCGCGGAGCCGGCCACCGAGTCCGCGCGTTCGTGCATCGCATCGACCATCGCTCCGACGCGCTGACCGCCCTGGGCGCCGAGGTCGTCGAAGGTGATCTGCTGGATTTCCGTGCCGTCAGCTCCGCCATGGCCGGGGTGGACGCCGCCTACTTCTGCTACCCGATCGCACCGGGCACGCTGCTGCCCGCCACCGCGATCTTCGCCCAGGCCGCCAGCGAGGCCGGTGTCGACGCCGTCGTCAACATGTCGCAAATTTCCGCTCGCCGGGAAGCGAAAAGTAATGCGGCCCAGCAACATTGGATCGCCGAACGGCTACTGGACCGCGCCGCGTTCAAAACCACTCATCTGCGGCCGACCTTCTTTGCCGAGTGGTTGAAATGGCAATGGCAGCGCGATGACAACGAGGGCGTGCTGCGGTTGCCGTTCGGCGACGGCCGCCACGCGCCCATCTCCGGAGCCGACCAGGCCCGAGTGATCGCCGCCATCCTGCAGCACCCCGCGCCGCACGACCGCCAGGTCTACCCGCTGGTCGGCGACCACGAGCTGGACCACTACGGGATCGCCGACGAGATCGCCGACACGCTCGGCTTGCCGGTCCGCTACGAGCCGGTCTCAATCTCCGCGTTCGCGGCCGGCCTGTCCGCCGCCGGCTTCCCGGAGTTCTTCGTGCAGCACATCAGCAGCGTCGCCCAGGACTACCAAGACGGCATCTTCGCCGGCGAGAACAACCTCGTCGAGGTGATCGGCGGGCACCAGCCGATGACCGTGGCCGATTACGTCAACGCCAACCGTGCCGAGTTCGACCACGACGGCCGTTTCGTGCGGCGGGGGCAGCTCAAGGCGAGCTGACCGCCGGCGACCGGGGGCATGTGCGCGGTCCGGTGAGCCACGGAGTAGGAACTTAGCCATGGCAGGACCGGTGGAAGGCCTCAAAGTCGTCGAGCTCGGAGTGTGGGTGGCCGGACCGGCCGCCAGCGCCATCCTGGCGGACTGGGGCGCCGACGTCATCAAGATCGAGCCGCCGGCCGGCGATCCGGGCCGCATGTTCGGCCGGATGCTGGGCTGTGACCTCGGGGTCAACCCGCCCTTCGAGCTGGACAACCGGTCCAAGCGCAGCATCGTCTTAGACCTGACCACCGACGAGGGCCGCGACATCGCCTTCGAATTACTGGGCGACGCAGACGTTTTCGTGACCAACGTCCGCCCGGGGGCGTTGCAGCGCCTCGGCTTCGACTTCGAGTCGCTAGCCACCCGCTACCCGCGGCTGGTCTACGGCCTGATCACCGGCTACGGCCAGACCGGGCCCGACGCCGACCGGGCCGCCTACGACGTGGCCGCGTTCTGGTCGCGCGCCGGGGTGGCGCACCTGCTTACCCGGCCCGGCCAGACACCGCCGTTCCAGCGCGGCGGCATGGGTGACCACTCGGCCGGCATGACCCTGGCCGCCGCGATCTGCGCGGCGCTGCTGGCCCGCGAGCGCACCGGGAGCGGTCAGCTGGTGAGCACCTCGCTGTACCGGCAGGGCGCTTACACCGTGAGCTTCGACCTCAACACCTATCTGCTGACCGGTCAGCCGATCGCGATCGGCCAGCGCGAAACGATGGGCAACCCGTGCATGAACAACTACGCCGCCGGTGACGGGCGGCGCTTCTGGATCGTCGGCCTCGAAGGCGACCGGCACTGGCCGCCGCTGTGCCGCGTCGTCGGGCACCCCGAATGGGTCGACGACCCGCGCTACAGCGACGCTGCCGCCCGCTTCGTCAACGGACCGGAGTTGATCGCCGAGCTGGACGAAATCTTCGCCACCCGCTCGCTCGACGAATGGGCGCGGGCCTTCGCGGAAGAACCGGACTTCTTCTGGTCACCGATCAACTCGATCGAAGACGTCGTGGCCGATGAGCAGTTTCATAGCGCGGGCGGCATCGTCGATGTGCCCGACGGAGAATCCAGCATCGCGATGGTGGCCACCCCGGCGGATTTCCACGGAACACCGTGGGCGCCGCGCGCCCCGGCGCCGCAACTGGGGCAGCACACCGACGAGATTCTGGCCGAGCTGAAGGCCCGCCGCCACTCCTGATCGCGCGCAAGGAGCTTTACAAATTTCGGCAGAAGTGTCACGCTGTGGCATGAGTCGCGTCACCCCCCTGCGTGAGGCGGCGTCGGCCCTTGGGAAGCCCATGACAAAGCGCTGCAGCTGCCTTGGAGCGAACGCACTCCGCGGCGTGGCGGTGAGGAACGGATTTGATGGTCACTCCGACGTTCGATATCGGCGAGAGCAGACGCCTCAGTGCTGAACGGTCCGCCCGCGGCGATGGTGAGTGTCTCCGGTATCGACTAGACGTGGTGGCTGCAAGCGCCGTCGACGTCGTGCACTCGGCCGGCGGGTGGCTCTACGACCGGGTGATGGCGGGCTGGGAGGTGACCGTGCTGCTGCCGGGCGGCTGCGACACCCGCCCGCTGCGCATCCTCGGGGTGGCGGTGGTGGACACCGAATCGGACAACGTCGCGACCGCGATGGGCTCGACGAGTCACACGCTGGCCGTCAGCGCCGAGGCGTTCACCGCGGACGCCCGGGTGCGTGACAAGGTACTCACGTCGCTCGACGACCGGCTGACCGAGGTCGCGCTGTGGGGTGACGGATGGCCGTTGGGCGTGAACCGCGGGATGACCCGGGCCCAGCACGTGCTGTCCGCCGCGGCGCGCAAGTTCAAGGGTTACGCCCTTGCGGCAGCGGGGATCCCGTCCGCGCTCGTCGAACCGACCGAGGCACTGCTGTGTGAGGCGAGTTATCCGCGCGTCGATTCAGAGCTGGTCCGGCTCGACTGATGAAGAAGTATTACAGCCACACCCTGCTCTACCTGCACGAGACGATTTCGCTGGGATCAGGGTCAAGCGACCGCTTCACCGAGGTTTTCACCGATACCTATCAGCCGACGATGGACGCGCTGGGCGCCCGGCTGTTCGCGATGTGGGAATCCACGCCGTACAACGGTCACTGGCCGCAGGTCACCGTCATCTGGGAGATCGACGGGTTCTCCGACTACGCGAAGATCGGGGCCGCCCGGGCCCGCGGCGGTAGCCATGAGGCCGCGGCCGGCAAGTGGTCGGCGTTCCTGTCCGAGATCGGCGCCTCGGGGGAGGGGCGGATCATGTACCCCGGGCCGAGCAATAAAACCCTGGCCCAGCTGCGCGAGGCCAAATTCAGCGCGCCACTGGTGATTCAGGAGATCATGCAAACCAAGCCGGGGCGCCAAGACGACTACATCCGCGAATTGGAACGTCTCTACGTCCCGTGGTCGGAGCGCACCGGCAAGCGCTGGCTGGGATCGTTCACCACCACGTTCCGGTTCAACGAGGTCATCCACTACTGGGCGCTGGACGGCGGCTGGGAATGCTTCGCCAATCACTACCCCTCGTGGAAGGACAGCCCGCCCGCTGAGATCGTCACCTGGATGAGCGTGGCACCGGCACTGCGCGACGGCTGGGAAGACTCGATTCTGCAGGCCCTACCGCCCTCTCCGCTGCAGTGACCGCCCCCACCTCCGACTTCGCGTACGACCCCTTCGACGCGGACGTCATGGCAAACCCGTTGCCGTACTACCGAACTCTGCGCGATCACCACCCGGTCTACTACATGCCGCAATGGGATACCTACGCGCTGTCCCGCTTCGAGGACATTTGGCAGGTTCTCGAAGTCAACGACGGCACCTTCGTTGCGTCGGAAGGAACCCTGCCACCGGCGACCGTGTTGGCCAAGCACAACAGTGGACCGGTCGAGGATCCGCCGTTGCATCCCTTGCCATTTCACGCCGTGTTCGACACCGATCTGTACGGCGAGATCCGTCGCTCCCACTCGGCGCCGTTGCGGCCGCGGTCGGTCGCCGGGCTGGAGGCCAGGATCCGCGAGCTGGCCAACGAGCGCCTCGACCTGCTGCTGCCGCAGGGTTCCTTCGATCTGACCCAGGACTACGGCGGCATCGTGGCTGCCTCGATGGTGTGCGACTTGCTGGGAATATCAACCGAACTCGCGCCGCAGGTGTTGGCCGCGGTCAATGCCGGAAGCCTCGCGGCACCCGGCGAGGGCGTCGACACCGCGCAGGCTCGCCCCAACTACCTCGAATACCTGATCCCCGTGGTGCAGCGGCGCCGGGCCGGCCAATCTGGCGCCCCGCTTCCGGTGGTCGACGGACTGCTGGGTTACCGGCTACCCGACGGCAGCGCGCTCGACGACGTCGAAACGGCCACGCAGATGCTGTGCATCTTCATCGGCGGCACCGAAACCGTGCCCAAAATCGCCGCGCACGGGCTGTGGGAGCTCAGCCGGCGGCCCGACCAGCTTGCCGCCGTGCGTGCCGATCCGGCCAACACCGTGCCGGTGGCCCGTGAGGAGATGCTGCGGTACTGCGCGCCCGCGCAGTGGTTCGCCCGAACGGCGCGGCGGCCCTTCACGATCCATGGCCAGACCATCGAGGCGGGCCAGCGGGTGATCACGCTGCTCGCTTCGGCCAATCGCGACGAACGCGAGTACCCCGATCCCGACGACTTCATCTGGGACCGGCCTATCGCCCGGTCCCTGGTCTTCGGCCGCGGCCAGCACTTCTGCATCGGCTATCACCTGGCCAGGCTGGAAGTGGCTGTGCTCGTTCAGGAATGGCTGCGCCGGGTGCCCGACTTCGAGATCAAGGGCCAAGACGCGACCCGCCTGCCGTCCAGCTTCCAGTGGGGATGGAACCAGATCCCGGTGGAGGTCTGACGTGTGGTCCTACCGGATCATCGCCCCGTATGAGTTCGAGCGCACGTCGATCGTCGAGAAGAAGCCGGACGACCTGGCCGACGGACAGGTGCTGCTGCGGTTCCTGGCCGCCGGGGTGTGCGGCAGCGACCTGCCGGGTTTCCGGGGCGCCAAGGGCAGACTTGCCGGCGACGACGGACCGAGCGCGGCCGAGAAGGACGGCTTCCCGATCCACGAGGTGGCCGGTGAGGTGATTGCCAGCCGGCATCCCGAACACCGGATCGGCGATCGCGTGGTGGGCTGGGCCTCCGGATTCGACGGCCTGATGGAGCGGGTCATCAGTGACGGCAACGGCCTTGCGCCCTACGACCCGGGGCTGACCGCGGCGCAGGCCGTCGGGCTGCAGCCGCTGGCATGCGTCCTGTACGCCTGCGAGCAGTTGCCGGACCTGGCGGGCAAGCACGTCGCGATCATCGGCCAGGGCTCGATCGGGCTGCTGTTCTCCTACGTCGCCAAGGCGGCCGGGGCCCGTCGCGTCACCGGTGTGGACCCCATCGACCGGCGAAGCCTCGCAACGATATTCGGTGTCGACGAGGTGGTGCGGGCGACCAGCGACCGCTGGGTCAGCCGGCTGGCCCCGACCGACCGCGCGGACGTCGTCATCGAGGCCGTCGGTCATCAGGTCGCCACCCTGGGCCATGCCATCGAAGCCACCGCCCCCGGCGGCACCGTCTTCTACTTCGGCGTCGCCGACGACGAGGCCTACCCGATTAGCATGCGTCTCATGCTGCGCAACAATCTGACCCTGAAATCGGGTGTGACGCTTGACCGGCGGCGGGTGCTCGAGCTCGCCGGCAAATTCGCCGCCGAACATCCCGAGCTGCTCGGCTGCTATCTCACGCACACCTTCGGGGTGCAAGACGTGCAGGGTGCATTCGACCTGGCGTGCCGGCCGGTCCCCGAGCGCGTCAAGATCGCGATCGCGCAGTGAGCATTTTCCACGACGCGCCGGCCAAGACCACGCCGATCTGGGGCGGGTGGGTCACCGGCCCGACGCTGATCGGGCCGGAGGAATTCGCCCGGGCCGGATACGACTACGTGGGATTCGACGCCCAGCACGGCTATCTCGACGACGCCGACATCGCCGGCATACTGCGGCGCCTCGAGCTTGTACCCATCGCGACCGCGGTGCGGTTGCCCAACGCCGACCCCGCCCCGATCGGGCGGGTGGCCGACGCCGGTGCCGATGCCGTGTTGATCGCGATGATCGAGTCGGCCGACCAGGCCGCCGCGGCCGTGGCGGCCACCCGCTACCCACCGGCGGGCGTCCGCAGCTTCGGCCCGCTGCGCGCCAGCCTGGGGCTCGACCCCGCCGCCCACGAGGCGTGGGTGAGCGTGTTCGCAATGATCGAAACCGCTGCGGCGCTGGCGAATCTGGCTGACATCTGTGCGGTCGACGGGCTGGCCGGCATCTACATCGGGCCGGCCGATTTGGCCATCTCGATGGGTCACCCCGCGGTCGGATCGACCCGGCAGCCCGAAGTGCTCGACGCGATCGTGCGGATCCACCGCGTCGCGACCGAAGCCGGACTGGTCACCGGGATTCACGCCAGCGAGGGCAAAACCGGTCACGCCATGGCGCAGCTCGGCTTTCGGATGATCACCCTGGCCGCCGAATCGGCGGCGCTGCGACGCGGGGCGATCGAGCATCTGCGCGAAGCGACCGGACAGTGACCGACGAGCGCACCGCGATCCGCGAACTGATCGCCGCCTACGCACTCGCCCTGGATGGGGGCGACGTCGACGCGTGTGTGCAGCTGTTCACCGACGACGCGGAATTCCTGGTCTACGGACGGTCTTTCGCCGGACACGAAGGGATCGCCAAGATGTTCTGGGATGCACCCCGCGGACTACACCTGACCGGGGTGTCGCGAATCGACGTCGGCCCTGACGAAGCTGACACCGCGACCGCCCGCACACAGGTCCTGTTCGTCAGGGCCGGCGATCTGCACCTGCGGCCCGCGCTGTACGACGACCAGCTCGTCCGCCGCGGCGGCCAATGGCGTTTCCGGCAGCGCAGATGCCAATTCGTCACCAGCCACGGCCTGTCCGATAGCCCCGAGGTTCCGTCGTCATGAGCGTCGCACTCGTCACCGGCGCGGCGGGCGGACAGGGCTGGGCGATCGCGAAAAAGCTTCGCGCAGAGGGGTATTCCGTTGCTGCCTGTGACCGGCGCGCCAAGGCCGTCGCCGCCGCGGTCGCCGAATTGGGCGACGACGAGGTGATCGCGATCGAACTCGACGTGACCAGCGAGCTGCAGTGGGAGACCGCCGTCGCAACGACGGTGGACCGGTTCGGGCGGCTGACCACATTGGTCAACAACGCGGGGGTGCTGCATCGTGCCGCGCTGGGCGACGAGACGGCCGCGGATTTCGAAAACGCCTGGCGGGTCAACTGTCTGGGCGCGTTCCTGGGCATGCGAGCCGCACTAGGCCGGCTGCGGGAGGCCGAACACGCAGCGATCGTGAACATTTGCAGTACCGGAGCCATCCGCCCCTTCCCGGCGCACTGCGCATACGGTTCGTCGAAGTGGGCGCTACGCGGACTGACCCAAACGGCGGCGGCCGAACTCGCGCCGTCCGGTATTCGGGTCAATGCGGTGTTCCCCGGGCCGATCGCCACCTCGATGCTCGATGATGCCACCCAGGCTCGGCTGACGGGGACGGCGTCGTTCGGCCGGCTGGGGCAGCCCACCGAAATCGCCGACGCGGTCGCCTTTCTGGTATCGCAGGAGGCGTCGTTCATCACCGGTTCGGAACTGGTCGTCGATGGTGGGCAATGCCTACAGATTCGATGAAGACAACATTGTCGGTCGGCATCATCGGTGCCGGGCCGGGCGGGCTGGCATTGGGAATCCTGTTGGCTCGCGCGGGATTCCACGATTTCACGATCTTCGATCGCGAAGACGACGTGGGCGGCACCTGGCGGATCAACACCTATCCGGGCCTGGCCTGCGACGTCAAGTCGCACCTGTATTCGTTCTCCTTCGACCTGAACCCGCATTGGTCGCGGCTATGGTCCGGCCAGCCCGAGATCCTCGCCTATTTCGAACGCTGCGCCGACAAATACGGACTGCGGCCGCACCTGAGGCTGCGCACCGAAATTCATTCGGCGACTTGGGAAGAAGACGCCCAGCAATGGTGCCTTACCACCGGTAGCGGCGAAGAACACCGCTTCGACGTCGTGGTCTCCGCCGTCGGTTTGTTCACCCGGCCGCTTTTCCCGGAGCTCGTCGAGCAGGAGCCGTTCACCGGAACCGTGATGCACTCGTCGCAATGGGACCATCAGATAGACCTCGCGGGTGCGCGGGTGGCGGTGTTGGGCACCGGATCGACGGCGTCGCAGCTGCTGCCCGAACTCGCGAAGGTAGCGGGCCAGGTCTATTCGGTACAGCGCTCGCCGACCTGGATTCTGCCCAAGCCGGATCGGCACTACACCCGACGGGAGCGTTGGGTCTTCGCTCATCTGCCGTTCGCCAAAAAGCTGTACCGGACCCGGCTGTGGCTGCGCAGCGAATCCAACATCTCGGTGATCGAGCACGGCAGCGAAAAGACGCAGGACTTCACCGCGATTGCCCTTGACCTGCTTGAAAAGACGGTCGCCGACCAGGAATTGCGACAGCGGCTGACTCCCGATCACCCGATGGGCTGTAAGCGGCTGGTGTTCTCCTCGGACTACCTGCCAACGCTGACCCGGCCCAATGTCGAGGTGGTGTCCAGTCCGGCGCGCTACCTCAAGGCCCGGTCCTTCGTCACCGAAGACGGCACCGAGCGCGACGTCGACGTGGTGGTGTGCGCCACCGGCTACGCCGCCGCCGACTATCTCGGGCAGCTGGATGTCCGCGGCGAAGGCGGCACCACACTGCGCGAGGTCTGGAGTGAGGGGGCGCATGCGTATCTCGGCATGGCCGTCCCCGGGTTCCCGAACTTCTTCATGCTGTACGGGCCCAACACGAATGTCGGCTCCAACAGCGTGATCTTCATGTTAGAGGCTCAGGCGCGCTACATCGTGCGGGCGTTGAAGTACATGCGGCGCAGGGGCAAGACGTACGTGGCGGTGCGACCGTCCGCGCTGGCGCGGTTCATCGCCAAGATCGACCAGTGGATGGTCGGCACCGTGTGGACGACCCAGTGCAGCAACTACTTTCGGGCCGCAAACGGGCGAGTGGTCACGCAGTGGCCGCGCAGCGCGCGCAGCTTCTGGGAGATGACCCGCAGGTTCACGCCCGGCGACTTCATGTTCTCCAGCCACCCACGCAGACCGGTGCCCGCCGGCCACGGGGCCCTTCGCGCGCCGGAGGAACGATGACGCAATTGGACGGCGCGCAACGTCTGCACCCGGTGCTGCGCGCGGTCGCGGCCACTCGAACGGTCCTCTCCCCGGAGGCAATTCAGTTGATGCGCGGACCGTTCGACCAGCGCCGCCGCGACGCCGCGGCAATCACCGAGTTGCCGGGTGTGCAGATCACCAGCGACACCGTCGGTAACGTGCCGGTCCGCATCTATCGCGGCGGGCCGTCACCGGCACCGGTCGTCGTCTATTGCCACGCGGGTGGATTCGCGCTGGGCAACCTCGACACCGATCACCGGCAGTGCGCCGAACTCGCCCGGCGTGGCCGCTGCACGGTGGTGTCGGTCGACTACCGGCTGGCCCCGGAGCACCCCTACCCGGCCGCGCTCGACGACGCGATCGCAGTGCTCAATTGGGTAGCCGGCAACGCGGCGGAACTGGATGTCGACACCGCCCGGCTGGCGATCGCGGGCAGCAGTGCCGGGGCTACCCTGGCCGCATCCCTGGTGCAGCGTTGCGCCGATGGATCGTTGCCGCCCGTCATGTTCCAGCTTTTGCACCAGCCGGTGCTCGACGACCGCGCTACCGCGTCGAAAGCGGAGTTTCGCACCAGCCCGGCGTTCGACGGTGAGGCGGCCGAACTGATGTGGCGCTACTATCTGGGCGGCCGGCCCGCATCGCCGGATATCGTTCCGGCGCGACGCAACGAATTGCACGGTTTACCACCAACTTTGATCACCTGCGCGGAGATCGACCCGTTTCGCGACGAAGCGATCGACTACGGGCTGCGGCTCTTGCGCGCCGGGGTGTCCACCGAATTGCACGTGTTCGCGCGCACCTGCCACGGCTTCGATTCGCTGCTGCCCGACTGGTCGGAGTCCGAGCGGCTGTTCACGCTGCAGGGTCAGGCGCTGCAGCGCGTCTGGTACGCGATCTGAGCCCGCGCCCGGCTCGAGATGCCGGCGCAGGACCTTTGCCCCTACCGGTTAGCGTGGCGAGTCGCGAACAATGACCCGTTATGAGGATCACCGGCTTGGAGGTCGTGCCCTTCGAGACCTTTGTCGACCGAATCTCGTTCGGCCAGTTGACTACCGATTACCGTGTGGTGCAGACGGTGACGAAGGTACTCACCGACGAGGGAGTCGAGGGTTACTACTTCGGGGGTCATTTCCATGGAGACTCCGATGGGCTGTTGCCCGGGGACCGGGCGCTGATAACTCACTTTTTGAGTCCCCTTCTGGCCGGCCAGGACCCATTCGACCGGGCGGAGATCTGGCGGCAACTGTGGGCCGCGAAGCTGCCGGAGAACGTTTGCAGCGTCATCGATCTGGCCCTTTGGGATTTGGCGGGCCGAGTCACCGGGCTGCCCGTGCGCAAGCTGCTGGGCGGCGCTCGCGACCGCGTCAAGGCCTATGCGAGCAGTTTCAACAATCTGGGCAGTCCTGACGAGTACGCGGCTCACGCCGTCGATTGCCAGCGTCAGGGTTATCGTGCCTACAAGATCCACCCGTATCACTATTGGAATCCCGCGACCCGCCAACCCGCGCTGCCGCGGCCGTCGTATGTGGACTGGGATCTCCAGGTGTGCCGCGAGGTTCGGTCGGCGGTCGGAGACGAGATGGTGCTCATGTTCGATCCGTGGGGCACCTACCAGACGTACGAAGATGCCCTGCTGGTTGGGCGCGAACTGGAACGGCTGGGTTTCTATTGGTATGAGCACCCGATGCCCGAGTACCGGGTCGAGTCATATGTGAAACTGGCTGCCGCGCTTGATATCCCGATCTGCTCGCCCGAGATCGCCGAGGGCGGTGTCTATACCCGAGCGGACTGGATCTTGCGTGGTGCGTCCGACATCACTCGCATCGATGTCTTGCGCGGAGGCATTACCGGAGTGATGAAATTGGCCGCAATGGCCGAGTCCGTCGGCATGCGCTGCGAGCTACACATGAGCGGCTTCGGGAACCTGCAAGTCCTGGGTGCCACGAGCGACGACGTGTGCGAATACTACGAGCGCGGCCTACTCGGGCCCGGGGTTCGCTACGACACCACGCCGCCCTATCTCGAAGCTCCGTGCGACCCACTGCGCTCGGACGGATTGGTCGACCTACCGTCGGCACCTGGGCTCGGTTACCAGATCCGTTGGGATTACCTCGAAAACCACCGCCTTGCCGACACAGCGGCCGAACCCGTCGCACCCCTGCATCCCAGATAGCGGCTGCAGGTCGCGCGCCGAGGCGGATGAGACCGCGCCCAGCGCCTGAAACATGTTGGAATACAAGCATGGCTATGATTCCGCCGGCACCAGAGGGTCTCACCAGCAGCGACTTCCCGGTGCTGTGGCCGGTGGGCACCCGGTGGGCCGACAACGACATGTTCGGTCACCTCAACAACGCGGTCTATTACCAATTGTTCGACACCGCGATCAACGCCTGGATTACGATCGGCACCGGGCTTGACCCGACCACGATGCCGGCGTTGGGCGTCGTCGCCGAGTCGGGCTGCCTTTACTTCTCCGAACTGCAATTCCCGCAAAGTCTCGACGTGGGTCTCGCCGTGACACGGCTGGGCCGCAGCAGCGTCACCTACCGGCTCGGCGTGTTCGAGTCAAGAGAGGGTGAACAGACGCGGCCGGTCACCGCGCTGGGGCATTGGGTGCACGTTTACGTCGACCGCACCAGCCGCAAACCCACCCCGATTCCCGATCCCATCCGGGCCCTGCTGTCGACGGCCTGCGTCGAGGCTTAACCGAGATAGCGCCAGGCGCTAGGGCTTTCGCGTGCCCGGCTATGCTTCGGCAATGCCCGTTTTGAGCAAAACTGTCGAGGTCGGCACCAACGCCGCCGCCATCATGGCCATCGTCGCGGATTTCGAGCGGTACCCGGAGTGGAGCGACGGGGCCAAGGGCTGCTGGGTGCTGGCGCGCTACGACGACGGACGGCCCAGTCAGATTCGCCTGGACGCCGCCTATCAAGGCTTCGAGGGTGTGTTCATTCAGGCCATCTACTATCCCGGACCGAACCAGATTCAGACCGTGCTGCAGCAGGGCGAGCTGTTCAAGAAACAGGAGCAGTTGTTCAGCGTGGTGGAAACCGGCGCCTCGAGCCTGCTGACCGTCGACATCGACGTCGAACCGTCCATGCCGGTGCCCGCGCCGATGGTGAAGATGATGCTGAACAACGTGCTCGATCACCTCGCGGAGAACCTCAAGAAGCGCGCCGAGCAGCTGGCCGCCGGCTAGGGCGTGGGTCAGGGGACGAATCCCCGCCGACCTCGAATCAGCCGAAGATCCCGGCCCCGTCCAGCATTTGGGTCAGTCGCTGCGCCGCGTCGGTGAATTGCCAGACCGTGTGCTCGATCACCGCGGGCGTATCGCGACGGCGCAGCGCGCCGATCAGCTGCCGGTGATTGTCGACCGCGGCGACACCCCACTGTGGATCGCCGGCGTACACCAGCACCGGCATATAACGCGCGGCGTTGAGCAGGAACCAGGCCAGCTTGATTCGCCCGCTGGCCTGGTTGAAGACCCGGTGGAATGAGAACTCGATGCCTGCGATGGTCTCGGGATCGCTGGAGCCGACGGCCGCGGACAGCGAATTGTTGATCCGCTCCAGCTCGTCGATCTCGGCCTCGGTGATGTGTGAGGTGGCCGCGGCGGCCAGTTCCCTGGCGATGGTGGCCTGAAGCCAGAAAATGTCGTCGATGTCCTGACGGGTCAGCGGCAGCACGACGTGACCGCGGTGCGGCTCCAGCTGCACCATGCCCTCACCGCGCAGCTTCAGCAGAGCCTCGCGCACCGGCGTCACGCTGACCCCGAGTTCGGCCGCCGTCTCGTCGAGGCGTATGAAGGTGCCCGGGCGCAATGTCCCCGACATGATCGCTGCCCGCAGGTGGCCCGCGACCTCGTCCGACAGCTGCGCCCGGCGCAGCTGCCGCCGCCTGCCGTGGGTTCGCGTAGATAGAGGTACGTTCACGTCGGTGGCCAGGCTTTCGGGGGGCGTTTTCAGGGCGTTTTCAGAGCGTATCGGGGCTTGTCATCAGGGCGGCAAGGCCATAGTGTGACCCACACAACACTATGTTTTATCAAATATCAACCTGTCGCAAGCGGTGCGCGAGTGAAGGGAAGGTATTAGTTGACCGCGCAACTTGCTAGCCACGAGGCACAAGCGTCGCAGCCGTCACACCCGACCGTGCAGCCGTATCTTGCCCGTCGGCAGAACTGGGTCAACCAGCTCGAGCGGCACGCACTAATGCAGCCGCAGGCCGTCGCGCTGCGATTCGCCGGTCGCACTCTGACGTGGGCTGACCTGCAGCGACGGGTCAGCGCGCTAGCTGGAGCACTGCGCCGCCGCGGGGTCGGCGCCGGGGACCGGGTGATGATCCTGATGCTCAACCGCACCGAGTTCATCGAGGCGATGCTGGCCACCAACATGCTCGGCGGGATCGCGGTTCCGCTGAACTTCCGGCTCACCCCGTCCGAGATCGCGTTCCTGGTCGAGGACTGCGAGGCGCGGGTGATGGTCACCGAAGCGGTGCTGGCTCCGGTGGCCACCGGCGTGCGCGACATTGCGCCCCTGCTCGCCACCGTCGTCGTGGCCGGTGGCTCGACCGACGACAACGTGCTGGGCTACGAAGACCTGATCGACGAGCCCGGGGACGCGCCCGAGCCGGTGGATGTCCCGAACGACTCGCCGGCGCTGATCATGTACACCTCGGGCACCACCGGTCGCCCCAAGGGCGCGGTGCTCACCCACACCAACCTGACCGGGCAGACGATGACCGGGCTTTACACCAACGGCGCGGACATCAATAACGATGTCGGCTTCGTCGGTGTCCCGCTGTTCCACATCGCCGGCGTCGGCAACCTGCTTTGCGGGCTGCTGCTGGGCCTGCCGACCGTCATCTATCCCCTCGGGGCGTTCGACCCGGGTCAGCTGCTCGATGTGCTCGCGGCCGAGAAGGTCACCGGCATCTTCCTGGTTCCCGCGCAATGGCAGGCCGTGTGCGCCGAGCAGCAGGCCCGCCCTCGCGACCTGAAGCTGCGGATCATGTCGTGGGGAGCCGCCCCCGCTCCGGACGCGCTGCTACGGGAGATGTCGGCGACGTTCCCCGGCACCCAGATCCTCGCCGCATTCGGCCAGACCGAGATGTCTCCCGTCACCTGCATGCTGCTCGGCGAGGACGCGATCCGTAAGCGCGGATCGGTCGGCAAGGTGATCCCGACGGTCGCCGCCCGCGTCGTCGACGAGAACATGAACGATGTGCCGATCGGTGAAGTCGGCGAAATCGTCTATCGGGCACCGACATTGATGAGCGGCTACTGGAACAACCCGGAGGCCACCGCGGAGGCGTTCGCGGGCGGCTGGTTCCACTCCGGCGACCTCGTCCGGATGGACGAGGAGGGCTACGTCTGGGTCGTGGACCGCAAGAAGGACATGATCATCTCCGGCGGCGAGAACATCTACTGCGCCGAAGTGGAGAACGTGCTGGCCGGCCACCCCGGCATCGTCGAGGTCGCGGTCATCGGCCGGGTCCACGAGAAATGGGGCGAGGTACCGATCGCGGTCGCGGCGATCACCGTCGACAGCCTCAGGCTCGAGGATCTGGACGAATTCCTGACCGAGCGCCTCGCCCGTTACAAGCACCCCAAGGCACTCGAAATCGTCGACGCGTTACCCCGCAATCCGGCCGGCAAGGTCCTCAAGACTGAGTTACGGGTTCGCTACGGCACTGTCGGCATATCTCAAAACCAGGCTACTTCAAGGGATTTCACGCCGAGAGAGGATAGCTGACAGAAACTGTAACGTTTGCCCGTTGTTGACGAAGGGTTAATTGTGCGGATGCGGTTCACACCTGCTTGGCCATCGGGTACATTCCTGTGGTCTCCGTTACTACTTGCCAGTAGGGAGTCGGTGATCACACATGTGGGTCCGGGGCAAGGTGGGGGCGTGCGAGACGATTCGCTGCGCCGTGGGGCGCGTGGCGCCGGCATGAGGGGGCAGCGGTGACTTCGACGTCTGCGGGCGGACGGGGCCCCTACCTGGTCGGCTACCTGCGCGACCAGCTGGAGACGCCGCTGACCCTGATCGGCGGGTTCTTCCGGATGTGTGTCCTGACCGGCCGCGCGTTGTTCCGCCGGCCCTTCCAGTGGCGCGAGTTCATCCTGCAGTGCTGGTTCATCATGCGGGTCGCTTTTCTGCCGACCGTATTCGTCTCGATCCCGCTGACCGTGCTGCTGATCTTCACGCTCAACGTGCTGCTGGCCCAGTTCGGTGCCGCCGACCTGTCCGGCGCCGGCGCGGCGATCGGTGCGGTCACCCAGCTCGGTCCGCTGACCACGGTGCTGGTGGTCGCCGGCGCCGGATCGACCGCGATCTGCGCCGACCTGGGCGCGCGCACCATCCGCGAGGAAATCGACGCGATGGAGGTGCTCGGCATCGACCCGATCCACCGCCTGGTGGTGCCCCGGGTGATCGCCGCGACCCTGGTCGCCACGCTGCTCAACGGCCTGGTCATCACCGTCGGCCTGGTGGGCGGCTACCTGTTCGGGGTGTACCTGCAGAACGTCTCCGGTGGTGCCTACCTGGCCACCCTGACCACGATCACCGGCCTGCCCGAGGTCGTCATCGCGACCCTCAAGGCCGCGATCTTCGGCCTGATCGCCGGCTTGGTCGGCTGCTACCGCGGCCTGACCGTGCGCGGCGGTTCGAAGGGCCTGGGGACTGCCGTCAACGAAACCGTGGTGCTCTGCGTCGTCGCGCTGTACGCGGTGAACGTGGTGCTGACCACGATCGGCGTGCGATTCGGAACGGGACACTGAAAGGGCGGATGACATGACAAACGTCGCCGTACTGCGAGCCCGGTTCCCGCGGGCAGCCGAAAACCTGAACCGCTACGGCGGTGCCGCCGGTCGCGGGCTCGACGACATCGGCCAGATGGCCTGGTTCGGGATGACCTGCATCGCGCACGTGCCGCACGCGCTGCGCAACTACCGCAAGGAGACGCTGCGGCTGATCGCCCAGATCGGCATGGGCACCGGGGCGATGGCCGTCGTCGGTGGCACGGTCGCCATCGTCGGCTTCGTCACGCTCTCCGGTAGCTCGCTGGTCGCCATCCAGGGTTTCGCGTCGCTGGGCAACATCGGCGTCGAGGCTTTCACCGGCTTCTTCGCCGCACTGATCAACGTGCGCATTGCCGCTCCGGTCGTCACCGGCATCGCGATGGCCGCCACCGTCGGCGCGGGCGCCACCGCAGAACTCGGCGCCATGCGCATCAGCGAGGAGATCGACGCCCTGGAAGTGATGGGCATCAAGTCGATCTCGTTCCTGGCCACCACACGGTTCATGGCCGGACTGGTCGTGATCATCCCGATCTACGCGCTGGCGATGATCATGTGCTTCCTGTCACCGCAGATCACCACGACGGTGCTCTACGGGCAGTCCAACGGAACCTACGACCACTACTTCCGGACGTTCCTGCGCCCCGACGACGTGTTCTGGTCGTTCCTGGAGGCCATCATCATCACCGCGGTCGTGATGATCACGCACTGCTTCTACGGCTACAACGCCGGCGGCGGGCCCGTCGGCGTCGGCGAGGCCGTTGGTCGCTCGATGCGGTTCTCCCTGGTCTCGGTGCAGGTTGTGGTGTTGTCCGCCGCGTTGGCGCTGTACGGCGTCAACCCGAACTTTGCGCTCACGGTGTAGCGCCATGACCCGACCCGGAAAGGCGAACGCGGCGCGGACCCCGCCTTACAAATTGGCGGGCATCGGCCTGCTGGTCATCGGCGTGCTCATCTTCGTGTTGGTCTACGGGCAGTTCCGCGGCGACTTCACCCCCAAGGCCAAGCTGACGATGCTGGCATCGCGGGCGGGTCTGGTCATGGACCCGGGTTCCAAGGTCACCTACAACGGCGTCGAGATCGGCCGGGTGTCCACCATCTCCGAGATCGTCCGCGACGGTAAGCCGGCGGCCAAGTTCACCCTGGACGTCTACCCGCGTTACCTGAATCTGATCCCGGCCAACGTGAACGCCGACATCAAGGCCACCACGGTGTTCGGCGGCAAGTACGTGTCGCTCACAACGCCGCAGAACCCGTCGACGCAACGGCTCAACGCGTCGTCGGTGATCGACGCGAGGTCGGTGACGACGGAAATCAACACGTTGTTCCAGACCGTCACCTCCATCGCGGAAAAGGTGGATCCGGTCAAGCTGAACCTGACGCTGAGCGCGGCGGCGCAATCGCTGGCCGGGCTGGGCGACAAGTTCGGGCAGTCGATCGTCAACGGCAACGCGGTCCTCGACGACGTCAACCCGCAGATGCCGCAGATCCGCCACGACATCCAGCAGCTGGCCGGCCTCGGCGACACCTACGCCAACGCCTCGCCGGACCTGTTCGACTTCCTCAACAACGCGGTCATCACCTCACGCACGATCAACCAGCAGCAGAAGGACCTGGACCGGGCGCTGCTGTCGGCCGCCGGGTTCGGCAACACCGGCGCTGAAATCTTCGAGAAGGGCGGCCCGTACCTGGCGCGCGGCGCCGCCGACCTGGTGCCGACGGCGCAGCTGCTGGACACCTACAGTCCGGCGATCTTCTGCACGCTGCGCAACTACCACGACATCGAGCCCAAGGCAGCCTCGTTCCTCGCCGGCAACGGGTACTCCCTGAACGCCCACACCGAGGCGCTGTCCGGCCTGGGGCTCCTCGCCAACCCCGTGTCCGCGGTGGCCACGATCGCGAGCCTGGTCGGCGGCCTCGCCGGGGTGGTTGGTGGGGCGCCGAACCCCTACATCTATCCCGAGAACCTGCCGCGGGTGAACGCCCGCGGTGGTCCGGGCGGTGCGCCGGGTTGCTGGCAGCACATCACGCATGACCTCTGGCCCGCTCCCGAGTTGGTGATGGACTCCGGCAACAGCATCGCGCCGTACAACCACCTCGACACCGGTTCGCCCTACGCAATCGAATACGTGTGGGGCCGTCAGGTAGGGGATAACACGATCAACCCATGAAAATCACCGGTACTGTCATCCGACTCGGCATCTTCTCCCTGGTGCTGCTGCTTTTTACTGTGATGATCGTCGTGGTGTTCGGTCAGATGCGGTTTGACCGCACCAACGCCTACACCGCGGAGTTCAGCAACATCAGCGGGCTGCGGCAGGGCCAATTCGTCCGCGCCTCCGGGGTGGAGATCGGCAAGGTCGACTCGCTGCAGCTGATCGACAGCGGCAAGCGCGTACGGGTGAAGTTCAACGTGGACCGCTCGGTTCCGCTGTATCAGTCGACGACGGCGCAGATCCGCTACCTGGATCTGATCGGTAACCGGTATCTGGAGCTCAAGCGCGGCGAGGGTGAAGGCGCGGACAAGGTGCTGCCGCCGGGTGGCTTCATCCCGCTGTCGCGTACCGCGCCGGCTCTGGACCTCGACGCGCTGATCGGTGGTTTCAAGCCGCTGTTCCGGGCGCTGGATCCGGAGAAGGTCAACACCATCGCGAGCGCGCTCGTCACGGTGTTCCAGGGTCAGGGCGGCACGATCAACGACATCCTGGACAACACCGCGCAGCTGACGAACCAGATCGGCGAGCGTGACCAGGCCATCGGCGAGGTGATCAAGAACCTGAACGTGGTGCTGGACACGACCGTCCGGCACCGCCAGCAATTCGACCAGACCATCAACAACCTCGAGGTGCTGATCACCGGGCTCAAGGACCACGGCGATCAGCTGGCCGGCGGGACCGCGCACATCAGCAACGCGGCGGGCACCGTGGCCGATCTGCTGGGTGAGGACCGCGCGCTGCTGCACAAGTCCATCAACTACCTGGACGGGATTCAGCAGCCGCTGATCGACCAGCAAGACCAGCTGCAGGACTACCTCAAGAAGGTGCCGAGCGCGCTGAACATGATCGGGCGCGCCATCGGGTCCTACGGAGACTTCGTGAACTTCTACGCCTGCGACATCACGTTGAAGATCAACGGTCTGCAGGGTGGTGGTCCGGTCCGTACGGTCCGGCTCTTCCAGCAGCCGACGGGTAGGTGCACGCCGCAATGAGAACGCTGGAACCCCCGAACCGGTTTCGGATCGGCCTGATGGGCATCGTCGTCACGCTGCTCGTGATCGGCGTCGGGCAGAGCTTCACCAGTGTCCCGATCCTGATGGCCAGGCCCGCGTACTACGGGCAGTTCACCGACTCCGGCGGGATCAATGTCGGCGACAAGGTGCGCATCGCCGGCATGGACGTCGGCAAGATCGAGGCCCTCAAGATCGACGGCGACCACATCGTGATGAAGTTCTCGATCGGCACCAACACCATCGGCACCGAGAGCCGGCTGGCGATCCGCACCGACACCATCCTCGGTAAGAAGGTCATGGAGATCGAGGCGCGGGGCAACCAGCAGCTAAAGCCCGGCGCCACGCTGCCGCTGGGGCAGAGCACCACGCCGTATCAGATCTACGACGCGTTCTTCGACGTCACCAAGGCCGCCTCCGGCTGGAACATCGATACGGTCAAAGAGTCGCTGCACGTGCTGTCGCAGACCATCGACCAGACCTATCCGCACCTGAGCGCCGCGCTCGAGGGCGTCTCGAAGTTCTCTGACACGGTCGGCAAGCGTGACGCCGAGGTCAAGCACCTCCTTGCCCAGGCGAACCAGGTGGCCAGCGTGCTGGGCGACCGCAGTGAGCAGGTCGACCGCCTGCTCGTCAACGCCAAGACCCTGCTGGCCGCGTTCAACGAGCGCGGGCAGGCCATCAACGCCCTGCTGGGCAACATCGCCGCGTTCTCCGAACAGGTCAAGGGCCTGATCAACGACAACCCGAACCTCAACCACGTGCTCGAGCAGTTGCGCACGATCAGCCAGATCCTGGTCGAGCGCAAGGACGACGTGGCAGCGGGTCTGACCGAGGTCGGCCACTTCTTGCCGTCCTTGAATGAGGCCATCGCGTCGGGACCGTTCTTCAAGGTGGTCCTGCACAACCTGGCGCTCTACCAGATCATCCAGCCGTGGGTGGACGCCGCATTCAAGAAGCGCGGCATCGACCCGGAGAACTTCTGGCGCAGCGCCGGTCTGCCGGAATACCGCTGGCCCGACCCCAACGGCACCCGGTTCCCCAACGGTGCGCCGCCACCGGCACCGCCGGTGCTGGAGGGCACGCCGGAACACCCCGGACCGGCCATCCCGCCCGGATCGCCGTGCTCGTACACGCCGGCCAACCCCGGCGGCAACGTCACCGTCGGCGACGAGGGTCTGCCGCGGCCGTGGAACCCGCTGCCCTGTGCGGGTGCGGCGGTCGGCCCGTTCGGCGGGCCGGGCTTCCCCGCACCGGTCGACGTCGCGGTGTCGCCGCCGAACCCGGACGGTCTGCCGCCCACGCCCGGCATCAATATCGCGGGGCGCCCGGGTGACCCGCCCCCGAACGTTCCGGGCACGCCGGTGCCGTTGCCGACCCAGGCTCCGCCGGGTGCGCGCACCGAGAACCTGGGACCGGCCGGCCCGGTGCCGCCGCCGTCGACCTTCGCTCCGGGTCTGCCGCCGGGTCCCCCGGCCCCGCCCGGACCGGGGAACCAGTTGCCGGCGCCGTTCATCAACCCGGGCGGCTCGGGCGGTAGTGGTGTCACGGGAGGTAGCCAGAATTGAGCACCATCTTTGACGTCCGCAACATCCGGCTACCGAAGTTCTCCCGGACGACGGCCATCATCGGAGCGCTGGTCATCGTCGTCGCGCTGGTCGTCGGCTATGTCGGCTACCGGCTGTTCGAGAAGCTGACGAACAACACCGTCGTCGCGTACTTCCCGGCGGCGAACGCCCTCTACAAGGGGGACAAGGTCCAGATCATGGGCCTGCGGGTCGGCTCGATCGACAGCATCGAGCCGGTCGGCGACAAGATGAAGGTGACCTTCCACTACGAGAACAAGTACAAGGTCCCGGCCAACGCCTCGGCGGTGATCCTCAACCCCACCCTGGTGGCGTCGCGCGCGATCCAGCTGGAGCCGCCCTACAAGGGCGGACCGGTGCTGGGCGACAACGCGGTGATCCCCGAAGAGCGCACCCAGGTGCCGGTGGAGTGGGACGAACTGCGCAACAGCATCACCAACATCATCTCGAAGCTGGGTCCGACCAAGGAGCAGCCGACGGGTCCGTTCGGTGAGGTCATTTCGTCGTTCGCCGACGGCCTGGACGGCAAGAGCAAGCAGATCAACACCGCGCTCAACAGCTTGTCGTCGGCGTTGAACGCGTTGAACGAGGGCCGCGGCGACTTCTTCGCCGTGGTGCGCAGCCTGGCGCTGTTCGTCAACGCCCTGCACCAGGACGACGCCCAGTTCGTCGCACTGAACCAGAACCTGGCGGATGTCACCGGCCGGCTGGCGAGCGATGACGGCGCCTTGAACAATGCGCTCCAGCAGTTCGACAGCCTGCTCTCGACGGTCCGGCCGTGGCTGGACAAGAACCGCGAGGTGTTGACCACCGACATCAACAACCTGGAAACCGCGACGAACACGCTGCTGCAACCCGATCCGCTGAACGGGCTGGAGACCGCGCTGCACGTGCTGCCGACGGCCGCGGCCAACATCAACCAGATCTATCACCCGTCGCACGGGTCGGTGGTCGCGATTCCGGCGATCACGAACTTCGCGAACCCGATGCAGTTCATCTGCAGCTCGATCCAGGCCGGCAGCCGGCTCGGTTACCAGGAATCCGCCGAGCTGTGCGCGCAGTACCTGGCGCCGATCCTCGACGCGATCAAGTTCAACTACCTGCCGTTCGGGTTGAACCTGTTCAGTACCGCCGAGACGTTGCCCAAGCAGGTCGCTTATTCCGAAGATCGGCTGCATCCGCCGAACGGCTATAAGGACACCACCGTCCCGGGCATCTGGGTGCCGGATACGCCGACCTCGCACCGCAACACCCAGCAAGGCTGGATCGTGGCGCCGGGTATGCAAGGCCAGCAGGTCGGGCCGATCACCGCGGGCCTGATGACGCCGGAATCGCTTGAGGAGCTGATGGGCGGTCCCAATATCGAACCCGTTCAGTCGAACCTGCAGACACCGCCGGGCCCGCCGAACGCCTACGACGAGAACCCGATCCTGCCGCCCATCGGGCTGCGGGCTCCGACGCCGATCCAGCCGCCGGCGCCGGGACCGGGAGTCATTCCGGGACCGGTGGCTCCGACGCCCGCGCCGGTCGGTATCACCGCACCCAACGCCGGTGGTCCGCCGGCCGCCGCTGACTTCGGGGGTGGGCAGTGAGGGGCGCGATGAGCGGCGTCGCCGCACTGATCCGGCATCGGGCCTGGCAGGCCATGGTGCTGCTGGTCGCCGCGACGGTGCTGAGCTCGTGTGGCTGGCGAGGCATCTCCAACGTGGCGATTCCTGGCGGCCCGGGCGACGGCCCGGGCTCCTACACCATCTACGTGCAGGTACCGGACACCCTGGCGATCAACGGCAACAGCAAGGTGATGGTCGCCGACGTCTTCGTCGGGTCGATCAAGGCCATCAACCTGAAGAACTGGGTGGCCACCCTGACGCTGGGTGTGAAGAACAGCGTCAAGCTGCCGAAGAATGCGATCGCGCGGATCGGCCAGACGTCGCTGCTGGGTTCTCAGCACGTCGAGCTGGCCGCGCCGCCGAACCCGTCGTCGGAGATGCTGCGCAACGGCGACACCATTCCGCTGAAGAATTCGTCGTCGTATCCCACCACCGAACAAACGCTGGCCAGCCTGTCGTTGATCTTGCGTGGTGGCGGCATCCCGAACCTGGAAGTGCTGCAGAACGAGGTCTACGAGATCTTCCACGGGCGCGGCGAGCAGATCAGGTCTTTCCTCGGCAAGTTGGACACCTTCACCGCCCAGCTCAACCAGCAGCGTGATGACATCACCCACGCGATCGACTCCACCAACCGGCTGCTGGTCTACGTCGGCGGCCGGTCCGACGTCCTCGACCGAGTGCTGACCGACCTCCCGCCGCTGATCAAGCATTTCGCCGACACCAAGAACCTGCTGATCAACGCCGTCGACTCGGTGGGCCGACTCAGCGGGGCGGCGGATCAGTACCTGTCGGAGGCGCGCGGCCCGCTGCACACCGACCTGCAGGCGCTGCAATGCCCGTTGAAGGAACTCGGCCGCTCCTCGCCGTACCTGATCGGCGCGCTGAAGCTGATCCTGACCCAGCCGTTCGACATCGACACCGTCCCGAAGATGTTCCGCGGTGACTACGTGAACATCTCGCTGACGCTGGACGTGACCTACAGCTCTGTCGACAACGCCTTCCTCACGGGAACCGGATTGTCGGGCGCGCTGCGTGCACTCGAGCAGTCGTTCGGCCGCGACCCGGAGACGATGATCCCCGACGTCCGCTACACGCCGAACCCCAATGACGCGCCCGGTGGCCCGTTGGTTGAAAGGGGGGACCGGAATTGCTGACTCCATTCATTCGACGCCAGCTGTGGGCGTTCCTGGTCCTCACGGTCGTATCGCTGCTGGTGCTCGGCGTCTACTACCTGCAGGTGCCCAGCTTGATGGGGATCGGCCGGTACTCGCTGAAGGCCGAGCTGCCGGCATCGGGTGGGTTGTACCCGACGGCCAACGTGACCTACCGCGGCATCACGATCGGCAAGGTCACCGACGTCGAGCCGACCGAGCATGGCGCCGAAGCGACGATGAGCATCGACAGCCAGTACAAGATCCCGGTGGACGCGGTCGCGAATGTGCACTCGGTGTCGGCGGTCGGTGAGCAGTATCTGGACATCGTCTCGTCGGGCAGTTCCGGGAAGTACCTCGCCGACGGGCAAACCATCTCCAAGGGCACCGTGCCGGCCGAGATCGGTCCGGCGCTCGACACCGCCAACCGCGGGCTCGAGGCGTTGCCCAAGGACAAGATCGGCAAGCTGCTCGACGAGACGGCGGAGTCGGTCGGCGGCCTGGGTCCCGCGCTGCAGCGCCTGGTGGACTCGACGCAGGCGATCGTCGGCGACTTCAAGACCAACATCACCAACGTCAACGACATCATCCAGAACTCGGGACCGGTGCTGGACAGCCAGGTGAAGTCCAATGACGCGATCGAGCGCTGGGCGCGCAACCTGAACACACTGGCCGCGCAGTCCGCGCAACGCGACGCGAACGTGAAAAGCATTCTGTCGCAAGCGGCGCCGACCGCCGATCAGGTCAACGACGTGTTCAGCGACGTGCGGGAGTCGCTGCCGCAGACGCTGGCGAATCTTGAGGTCGTCTTCGACCTGCTCAAGCGCTACCACACCGGGGTGGAACAGGTGCTGGTGTTCCTGCCGCAGGGTGCCTCGATCGCACAGACCGTGGCCGCGCCGTTCCCGAACCAGGCCGCACTCGACCTGGCGCTGTCGATCAACCAGCCGCCGCCGTGTCTGACCGGCTTCATTCCCGCGCCGGAGTGGCGGGCGCCGGCCGACACCAGCATGCAGCCGCTGCCGTCGGGCACCTACTGCAAGATTCCGATGGATACGCCGGCCAACAGCGTGCGTGGCTCGCGCAACATCCCGTGTACCGACATCCCCGGCAAGCGGGCGGCCACGCCGCGTGAGTGCCGCGATCCCAGGCCGTATGTTCCCGCCGGGACGAACCCCTGGTTCGGTGACCCGAACCAGATTCTGACCTGCCCGGCGCCGGGAGCGCGATGCGACCAATCGGTACGCCCCGGCATGGTGATCCCCGCGCCGTCGATCAACAACGGCATGAACCCGGCACCTTCGGACCGGGTCCCGGGGACGCCACCGGCGACCAGTGATCCCTTGACCCGACCCGGGCAAGGTACCGTGCAGTGCAACGGACAGCAGCCCAACCCGTGTGTCTACACGCCCTTCGGACCTCCCTCGGCGGTATACAGTCCCCAGAGCGGTGAACTGGTAGGGCCCGACGGCGTCAAATACTCCGTCGAAAACTCGACCAAAACAGGAGACGACGGATGGAAGGAGATGCTGGCACCAGCCGGCTGAACCCACCACCGATGTCGATGCTTAGTCGTCTACGTCGGAGACGACCGAAGAAATCGGACGACGTCACCGACGAGACAAACACCGAGGCGAAGGCCGAGGACTCGGCCGAACCCGAACCCGAGGCCGAAGCCGATCAGCCCGAGGTGACGGCGCCGGATTCGGCACCAGCCGAGCCTGAAGCCTCCCCGCAAGTCGAAGCCCCGCAGGCCGAAGCTCCGCAGGCCCCGGCCGCGGAGCAGCCCGAGTCCGCCACCGACGCCGCACCCGCGGCCGACGATGCCGAACAGGATGCCGAACAGCCGGTAACCGACGGCGAGCAAGCCGGCGCCGAGGACGCGACCGAGGCGGATGCGCAACGGCGCCCCCCGTCGGCCCTGGGCCGCGGCTGGCTGGCCGGTATTGCCGCGGCCCTGGTTGTACTGGCCGGTGCCGTCGGCACCGGTGGTTACCTGGCGCTGCGGTACCACCACGAGAGCCAGGCCATCGCGCGCAACAACACCGCGGCGCTCAAGGCGGCGATCGAGTGCGTGTCGGCCACGCAGGCGCCCGACACCAACGCGATGATCGCCAGCGAGCAGAAGATCGTCGAATGCGGTACCGGCGCTTTCCGTGAACAGGCCATGGTTTACACCGGCATGCTGGTGCAGGCCTATCAGTCCGCGAACGTCCACGTCCAGGTCTCGGATGTCCGCGGAGCGGTCGAGCGCAACAACAAAGACGGTTCGATCGACGTGCTCGTGGCGATGCGCGTCCAGGTGGTCGCCGATCAATCACAGAACGAGACTGGCTATCGGCTTCGGGTGAGAATGGCGCTGGACGAAGGCCAGTACCGGATCGCCAGGCTCGACCAGGTGACGAAGTGACGCTGGTGGTCGAGGAAACTCAGACCACGGTCCCCCAAGTGCCATCAGAGAATGCCTTGGCGCCCTGGCATATTCGCGCGTGCGCGTTCGCCGTCGACGTCCTGCCCGCCACCGCGGTGGCGACCACGATGGCGTTGGTGTCGTTCACCGTGCCGCCGCAAGGGGTGTGGTGGTGGCTGAGCATCTGCGTCCTCGGTATCGCAATCCTGGCGATGTTGGTCAACCGGCTGCTGCTGCCGACCATCTACGACTGGAGCCTGGGCCGCGCACTGTGTGGAATCGCGGTGGTACACCGTGACGGCACCGTCATCGGCGCCTGGGGCTTGCTGCTGCGGGATCTGGCGCACCTGCTCGACACCGTGTCGGTGGTGGGATGGCTTTGGCCGCTGTGGGATTCGCAGCGCCGCACTTTCGCCGACATGCTGCTGCGCACGGACGTGCGAAGCGCGCAGGCGCCGCGCCCCGACATCATCCGGCGGTGGACGATCATCGCGGTGCTCACCGCGACCGGACTGTGCGTGGCGGGCGGCGCCGTGAGCTACGGGGTGGTCTACTCCCGCGATCAGCAGACCGACCGAACGCGGGCCGAGATCTCGATACAGGGGCCGAAGATCGTCGCGCAGATGCTGACCTACGACCCGAAGACGCTGTCCGACGATTTCAAGCGGGCCCAGTCCTTGGCGACCGATAACTACCGCGGCCCGCTCAAGGCGCAACAGGAGATCGTCCAAAAGGGAAACCCCGTCATCAACGAGTACTGGGTGACCGACGGCTCGATCGAATCGGCGTCGCCGGATCGGGCGACGATGCTGTTGTTCATGCAGGGCCGGCGCGGCGAGGCGCCCCAGGAGCGCTACATCACCGCGACCGTCCGCGTGAATTTCGTCAAGGACGCCGGCGGCCATTGGCTGGTCGACAACCTCACCGTGCTGACCAAGCCGAAACCGCCCGGGAACGGAAAATGAGCCCCCGCCGCAGGTTTGAGCCCGGCGAGGGCGCGTTGCTCGTCGCGACGGAGCCCCAGATGCGGCACCGGCGGTGGGGGTTACCCGTCGCGAGTACGGTCGCCGCGGTGTTGACGACAGCGGCGATCACGCTGTCCACCCTGATGCTGATCTCCCACGAATCCCGCGAGCACGACGCGTCCAAGACCCGCGAGGTGCTCAACTACGTGACGGGGTTCATGACGCAGTTCACTTCGCTTGACCCGTATCACGCCAACGATTACGTCATGCGGATAATGGCCCAGGCCACAGGCGATTTCGCCAAGCAGTATCACGACAAGGCCAACGAGATCCTGCTGCAGGTTGCGCGTGCGGAACCCGCGACCGGCACCATCCTCGGCGCCGCGGTGGAACGGTGGAACGACGACGGCAGCGCCACCGTCATGGTGGCGACCGAGGTCACCTCCAAGTCGCCGGATCAAAAGCAGGTATTCGAGAACACCAATCGCTGGACGGCAACTGCTACGCGGGAAGGGAATCAGTGGAAGATAAGCAGCCTGCTGCAGGTGATCTGACCGCCGAGGCGGCCTCCGACGAAGCCGCTGAGCACGACGAAAACACCACCACGGCAACGGAATCCGCCGAAGAGACCGGCACGGCGGAGGCTGAAGAGCCCGACGCCGACGCCGAAGCGCGGACCGACGAAGGTGCCGCGGCGGCCGAAGAGGGCGGCCGCAAGCGTCGCAAACTGCTGGCCGGCAAATGGATGGCCATCGTCGTGGTGGTGGCCGCACTACTGTTCGTCGGGTCTGCGGCATTTGCGGGCGCGGCCATGCAGCCCTATCTGGCCGACCGCGCCGCGGCGGCGACCAAGCTCACCGTGGCCCGCACCGCGGCCAACGCGATCACGACGCTGTGGACCTACACGCCGGAGAACATGGACAGCCTCGCCGATCGTGCGTCGGCTTACCTCAGCGGCGACTTCGAGGCCCAGTACCGCAAATTCGTCGACGCCATCGTGGCCCCGAACAAGCAGGCCAAGATCACCAACCGGACTCAGGTCACCGGCGCGGCGGTCGAATCGCTCGATGGACCGAACGCGGTCGTCATCGTCTACACCAACACCACCTCGACCAGCCCGCTGACCAAGGACATCCCGGCGCTGAAGTACCTGTCCTATCGGCTGTTCATGAAACGTGCGAACGGGCGCTGGCTGGTGACCAGGATGACGACCGTGACCTCCCTGGACCTCACGCCGCATCCGTAGTCCGGCCGAACCGAGACCGCCGAATATACTGCACCCGTGGCCGCCACGTCGCCGGTAACCGAGCGGTTCACCGTTGCGGCGTTGTTGTTGCTGACGTTTGCGACCGGGCTGGCCGACTCGATCAGTATCTTGGTCCTCGGCCACGTGTTCGTCGCGAACATGACCGGTAACGTGGTCTTCCTCGGCTTCTGGCTTGCCCCGCGTACCAGCATCGACCTGACCGCGGTCTCGGTGGCGCTGCCCACCTTCGTCACCACCACGATCCTCAGCGGCCGGCTGCAACGGTATTTCAATGAGCGGGCCCGGCAGTGGATCACGACCGTGCTGGCCACGGAAATCGCGCTGCTGCTTACCTTGTCGATCCTGGCCGGCGCGGGCGTGCTGCACTATCACGACAACACGAAGCTGATCATGATCGGTTTCCTCACGGTGACGTTCGGTCTGCAGCATTCGAGTGCCCGCCAGTTCGGCATCCAGGAACTGTCGACGACCGTCTTGACGTCGACGATCGTCAGCCTCGGTTTGGACAGCCGGCTGTCCGGTGGCACCGGCGAGCGCCAACAGCTGCGGATCAGCGTCATTGTCACGATGTGCGCCGGTGCATTTCTCGGCGCCACGCTGTCGCGGTTCGTCATCGCGCCGGTGTTCGCGCTGACGGCGGCCGTGGTGGCGGCGAGCCTGCTGATCTTCCGGTACGGCGCCGTCGAGGCGAAAACCGTTGCTGCCGAGGATCCTTAGTTGAAGGCCAGCCAGCTGGGCAGGGCGCGCTCGTGGGAGTCGCACAGCACCTGACGGGTGTCGCACGACCCACGCGGCGAACCCGCGCCGGCCCACATGCCGCCGGTGTCGCGGCGCAGCACGATCGCCGAGGAGCCGCCGCCGTCCAGCAGGATCGCGGTATCACTGCCCAGTCCGCGGAACAGGTCTTGCATGTTGTCCGGCGTGTAGCTGCCGCCCTCGAAGATGTACATCTCGTCGCGCTGCTTCACATAGGCCAGGGCGGTGCGCGCCGCGCTGGGACCGCCGTCGTGCAGCTGTTGGGTCTGGCCCGGCGCCAGCAGCCCGATCCCGGACACCGCGACGAACTTCTCGTTCTTGTTCAGCAGGTCGGCCACCACCGGGGTGGCGGCGTCGTAGTCGTTCTTGCTGCGCGGCCACACCACGTAGGGCGCCCCACCCGACGGCAGGATCATCGTCGTCAGCGAGGACCAGCTCTCGCCACCGCCGGAAAGTCCTTGCTTGCCGGGGTAGGCCGCGGTGCCGGTGACAGCCTGGTTGGCGCGGCCCTGCCCGTTCGTGTTGTCCACGAACGCACCGAGCGGTGAGCTGCAGCCGGTCTGACGCCACGAACCCGCCTTCTGCCCGCGCACGTCGAAGAAGTTGGCGTTGATCGCGATGGTCGGCTGCCCCATCCGTTGCCACGCCTGCAGCGGCGCGTAGAGCTCCGAGGCCTGCCACAGGCCTTCGCCGGTGCGGGCCCCGGGGTTGTTCTCGCAGCGCGCCTGGTCACCCCGGTGGGTGTCGACCAACAGGTGCGGCGCCAGGCGTTCCGCTGCGTTCTTGATGATCATCAGGTGGCCGCCGTTGTTCATCTCGTACCAGCGGCCGCCGGCGTCCATCAGGGGGGTGGGGTGGCCGGGACCGAAGTTGTAGACCAGATACGAGCCCTTGGTGGCACCGATCGCGCTGGCGAGCAGCTCGCGGGCATCAGCGGCGTGCGCGACGGGCGGTGCGACGGTGTCGGTCAACAGGGTGCAGGCGAGCATGGTCGTGAGGCTTGCCGCCAGTCGGCGCAACCTGGTGCGTCGTGTCAGCACGGCAGCCCTTTCGGCCCTTATGTGGATGCAACATTCACAGCATCAGTCACATTGGCCACACTGTCAACATAAATAACAAACGCGTGACACTTAGGCTGCGCCCGAATTACGTTTGCTCGCTTACGCTTTCGGCATCGGGCCGGCTGGGGTCCGGGTCGCTCGGTTCGGTGTCGGTGGTCATGCCGGAACTGTCGTGCTTACCGGCCGCACGCGCCTTGTGTTGCGACTGATGCACCTCGGCGATGGCCACCCCGACCGCACCGGGAATCCGGTGGAAGCCGCTGCGATCGTAGATGCGCGTGGTTATGCCGCCCACCAGCAGGCCGATCACCAGCCCGATCGACGTCATCAACAACGCCTGCGTGAGGCCGGCCTCCCCGTCGCCGTTGAGATACAACAGCGACCGCACGCCCAGGAACACCTGATGCATCGGCTCAAACTCGGCCAGCCAGCGGAAGAACGGCGGCACCGCCTCCAGCGGGACGGTGGCGCCCGCCGACGGCAACCCGAGGATCACGAAAACCAGCATGCTGAACAGCAGACCCATCGAACCCAGCACCGCGATCAGCGAACTGGACGTCACGCCCACCGCGGTGATCGCGAAGACGCCGTAGGCCCACAACTGCCAGCCGAGCGCAATGGGCATGCCGAGTCCGTGCGCAATGGCCAGGTAGACGCCCGACGTCAGCAACGCCAGCACCAGCATGATTCCCCACTTCACCAACAAGGTGCGGAAGCGAGAGATGTTGGCCTGCTCGGCGAATCGATACACCGGGCCCCATTCGGCGGGCACATACCCGAGCAATGAGTCCACCAAGGTGGACACGACGATGCTGCCGGTAAACCCGGCCAGCAACAACAGCAATGCGTAATAGAACGCCGACAGTCCGTTGCCGGTGCCGTTGGGTAGCGGGTTGTACACGGCCGACTTGATGTCGATCGGGCTGGCCAGTCCCGCCTGCGCCGCACCGGTCAGCGTCGCGCCGTCGGTCTGCTGCGCGACTTGCGACGAAAGGTATTGTCCCACCTTGGTATTGGCAACAGCCATAGCCTGGTTCAGGGTCTGTCCGGCGATGCCGGCGCCCAGCGTGCCGGCGCGCGGGTTGGTGAAGATCGTGACCGACGGCCGATCGGCCTTGGTGGGCATCACAGCGCTCTCGCCGTACTCGCGCAAACTCGACGAAAACGTTGGCGGAATTACCAATTCGCCGTACGCCTGCGCCCGGTCCAGCAGCCGTTTGGCCTCGTCGTGGGACACCACGCGGATGTCGAATTTGTTCTTATCCAGCGCGGAGACCAGGCCGTCGACGATTTTCGGGCCTGCGGTTCCGGCGTCCTCGTTCACCACGGCGATCGGGAAGTGGCGAAGGTTGGTGGTGGGATTCAAGATGCCGCCGAGATACAGCGCACACAGCGCCGACATGAGGGCCAGTGTGGCGCCGATCGGCAACGCCCAGAACCCCACGGTTCCCAGGGCTTTTGCGTTCCGCTTCGGATTCGGCACCGCGTGTCGCGGTGGGGCTTTCGACATCCCAGCTCCTGTCTGTCACGCCCACTCTATTGGTCTAGGCGCCCAGTTTTGCGTGCATCTCCCAGATCAGCAGCTCCGTTGGCTCGCTCGCCGTCAGCCGCGAGCCACCGCCGTCTGTGATGCGGGCCGCATCGCCTTCGGAGAGTTCATCGGTCCCGTCCAGGGTCAGCCGCCCGCGTGGCACGAAGACGTGCAGGTAGGGCGCGCCGGGAGTAATGACGGTGTCGCCGGGTTGCAGCCGCGCCCCGTGCAGGGCCGCAGCACGGTTATGCAGCGAAATCGCTGCGTCGCGCCCCGGGATGCCCGAGGCGATGGTCACAAGTTCGGCTCCGATGTGGCCGATCTCATGCTGCTGATAGCCCGGGGGGATTCCCGATTCGTCGGGGACGATCCACATCTGAACGAAATGCACTGGCTGCGTTAACGAATCGTTTTTCTCCGAATGCAGGATCCCGCTGCCCGCCGACATGCGCTGCGCCAGCCCTGGATAGATCACGCCATGGTTACCGGCCGAATCCTGGTGTGTCAACTCGCCTTCCAGCACCCATGTCACGATCTCCATGTCGCGATGCGGGTGGGTGTCGAATCCGCTTTGCGGCGCTACCACGTCGTCGTTGTTCACCACCAGCAGCCCGTGGTGGGTGTTATCCGGCTCGTAGTGATCGCCGAACGAAAACGAATGTCTGGATTTCAGCCACGGCGTCGTGGTGACAGCCCGGTCAGCCGCGCGCCGAATATCGGAGTTGGCAGGCATGACTTCAGCGTAATCACATCCCCGCGCCGAGCAGTCGCTGCGCATGCTGCAGCGCGGCGTCGAGTGCGGGCAGCGTCAAGCCCGCCGAGCCGCCCAGATGGATCTCGATTTGGTACTCCGGCTGCCCGTTCTGGCCGAAGATCGGCAGAACGACGAATTCCGTTGAAGTCAGCTGTGTTTCGAGTGTGTCGGTTACGGATCGCAGCGTCACCATGGTCATCAGCGTGGTGAGTTGCCGGGTGACCTGTGCGGTCGGTTCCAGCGACGCGAGCAGCCCGGCCAGGCGATGGTGCAGCGATTGGTGGGTGTCGTCGAACCGCCAGGCGCCGTAGCCGCGGGACCGGATGTCGGCGAGTACCCGTTGATGCTGCGCGATTTCGTCGCGGGTCAGCCGCGGCGTGACCCGGTGCAGCCAGGCAGCCACGAAATCGTCGTCGCGCCAGGCCATCGCGACCAGGCCGAACGGGGGATCGATCGGGAAGCGCTGGCCGACGGCATGCGCGCCGTCGGTGCCATGCCCCACCGCGTCGACCGTGGTCAGGTGCCGGCCGCCGATCTTCGACATCGAGCAGCCCGCGTCGAGGGTGTGGTGCAGGAAGGTCAGCGCATCGCGGCCACGGTCCAACAGGGGGAACTGCGTCCGCAGCCCGTGCACCAGCCCGAACAATCCGCTGCCCAGGCGAAAGCGGCGGTCCCCGCGCCGGGTGACCCAGGACCGACGTTCCAGCTCGGCCAGCACCAGCGCGCAGGTCGAGGTGCTGATCCCACAGGTCTTCGCCAGCTCGGCCGAGGTTCGCCCGTCCGGCGAATCCGCGAGCGCGGCAAGCACGTCCATCACCCGCGCGGTGGGCGGCGACTTCGCGGTTGACGTACCCATGTCCGGCTCCCTAGCATCCGTCCAAAATGTAAGAACTGCTGTCCTAATATTAGGAGACGAGACGTGCTGAAGGTGGGAGTCTGGGGGCCGGGCTCGATGGGCGTCATCGCCCTGCGGGGCGTGATCGACCACCCTGAGTTGCAACTGACCGACCTCGTCGTGCACAGCGACGCCAAAGCGGGCCGCGACGCCGGGGAGCTGTGCGGCATCGCGCCCGTCGGCGTAGTGGCCACGCAGGACCCGACACAACTGCTCGCGGGCGACGCCGACGCAGTGGTGTACGCCGCCGGGGCGAACCTGCGCCCGCTGGAGGCCGTCGAGGACATGGTGTCGATCCTTCGGGCCGGCAAGAACGTGGTGTCGTGTTCGGTGGTGCCGCTGGTCTTTCCCGACGGCGTCGACGGTGCCTTCACCGATCCGCTGCGCCAGGCCGCGCTGGCGGGCGGCGTGTCGTTCTTCACCACCGGCATTGACTCCGGGTTCGCCAATGATGTGCTGCCGCTGATGCTTACCGGGGTGTCGCGGGTGATCGAATCGGTGCGGGTGACGGAGATGTTCAACTACGCCACCTACCCGGACCAGGCGGCGGTATACGAGATCCTCGGCTTCGGTAAGCCACCGGACTATCAGGCGTTCGCCGCGCAGCCGGGGATATTCACCTTCGGCTGGGGCCCGGTGCTGCACCAGCTCGCCGCGGGGCTCGGCGTCAAGATCGACAACATCGAGGAGAGCAACGAACGCGTCCCCGCCACCGAGTCTTTCGACACCCCGACCGGGCACATCGAGGCCGGAACGATCGCCGCGATGCGCTCGACGCTCACCGGCTACGTCGGGGACAAGCCAACTTTCGTCGTCGACCACGTGACGCGGATGCGCGACGACATCGCCGGAGACTGGCCCCAACCGCACATCAGTCTTGCGCCGAAGGATCTCGGCTTCGGACTGGCATCGGGCCGCGGTGTCTATCGCGTCGAGATCGAGGGCTCGCCGACTATGCGGTGCGAATTCGAGATGGCCGAGGATCACGACCACGATCTGGGTGCGCGCATCGCGGGCTCCTCGCGCATGGTCAACGCGATCCCCGCGGTGTGCGCGGCCGCGCCCGGACTGCTGTGTGCACTCGACCTGCCGCTGATCACCGGGGCCGGACTGGTCCGTTCGGTCGTGGGCCCGTCACCGGATAGTCGCCTGCTTGGATGAGCCCAGGGGATTTGATGATAAATGAATTTGTTTATCCCGCAATCCGTTTGGGCTTCGGCGCAGTGCCGGGAATTACCGGCTATGGTAACCGACCTAGTTGCTCGTCGGTGGCGGCTGGGGTTGGAAGGGTTCGTACCACCACCAGTCGGCGCGCTCGCCGGTAGGTCCCGGGCAGGGCGCCACCGCGGGCGCGGGTTGAGTTGGTGGGCGCGCGAGGGATCCGGGGCTGAGCGCTCGACCAGAGCTGTCGGTGACGGTGAGGTCGTCGGCGGGTCCGGTGATGGTGATGACGCCCCGGTGGTGTAGCCGGTGGTGATGGGGGCATACCAGCACCAGGTTGGCCAATGCGGTGGGGCCGCCGTCTTCCCAGTGGCGGATGTGGTGGGCGTGCAGACCGCGGGTAGCACCACAGCCCGGAACCGCGCACGCGGGGTGGCGGTGCTCGAGGGCGCGGCGAAGCCGGCGGTTGATCACCCGCGTCGCGCGGCCGGCCCCGATGACCTCGCCGTGACGTTCGAACCAGACTTCACAGGTGGCATCACAGGTCAGGTATCGGCGTTCGCCGTCGGACAGCAGCGGACCCAGATGCAGCGCCGCAGCACGCTGGGCCACGTCGACATGCACCACCACGGTGGTGTGCTGCCCGTGGGGCCGGCGGGCCGCCGCCGTGTCCCATCCGGCCTCGACCAGGCGCATGAAAGCCTCGACCGTGCCCGGCAACGGCGGCGCGGCATCCGGCGCCGCCTCGCTGGTGCCGCGATCGTGTTTCCACTCGGCGATCAGCGCATCACGGTGAGACGCCAGGGCGGCGTCGAACGTCGCCGCGTCGGGGTGGGGAAGTTTGATCCGCCAGCAGGTGAACTCCTCACAGGTGGTTTTGGTGATCGAGCGCCGCGGCTGCGGCCGCGGGTCGGGTTCGGGTCGCGGTTCCAGGTTGACCGCGGTGCGTAGCTGACTGACCGTGGCGACGCGCGCCAGCTCCGCGTAGTGCTCATCGGATCCCTCGCCGGCCCGCGCGGCGATGACGCCAACCTGATCCAGCGACAGTCGACCGTCCCACATGCCCTGCGCGCAAAGGGGAAACTCCGGCAGCCGGCGCGCGATAGTGGTGATCGTGTGGGCGTTCGCCGATGACGAGCCGAGCTTCCAGGCCACCAACGCCGCTACCGATCGTGCACCTGTGGCGCCGCAGAGCTCGTCGCGATCGACCTCGGCGACGAGCTGCACGATGCGCCCATCAATGGCATTGCGTTGACCGGCCAACTCCGCCAACTCGGCGAACAACACGTCAAGACGCTCGGCAGGGCTCACCGCCGCGGACGGCAATGCGGTCGAGGACATAACGTCATCATCGCATCCGGGTACGACAAGTTTCGGCTGTCGATCCGGGCCCGGGGTGCCGGGCTAGTCGGCCGCTGAGCAACTCGCCATGTTGCGGCCTGCGGGCGCGAATTCCGTTTCGGCGCTTGGTGTCTGCTCGCGGTGCCTGCCGGCGGCCCGGCTGTTCAGCCAGCACGCGATGCCACCGACGAGCAGGCCGATCGCGACGCCGACGTCCGGGCGCTGACCCAGCATCAGCCAGCTCAGCACCGCAGCGGCTGCGGGGATGATCGCGAACAGCATTGCCACCGCCGCCGCGCCGTGAATGCTGATGGCGCGCAGGTAAATGCTGACCGCGAGCGTCGCATTGAACAGCACCATGGCCGCGATCGCGGCTGCGGCCTTGCCCGCATCGTGCACGGCGAACGGCGTCAGCATCGCAAGCGCCGCCGCGGGAACGAACGCCACGGAGTTTTGCACCGCGCTCATCGTGCGGAAGTCGACGCCCTTGCAGAACCGCTGCTGATACACCCCACCGGCCGAAAGGCCAAGCAGCCCAACCACAAGCAGCAACATGACCGGGTCGACGCCGTGCATGCCCATCAGTCGCCGGGCGCAGGCGGCGAGCACGGCGGCGACGCCGAGAACCAGCGCGACGATCCGCAGCCGGCCGAGCGGCTCGCGCAGGAACAGGGTGGCCAGGATCGCCGTCATCACCGGATTCATCGCGATCACCACCGCGCACAGCACCGCGGATGCCCCGAGCAGCAAGGCCTCGTACAGGCAGCAGAACTGCACGGCCTGGATCAGCAGGCCCGCGACGATGACGTGACCGAACTGCGCGCCGCGCGGCCACGACGCCCGGGCCAGCAGGGCCCACGCCGCGAGGATGACGGCGGCGAATCCGAAGCGCAGCACTAGCACGGCCATCGGGGTCATCTCGGCCACCGCGAGCGCGCCGATGGGATACCCGATCGCATAGGTCAACGTCACCGCCGAAGCGGTACTCAAAGGCATGCGTGGGAGGTGCATGCCCCCATGGTTGCGAACGGCCACCTATTGCGTCCAACGATTTTTGACGATCAAGACCGATCGCGAATGCTTATCGATACCCGGTGGCCGAACGAGAATTTAACGCTGACGCCTTGAATGATTGATCATTTCTACTGATCGAACTACGGTAGCGGCATGGCTCAGGTGCTCGATATCGCGCCGCTGCGCAGCCTTGTCGCGGTGGCCGACTGTGGCGGATTTCACCGTGCGGCCGCGGCGCTGCACCTGAGTCAGTCCGCGGTCAGTCAGCACTTGCGGAAAGTCGAGGGTGTGGTCGGCGAACCCGTGGTCGAGCGCTCCGGACGCGGCGTCTTGTTCACCGAGATGGGTCAGCGGGTGCTGCGACATGCACGCACGATTCTGGCGGTGCACGACGCGGCGCTCGACGATCTCGGTGCGACCGAACAGAAGGTGCTTACGGTCGGCGCGACCGAGCACGGCGCGGACGTGATGCTGCCCGCCCTGACCCGCGTGCTGCGCGAACGCCTTCCCGACCGGCGGGCGCGCTTCCGGCTGGACCGCAACGTTTCCCTGGCGGACGCGATCGACCGTGGGCTGGTGGATTTGGCGATCATGCTCGACGGATCCGGGCTGGATCGTGCCAATGCATCGGGAATAGTTCAGCTGCAATGGGTTTCAGCACGGACATTCACCATCGGGCAAGCAGCGCCGCTGCCGCTGGTGATCTATGCCGAACCGTGCACTCTGCGTGAGCCAGCCTTCGCACTGCTCGAGAAACACCGCGTCGACTATGAGGTCGTGGCCGAATGTGGTGACCTGGCAGGCCTTTACGCGGCGGTCCGCTCGGGTCTCGGGTTGGCTCTGCTGCCGAAGATCGACAAGCTCCCTGACGGTGTGTGCCCCGCCGAGGGCCTGCCTGCGCCTAACGCCGCTTCGATTCTGGTGCGTGGCCGCTCGGGCATCGACCCCGACGTGCTGAGCACCGTCGATGCCGCGGTGCGTGAGGTGTTGGCCGGCGAAAAATGAACGTGAACTTTACGAATCGTCACCGGGATAGGTGGCGCTAGCCAGCTCGAGGATCTCGGCGCGGTCTGCGGGCAGGATGAAACCGGACTGGATGGCCGAATCCAGCGCCGTCGTGAAACTGTCCAGGTACTGCGCTGCCCCGCCCGGATAGAGCCGTTGCACGGTGGCCTCGTCGAAGGGCTCGCCGGAACCGAAGATCGCCGACATCACGTTCTCCGGGGTGTTGTCCCAGGCGCCGTCTCCCGAAGTCCGGGCCAGCGGCACGTCTACCCATGGCGTCCGTAGACCGCCCTGTGCGAGGCCGTTGCGATCCAGAATCGGTTGGGGCAGTTCGGCTTCACCCATCTCGATGGGTGGGGCAACCGGCGCCGCCTGACCGGTCCGGACCCACGTGGTCAACGCCGCTATCGCCGCCTGCACGACATAGTGATGTTGCGGCGCGAAGTTGATGTAATGGTCGAGCTGCTGGCCCATCAGCATGTTGCTGGGTGCATAGGCGGCCACGATGTCCTGCAGCGGCGCCGAGCCGGTGTCGATCGGGGCCACTTGGATCGTGTAGTTGTCGGCGTGCGCGGCGCCGGCGATCTCCCAGACCCGCAGCCGCTCGTTGTCGGGTTGCCGGGCGAAGTAGTAGCCGTGCCGCACGGCGCCGAACAGGTCGGTTTCGGTGATGATCGTCAGCACCGGCACGCGCAGGTCGGCGCGGAAGTTGACGGCTTGCGGCACGTTCGCCTGAAATTCGTCGAGCACCGAGCCGCCGTCCAGCGGTGCGGCAGAAGCGAATCGCGAATGCACCAGAAAGCCGTCGTAGACTGCGGCGAGGGGATCGACCGCGTTGACATAGGTGGTGAGGAACATCGCCGATTGCGATTCGCCCAGGGCGACAACGTGTTCGGCCCGCAGCCCGCGCAAGGTGTCGGCACTGCGGGCCAGCTCGCCGGTCTGCGAGAAGATGTCGAAGCAGAACGCATCGCCCGGGTGACTCAGTGCCGCATACCGCGTCGGGTCCTGGCTCTTGAGCGACATGTCGAAACCGAGCAAGCTCGCACCGCCGTCCACCCCGACCTTCTGCGCCGAGACCGCGACGTAGGCGTAGCCCGCCCGGATGATCTCGCGGTGCGCCATCATCCACACCGCCGGCGCATCGATGCCGCCACTGACGTTGAGCCACTCGACCAGCACGGTCCCGTTGAACCGCGCCGGATCCGACGGCGTCAGCACGACGACCCGGGTCGTGTAATCGGCTGTGCCCGAGGGTGTTACCGTCCACCGGCCGTCGGGTTCCAATTCCGAGGCGGGCGCGTACGACGAGGCCGTGCCCGAGACGAAGAATTCTTCGGCGACATAGCCGAGGTCGCCAATATCGAAGCCGCCCAACAGCAACATTGGCTTACCGGACACCGGCGTGATGCTGGGGAACTCGGTCATGGGCTACACCCTTCTCGGATCGGCAGCTGCCCCGTCACAGGGACCGGGGCAGCCCGAACTTCGTGAACAAAGCATCGTCCAGGAACGCAACCACATGCGACACGCCGTCGGCGCGGACATCGAGCACATGCAGCTGGAACGGCACGTGCCGCTCGCCGGCCCGCATGTACATCGCCGCGGCGGGCTGCCCGTTGGCGACCAGCGGGATCATCCGCATGTCGCCGGGATGCTCGGCGGGGCACTGCTGGTGAATCAGGGTGATGATGGCCCGCGGTCCTTGGTACCAACCGGTGTACGGCGGCATCTCCCAGACCGCCTCGGCGGTGAACAGCTCGACCAGCCGGTCGATGTCATAGGACTCGAACGCCGCGATGTAGCGGGCGAGCAGGTCCTGCGCCTCGGATGAATCCGGTGCCGCCAGGCGGTCATTCGAGCTGGGCCCGACGGTTTCCAGCTGGGACCGGGCCCGCTGCAGCAGGCTGTTGACCGCGGTCGTGGTGCTACCGATCGCCTCGGCTACCTCGGCGGCCTTCCACTGCAGCACGTCGCGCAGCAGCAGCACCGCCCGCTGCCGCGGCGAGAGGTGCTGTAGCGCAGCGACAAATGCCAACCGCACCGATTCGCGCGAGCCCACGATCACCGACGGGTCGGCCGGATCCTCGGTCAGCTCGGGCAGCGGCTCCAGCCAGGGCATCTCGCGGCGTTCCAGCAGCTCGGCGGTCGGATCCGAGCTGGGCCCGCCGAGCCCGGTGGGCAGCGGTCGTCGGGCCCGGCCCTCCAGCGCGGTCAGGCAGGTGTTGGTGGCGATGCGGTGCAGCCAGGTGCGAATCGACGACTTGCCTTCGAACCGGTCGTGGGCCTTCCACGCCCGCAACAGCGTCTCCTGCACCAGGTCTTCCGCGTCGTGCAGCGATCCGGTCATCCGGTAGCAGTGGGCCAGCAATTCGCGGCGATACGGCTCGGCACGCGCCGAGAAGTCGCCGTGGCCCGCGCCCGCGGCGGGCAGTTCTGCGTCGTCGGAGTTCTCCGCGAGCACGCTCACCCGACTGAGCCTACGCAGCGCCTCGGACACCAGAGCCCCAGGAGCCATTACGCTGCCCCTAATGACTAGGACGCCCCATGACCCGCACTGAACGGAACTTCGACGGCCTGGGCGGCGTGCGCATCGTGTACGACGTCTGGACGCCGAATTTACCGCCGCGGGCCGTGGTGGTGCTGTCGCACGGTCTGGGGGAGTACGCCCGCCGCTATGACCATGTCGCCCAGCGCTTCGAGGCGGCCGGGCTGGTCACTTATGCGCTGGACCACCGCGGGCACGGCCGCTCCGGCGGCAAGCGCATGTTGGTGCGCGATGTGTCGGAGTACACCGCCGACTTCGACACCCTGGTCGGTATCGCCGCGCGCGAACACCCCGGCCTCAAGTGCATCGTGCTCGGGCACAGCATGGGCGGCGGCATCGTCTTTGCCTACGGCGTCGAGCGCCCGGACAACTACGACCTGATGGTGCTGTCCGGGCCGGTGGTGGCCGCCCAGGACGCGGTGCCCGCGCTGGTGGCGTTCGCCGCCAAAGTCCTCGGCTCGGTGCTGCCCGGCGTGCCGGTGCAAGACCTCGACGTCGACGCCATCTCCCGCGACCCCGCGGTGGTCGCCGCCTACAAGGCCGACCCGCTGGTCTACCACGGAAAGATCCCGTTCGGTGTCGGCCGGGTGATGCTGGAGGTCAGCGAGACCATGCCGCAGCGCGCGCCGGCCCTGACCGCTCCGCTGCTGGTGGTGCACGGCGAATGCGACCGGCTGGTGCCCGTGGCCGGAAGTCGTCGGCTGGTCGAATGTGTGGGATCCACCGACGTCACGCTGAAGGTCTACCCGGGCCTCTACCACGAGGTCTTCAACGAGCCGGAGCAAAATCAGGTGCTCGACGATGTCGTCGCCTGGATCACCGACCGTCTGTAAGCCTTGAGCGAACTGTCGGAACGCTCCCGTAGTTTGGCGCTTATGACTGACGACAAAATGTTGGCGCGCATCGCCGCGCTGCTGCGTCAGGCCGAGGGCACCGACAACGCGCACGAGGCCGAGGCCTTCATGACCGCCGCGCAGCGGTTGGCGACGGCTGCGTCCATTGACCTGGCGGTCGCCCGGTCCCATTCGTCCAACCGTTCGGCGGCGCAGTCGCCGACCCAGCGGACCATCACGATCGGGACGGCCGGCACCAAGGGATTGCGGACATACGTGCAGCTTTTCGTGCTGATCGCCTCGGCCAACGACGTGCGCTGCGACGTGGCGTCGAATTCGACGTTCGTCTACGCCTACGGGTTCGCCGAGGACATCGACGCCAGCCACGCCCTCTACGCGAGCCTGGTCGTTCAGATGGTGCGCGCCTCGGATGCCTACCTCGCCTCGGGCGCACACCGGCCCACCCCGACGATCACCGCCCGGCTGAACTTCCAGCTGGCCTTCGGGGCACGCGTCGGCCACCGGCTGAGCGAGGCACGCGAAGAGGCCCGGCGTGAGGCCACCAAGGACCGCAGCCGCCGGCCCGGCACCGCTATTGCGTTGCGGGACAAAGATATCGAGCTGCACGATCACTACCGCAGGGCGTCCAAGGCGCGCGGCACCTACCAGGTCAGCCGGGCGACGGCGGGATATTCGTCCGCGGCGCGGCGCGCGGGCGATCGGGCCGGCAAGCGGGCGCGGCTCGGCAACAGTCCCGAGCTGCCAGGGGCGCGGAGCGCGCTGGGAACGTGACGGCCGGGGATGCGCCGAAGCGGGATTCCCAGCGCGCCAAGGTGTATGCGGCCGAGGAGTTCGTCCGCACGTTGTTCGACCGGGCCGTCGCGCACCGATCGTCGGCCGTGGAGTTCTTCGGCACCCAGCTGACGCTGCCGCCGGAAGCGCGATTCGGCTCGGTGGCGTCCGTGCAGCGCTATGTTGACCAGGTGCTTGCGCTACCGGCGGTACGTGACCAGTGGCCCGAGGTGGCGCCGCTGAGAGTGCGCCCGCGGCGGGCCGCCACCGCGGCTCATTACGAAAACTATGATGACACAGGCATTATCGCGGTTCCCGACCGTGGCACCGCCGACTGGGCGCTGCGCGAGCTGGTGGTGTTGCACGAAGTGGCGCATCACCTGTGCCAGGCGCAGCCGGCGCACGGTCCGGAGTTCGTCGACACGATCTGCACGCTGGCGCAGTTGGTGATGGGGCCGGAGCTTGGGCACGTGCTGCGGGTGGTGTACGCCAAAGAAGGTGTGAAATGGACGGCGACGATGCGGGCCGCGGCGCCGCCGGCTGAGGGGGCACGCCCCCACGAGTGGGAGGGACCCCCACCCGCTTGCGGGGGAGAGCCGGACAAATGAGCCTGGGCGAATTAGACGACCCGGACGACCGTGCCCGCGACGTCGAAAGCCGGATGACCGACGACGAACGCTTCACGCTGCTGGTCGCGGTGATGGGAACGTCGCAACTGTGGCCGCTGCCGGACGACCGCATCCCGCCCGGCACCCCGATGAGTGCCGGCTATGTGCCCGGGATTCCCCGGCTTGGTATCCCGCCGCTGCGGATGAGCGATGCCGGGCTCGGCGTCACCAATCCCGGTTACCGCCCGGGCGACACCGCGACCGCGCTGCCGGCCGGCCTGGCGCTGGCCGCCGGTTTCGATCCGGCGCTCGCGCACGCCGCCGGCGCCGTGATCGGCCGCGAGGCGCGCAGCCGTGGATTCAATGTGCAACTGGCGGGCGCGATGAACCTGGCGCGCGACCCGCGCAACGGCCGCAACTTCGAATACGTCTCGGAAGACCCACTTTTGACGGCTACGATCGCCGCCGAATCCGTCAACGGAATCCAGCAGCAGGGCGTCATCTCGACGGTCAAGCATTACTCGCTGAACTGTAACGAGGCCAACCGGCATTGGCTGAACGCTGTTATCGACCCCGACGCGCATCGCGAGTCCGACTTGCTGGCCTTCGAGATCGCGATCGAGCGTTCCGCGCCCGGCGCGGTGATGACCGCCTACAACAAGGTCAACGGCGACTATGCCTCGGCGAACCGACTGTTGCTCGGCGAGATCCTCAAAGATGCTTGGGGCTACCGGGGTTGGGTCATGTCCGACTGGGGCGCCACACCCAGCTGGGAGTGCGCGCTGCACGGCCTGGACCAGGAATGCGGCGCCCAGATCGACACGGTGTTCTGGGGCGCGGAGGCCTTCAGCGAACCGCTGCGATCCGCCTATGCCGATGGCAAGCTGCCCGAAGACCGGCTGTCCGACATGGTGCGGCGCATCCTGCGTTCGATGTTCGCGGTCGGAATCGACCGGGGCGGAGACGCTCCCGAGCCGGATATGGCCGCCCACAACGAGATCGCGCTGCAGATCGCACGCCAGGGCACGGTGCTGTTGCAGAACCGCGGGGTGTTACCGCTGGCACCCGATGCCCGCATCGCCGTGATCGGCGGCCACGCGCAGCTGGGAGTTCCGACGGGCTGCGGCTCGAGTGCCGTCGTTCCTCCGGGCGGCTACGCGCAGGTGGTCCCGATCGGGGGAGCCGGTCTGACCGGCGGCACCCGAAATCTGTATCTGCTGCCGTCCAGCCCGGTCGAGGCGCTCAGGAAGCATTTGCCCAACGCGCAGCTCGAGTTCGATCCCGGCCTCAGCCCGGCCGAAGCGGTGCTGGCCGCGCGGCGGGCCGATATCGCGATCGTGTTCGGGATCCGGGTCGAGGGCGAGGGTTTCGACGGCGCCGACTTGTCGCTGCCGTGGGGCCAGGACGCGGTCATCGCCGCGGTCGCGGCCGCCAACCCGAACACGGTGGTGGTGCTGGAGACGGGCAACCCGGTGGTGATGCCGTGGCAATATTCGGCGAACGCGATCCTGCAGGCGTGGTATCCGGGCCAGGCCGGCGGGCAGGCGATCGCGGAGATCATTGCCGGACAGGTGAATCCATCGGGGCGGCTGCCGGTCACGTTTCCGGCCGGACTCGACCAGACGCCGCGCCCGCAGCTGCCCGACCTCGGCGCCGCGTTCGGCACGCCGACCACGATCGACTACTTCGAAGGGGCCGAGGTCGGCTACCGGTGGTTCGCCGACAAGGGTCACACGCCGTTATTCGCGTTCGGTCATGGCTTGTCCTACACCAGCTTTGAGTATTACGACTTGGTGGTCACCGGCGGTGACACGGTCACGGCGAGCTTCAGCGTCGTCAACACCGGCGAGCGGGGCGGCGCCGATGTCCCGCAGTTGTATCTGACGCACCGACAACGCCTGCGGTTGCTGGGATTCGAGCGGGTCGAGTTGGACCCGGGCGCGACGTGCCGGGTGACGATCTCGGCGGATCCGCGCCTGCTCGCCCGTTATGAGGGCGGCAGCTGGCGGATCAAGCCGGGCCCCTACCCGGTGGCGGTCGGCGCCTCGGCGGTCGCGTTCCGGCTGACGGCCGAGGTCGAGCTGGCCGGTCGTGCGTTCGGGCGCTGATTGGCACTTCGAACGCAACGACCGGCCGGCGGGATTTACTTGACGGGCACCAATGCCTCGCCGCAGGAGCAGCGGTAGTCCTCGTTCGCGCCCGAGCAGTGGCATGCGACCTCGATGCGGACGCGACATCCGCATCCCTCGTGACCGCAGGTCAGCTGGGTCCCCTCGTCGTAGTGCGTCATGTGAATCACCCTTGTCTGTTACGGGATTCCGGTTGGTATACCGCAATCCAGTGGTTACCTTCTGTGGCTGGCCGCTCAGCGGGCCGCCGCGCTCAATGTATACCCCATACGGGTATCTGGTAAAGCCTTCGCGGGGTGTCCGTTATCGATCGGATGCATTAGCAGGCATGACGGCGTGGGTCGGCGCGGCTAGCGTTGGCCGCATGACCGACAAACCCACCCCGCAAGACGTCGACACCTTCTTGGACAGCACAGTCATCGGTGACGATCCGGCCCTGGCCGCGGCGCTGGAGGCCAGCAACGCCGCCGGTCTGCCGCAGATCGCCGTGTCGTGGCAGCAGGGGAAGTTCCTATCGCTGCTGGCCGGTGCCCTCCAGGCGCGGCGCATTCTCGAAATCGGCACCCTCGGTGGTTTCAGCACCATTTGGCTGGCCCGCGCGGTGGGCCCGGACGGACAGGTGGTGACGCTGGAATACGAGTCCAAGCACGCCGACGTCGCATGCGCCAACCTGGAGCGGGCCGGTGTCGTGGATCGCGTACAGGTTGTCGTCGGCCCGGCGCTGGAGACCCTGCGGTCGGTAAACGGTGATCCGTTCGACATGGTGTTCATCGACGCGGACAAAGAGAACTATGTCGCGTACCTGAACTGGGCGGTCAAGCTGGCTCGCCCCGGCGCACTTATCGTGGTGGACAACGTCATTCGGGAAGGCGGGATCCTGTCGCCGGATTCCGATGACGAGAAAGTGGCCGCAACGCGCGAGACGCTGCAGGTGATGGGCGAGCACGCGCAGCTGGACACCGCGGTGATTCAGACGGTCGGAGCCAAGCATTGGGACGGCTTTGCCATCGCGTTGGTGAAAGAGCTCTGAACCGCGTGTTTGCGGGACGAGGGTTAGCCGCAGACCGCGCCGATCGCTGCCGAACTGACCAGCTTGACGTACTTGGCCAGCACGCCGGTCTTGTAGCGCGGTGGTGGAGGAGTGAAACCTTCTTGGCGAGAAGCGAATTCGGCCGGGTCGGCCAGCACGTCAAGAGTGCCGCCGGCGACGTCGAGCCGGATCCGGTCGCCGTCGCGCAGGAACGCGATCGGCCCGGCGTCCACGGCCTCCGGTGCGACGTGTCCCACGCACAGGCCGGTCGTTCCGCCGGAGAACCGGCCATCGGTAAGCAGTAGCACGTCTTTACCGAGCCCGGCACCCTTGATCGCCCCGGTGATGGCCAGCATTTCGCGCATCCCGGGGCCGCCCTTGGGACCCTCGTAACGGATCACGACCGCGTCGCCCTTGGTGATGGTGCCGTCTTCGAGCGCGTCCAGGGCGGCGCGCTCACCGTCGAAAACCCTTGCGGTGCCCTCGAACACGTCCGAATCGAACCCGGCCGACTTGACCACCGCACCCTCCGGCGCCAGGCTCCCGCGCAGGATCGTGATCCCACCCGTCGGGTGGATCGGATCGCTCAGCGCGTGCAGCACCTTGCCGTCCGGGTCGGGCGGCTCGATGGCGGCCAGGTTCTCGGCCAGGGTGTGCCCGGTCACGGTGAGGCAGTCGCCGTGCAGCAGCCCCGCATCCAGCAACGCCTTCATCATCACCGGGACGCCGCCGATGTGGTCGACGTGCGACATCACGTGCCGGCCGAACGGCTTGACGTCGGCCAGGTGCGGCACCTTGGACCCGATCCGGCTGAAGTCCTCGAGCGTCAGCGCGACCTCGGCCTCGTGCGCGATGGCCAGCAGGTGCAGCACCGCGTTGGTCGAGCCGCCGAACGCCATCACCACCGCGATCGCGTTCTCGAAGGCTTCCTTGGTGAGGATGTCGCGGGCGGTGATGCCGCGGCGCAGCAGTTCGACGACGGCCTGTCCGCTGCGCCGGGCGAACCCGTCGCGGCGGCGGTCGGTGGCCGGGGGAGCGGCACTGCCGGGCAGCGACATGCCCAGTGCCTCGGCGGCGCTGGCCATCGTGTTGGCCGTGTACATGCCGCCGCACGCGCCCTCGCCGGGGCAGATCGCGCGCTCGATGGCGTCGACGTCCGCGCGCGACATCAACCCGCGCGAGCAGGCGCCGACGGCCTCGAACGCGTCGATGATCGTCACCTCACGCTCGCTGCCGTCGGACAGTTTGGCCACGCCGGGCAGGATCGAGCCCGCGTAGAGGAACACCGACGCCAGGTCCAGGCGCGCGGCGGCCATCAGCATGCCGGGCAGTGACTTGTCGCAGCCGGCCAGCAGCACCGAGCCGTCGAGTCGTTCGGCCTGCATCACGGTCTCGACACTGTCGGCGATCACCTCGCGCGACACCAGCGAGAAGTGCATGCCCTCGTGGCCCATCGAGATGCCGTCGGAGACCGAGATCGTGCCGAATTCCAACGGGTAGCCGCCGGCGGCGAACACTCCCTCCTTGACAGCCTGCGCCAGCCGGTCCAGCGAGAGGTTGCACGGCGTGATCTCGTTCCAGGACGAGGCGACGCCGATCTGCGGCTTGGCGAAGTCCTCGTCGCCCATGCCTACGGCACGCAGCATGCCCCGGGCGGCGGTCTTCTCCAGACCGTCGGTGACGTCACGACTACGGGGTTTGATGTCGACGTTTGCCGCGTCGGTGTGCAGGGCCATTGATCAAGTATGCGCGGGGACGACAAGCGAATTTCACGGGTAATACCCCGCTGGGGTATAGGGTATCGTGGAGGTTTGGCACGCCGCAGAGAGGCTGAGATGACGACTCCACACGGATATTCGCAGCAGAAGGACAACTACGCCAAGCGGCTGCGGCGCATCGAGGGCCAGGTGCGCGGCATCGCGAAGATGATCGAGGAAGACAAGTACTGCATTGACGTCCTTACCCAGATCAGCGCCGTGAACAGCGCGATGCGGTCGGTGGCGCTGAACCTGCTTGACGAGCACCTCGGGCACTGTGTGACCCGTGCCGTCGCCGAGGAGGGGCCAGATGCCACGGAAAAGGCCCAGGCCAAGCTGGCCGAGGCATCCGCGGCCATTGCGCGTCTCGTTCGTTCCTGATCGGTGACGTAGTTGAGACCGGTGTTGCGGTCCTAAGTTGGCCGAACCCGTTGTTGAGGTGCGTACGGTAAGGCAGTGTGATCGCATTAGGCACGACAACCCAGGAACTGGGGAGCCCGGCCGATACCGTATCCCACGCCATGACTGCCGAAACCGGAACAGCCGCCGCCACCGCGCGAACGTGGACACCACGGATCGCCGTGCAGCTGGCGGTGCTGGCCGCGGCGGCCTTCATCTATGTCACGGCCGAGATCCTGCCGGTGGGCGCGCTGTCGGCGATCTCCCGGGACCTGCATGTCAGCGTCGTCTACGTCGGCACCCTGCTGACGTGGTATGCGCTGGTCGCGGCCCTGACGACGGTTCCGCTGGTGCGCTGGACGGCGCACTGGCCGCGCCGGCGCGCCCTGATGCTCAGTCTGACCTGCCTGACCGCCTCGCAGGCCATCTCGGCGCTGGCGCCCACCTTCGGGGTGCTGGCGGCCGGAAGAGTGCTGTGCGCGTTCACGCACGGGCTGCTGTGGGCGGTGATCGCCCCGATCGCCACCCGGCTGGTGCCGGCCAGCCATGCGGGCCGCGCGACGACCTCGATCTATGTCGGGACCAGCTTGGCCTTGGTGGTCGGTAGCCCGCTCACGGCGGCGTTGAGCCTGATGTGGGGCTGGCGGCTGGCGGTGGTGTGTGTGCTGGTCGCGGCCGTCATCGTGACGATTGCCGCCCGGGCGATGCTGCCGCGAATGGTGCTCACGGAGGACCAGTTGGCCTGCGTCGGCCCGCGGTCGCGCCACCACCGCAACCCGCGGTTGATCACGGTCAGTCTGCTCGCGATGGTCGCGGTGACCGGCCATTTCGTCTCCTACACGTACATCTCGGTGGTCATCCGCGACGTCGTCGGCGTCCGTGGGCCGAATCAGGCCTGGTTGCTGGCGGCCTACGGCATGGCGGGCCTGCTGTCGGTGCCCCTGGTGGCGCGGCCGCTGGACCGGCGGCCCCGGCGCGCCATCATCCTGTGCATGGCGGGGCTGACCGCCGCGTTCGTGGTGCTGACCGCGTTGGCGTTCGGCGATCGCACCACCACCGCGGCGAGCGCGCTGGTCGGGACTGCCGCGATCGTGCTGTGGGGTGCGATGGCGACCGCGGTGTCGCCGATGATGCAATCCGCCGCGATGCGCAACGGCGCCGATGACCCCGACGGCGCGTCCGGCCTGTACGTGACGGCGTTCCAGGTCGGCATCATGGCCGGGTCGCTGTCCGGTGGTTTGTTGTACGAGCACAGCGTGGCGACGATGCTCACCGCGTCGGCCGGTTTGATGGGCATCGCACTGGCCGGCATTGCGGTCAACAAGCGCATCCTTGACGTTGCTCCGGCAAGCTCACGCGATTCATAGTTCGGCAGTTCAAGTGCCAAAATGCGGGCCGTAGCGGTGTCGCGCCCGCCCCGGATTAGGTAGCTGGGGGCGCCGCTGTGCCACACTGGGTCCAGCAACTGACTGGAGGTATGCATATGTCGGGCTGGACGAGGGCAAGCCTCTTCGCGGCTCTGAACGCAGCCGGTATCGCCGCTGTGCTGGTGCTGGGCGCCGGCCCCGCGCTGGCCGATCCGGACCCGGTTCCCGTCGATCCGAACGTGGTCGCCGCGCCCGCCGCGCCGCCTCCGCCGCCGTTCGAGCTGCCGCCGCTGCCGGGATTGCCGCCCCCGCCGCCCGGTGACGCGCCGCCGGCTCCGTGGGCGCCACCCGGCGCCGTGCCGGCCGCGGCCGGTGCTGCCGACGGACAGGACCCGACCCCGTTCACCGGCACCGCGCCGTTCGGGACGCCGACGTTCGTCCCGAAGACCGGCTCCATGGTGGGTGTCGCGCAGCCGATCATCATCAACTTCCCGGGACGGGTCGATGACGCCGGTGCCGCCCAGGCCGCCGTGCACGTCTCGTCGATCCCGCCGGTACCGGGCAAGTTCTACTGGATGACCCCGACCCAGCTGCGCTGGCGCCCGATCAACTTCTGGCCCGCCAACACCGCGGTCAACATCGACGCCGGCGGCACCAAGTCGAGCTTCCGGACCGGAGACCAGCTGATCGCCACGGCGGACGACGCGACGCACCAGTTGACGGTCACCCGTAACGGCACCCTGGAGAAGACCATCCCGATGTCGATGGGCATGACCTCCGGTAACCACCAGACCCCCAACGGCACGTACTACGTGCAAGAGAAGATGCCGTCGGTGGTGATGGACTCCTCGACCTACGGGGTGCCCGTCAACTCGACCTACGGCTACAAGGTGACCGTCGAGCTGGCCGTCCGTTTCGACAACGTCGGCGACTTCGTGCACAGCGCGCCGTGGTCCGTGGACGACCAGGGCAAGCGCGACGTCAGCCACGGCTGCATCAACATCAGCCCCAGCAACGCCAGGTGGTTCTTCGACAACTTCGGTCCCGGGGATCCGATCATCGTGAAGAACTCCAGCGGCGGGTCGTACAAGAAGAACGACGGGTCCAGCGACTGGATCACCAACTAGCCGGCCGCGTCGCGATTGACGCGGTCCTCGGTGGCCGACGTGTCGGGCTGATCAAGAGCGTCGAGTGATGCACCGCAGCGTGTTCGAGGTGCGGTGGGCCGCTGGTAGTGAAGTCGCCGCACATCCCCCGCGCGCGGCGCCGCGAGCTTCCGCAGCGCCTGATTCCCGCTAATTTCCCGGCGAGAGCTTTCGCCTTCCCAGCGATTATGTATAGCATCATACATAAGCCGAAAGGGGTGGCGATGCGCAGTCCACGCGAGCGGATGGTGATCTCCGCTGCGCTGTTGATCCGGGAACGGGGCGCTCACGCCACCGCGATCTCGGACGTACTCGAGCACAGCGGGGCGCCGCGCGGTTCGGCCTATCACTACTTCCCGGGTGGTCGCACCCAACTGCTCTGCGAGGCGGTCGACTACGCGGGCGAACACGTCGGCGCCGTCATCGACAAGGCCTACAGCAGCCTCGACCTGCTGGACACGCTGATCGATAAGTACCGCCGCCAATTGCTCGACAGCGATTACCGCGCCGGCTGCCCGATCGTGGCGGTCTCCGTCGAATCCGGTGACGAGCAGGACCGCGAGCGGATGGCCCCCGTCATCGAACGGGCGGCCGCGGTGTTCGACCGTTGGAACGGTCAGGTCGCGCAGCGGCTGATCGCCGACGGCATACCGGCGGTCGAGGCCGGCGAACTCGCGGTGCTGACCACCTCGGCGCTCGAGGGCGCCATCGTGTTGGCCCGGGTGCGGCGCGACGTGGCGCCGCTGGATCTCATTCACCGTCAGCTGCGCAATTTGCTGCTGACTGCCCTGAAGAAATAGCTCGGAAGGAAGTCCCGCGATGGCCGCTGAGTGGCAGTCGACCGCATGCATCCTCTGCGAATGCAACTGCGGCATCGTCGTACAAGTCGAAGACCGCACGCTGTCGCGCATCCGCGGCGACAAGAACCACCCGGCGTCGCAGGGCTACACCTGCAACAAGGCGCTGCGGCTGGACCACTACCAGAACAACCGCGCCCGATTGACCTCGCCGATGCGCCGCCGCCCCGACGGCAGCTACGAGGAAATCGATTGGGACACCGCCATTGTCGAGATCGCCGAGGGTTTCAAGCGTATCCGCGACACCTACGGCGGCGACAAGATCTTCTACTACGGCGGCGGCGGGCAGGGCAACCACCTGGGTGGGGCCTACAGCGGCGCCTTCCTGAAGGCGCTGGGGTCGAAGTACCGCTCGAATGCGTTGGCGCAGGAGAAGACCGGCGAAGCCTGGGTGGACGGGCACCTGTACGGCGGCCACACCCGGGGCGAGTTCGAGCACGCCGAAGTGTCAGTGTTCGTCGGAAAGAATCCGTGGATGTCGCAGAGCTTCCCCCGGGCCCGGGTGGTGCTCAACGAGATCGCCAAGGACCCGAAGCGGTCGATGATCGTGATCGACCCCGTCGTCACCGACACGGCGAAGATGTCCGACTTCCACCTGCGGGTGCGACCGGGCACCGACGCCTGGTGCCTGGCCGCCCTGGCCGCCGTGCTGGTTCAGGAAAACCTCTGCAACGAAGCATTTCTCGCCGAGCACGTGCACGGCGTCGAGGCCGTGCGCGACGCGTTGCGCGATGTCCCGGTCGCCGATTATGCGCAGCGCTGCGGAGTCGATGAGGAGCTGTTGCGGACCGCGGCGCGGCGCATCGGCGCCGCCGAGAGCGTCTCGGTGTTCGAAGACCTCGGAATTCAGCAGGCACCCAACAGTACCCTGAGCTCCTACCTGAACAAGCTGCTCTGGATTTTGACCGGCAACTTCGCGAAAAAGGGTGGCCAGCATCTACATTCGTCGCTGGCGTCACTGTTCAGCACGGTGTCGGGCCGCACCCCCGTCACCGGGGCGCCCATCATTGCCGGCCTGATCCCTTCCAATGTCGTGCCGGAGGAGATCCTCACCGACCACCCGGACCGGTTCCGGGCGATGATCGTCGAGAGCGGTAATCCCGCGCACTCGCTGGCCGATTCGACGGCCTGCCGGGCGGCCTTTGCGTCGCTGGAGCTGATGGTGGTCGTCGACGTCGCGATGACCGAGACCGCCCGACTGGCGCACTACGTGTTGCCGGCGGCGTCCCAGTACGAGAAGACCGAGGCTACGTTCTTCAATTTCGAGTTCCCGCACAACGGCTTTCACCTGCGTCGACCACTGCTGAAGCCGCTGGAAGGAACACTGCCTGAGCCGGAGATCTGGGCCCGGCTGGTGCGCGCGCTCGGTGTCCTCGACGACGCGGAGCTACGGCCGCTGCGCGAGGCCGCCGAGCGGGGCCGCGAGGCGTACGCCGAAGCATTCCTGAACGCCGTCGCGGGCAATCCGACGATGGCGCGGCTGGTTCCCTATGTGCTCTACGAAACGCTGGGGCCGACGCTGCCCGAGGGCATGGCCGGGGCCGCCGCGGTGTGGGGGCTGGCGCAGAAGACGGCGATGACTTATCCCGAGGCCGTGCGACGGGCCGGTCACGCCGACGGCAACGCGCTGTTCGAGGCCATCCTGAACAACCCGTCGGGGGTCGTCTTCACCGCGCACAACTACGAGGACGACTTCGCGTTGATCAGTCACTCCGATCACAAGATCGCGCTCGAAATCCCGGAGATGCTCGACGATTTGCGAGCCCTGGCTGCCGCGCCGCCACAACTGACCACCGCGGAGCTGCCGATCGTGCTCTCGGTGGGGGAGCGGCGCGCTTACACCGCGAACGACATTTTCCGCGACCCGTCCTGGCGTAAACGCGACGCCGACGGAGCATTGCGGGTCAGCGTGGAGGATGCCCACGACCTCGGTCTCGTGGACGGCTGCCGGGCGCGCATCACCACCGCGGCCGGCAGCGCCGAGGCGACCATCGAGATCACCGAGACGATGCTGCCCGGACATGCGGCCCTGCCCAACGGTTTTGGGCTCGACTACGTCGAGGATGACGGCCGAACCGTCGTCCCCGGTGTGGCCCCGAACGCGCTGACGTCGACCGGGTGGCGTGACTCCTACGCCGGAACGCCCTGGCACAAGCACGTGCCGGCGCGCATCGAGGCATTGGTGCCTGTTCGCGAGGCTGCGGGGGCCTAGTTCCAGATCCTGACCCGGCGCTGCGGCGCCAGGAACAATGCGTCGTCCTCGGTCACGTCGAAGGCCTCGTAGAAGGCGTCGAGGTTGCGGATGACGCCGTTGCACCGGAACTCCGGCGGTGAGTGCGGGTCGACGGCCAGCCGCCGGATCACCTCAGCCACACGGGATTTGGTGCGCCACACCTGCGCCCAGCCGTAGATCACCCGCTGCACACCGGTCAGGCCGTCGATCACCGGGGCCTCCTCGCCGTTCAGCGACAGCTGGTAGGCCAACAGCGCGATCGAGAGGCCGCCCAGATCGCCGATGTTCTCGCCGACGGTGAAGGCGCCTTGGACATGGGGCGGGCCGGGGTGGCTCTTCAACTCGCGGGGCACGTAGGCCTCGTACTGCTCGATCAGCGCCTTGGTGCGGACGCCGAATTCGCTGCGGTCGTCGTCGGTCCACCAGTCGACGAGATTGCCGTCGCCGTCGTATTTGGCGCCCTGGTCGTCGAAGCCGTGCCCGATTTCGTGTCCGATCACTGCCCCGATGCCGCCGTAGTTGGCGGCGTCGTCGGCCTGGGCGTCGAAGAAAGGCGGCTGCAAAATGGCTGCGGGAAAGACGATTTCGTTCATCCCGGGGTTGTAATACGCGTTGACGGTCTGCGGCGTCATAAACCATTCGTCGCGATCCACCGGTCCACCCAGCTTCGCCAGCTCGCGGTCGTGGTTGACCGCATACCCGCGCAGGTAGTTCCCGTAGAGGTCGTCGCGGTCGATCACCACCGCGGAGTAGTCGCGCCACTTCGCCGGGTAGCCGACCTTGGCGGTGAACTTGCGCAGCTTGGTCAACGCACGCTCCCGGGTCTGCGGCGTCATCCAGTCCAGGTCGCTGATGCTGACCCGGTAGGCCTCCTGCAGGTTGTCCACCAGCGCGTCGATGCGCGCCTTGGCGTCGGGCGGGAAATGCCTTTGCACGTATAGCTTTCCGACGGCGTCGCCCATCAGGCTCTCGACCAGCGAGACCCCACGCTTCCAGCGGTCTCGGATCTGTTCGGCCCCGGTCAGCAGACGGCCGTAGAAGTCGAAATCGGCCGCGACCAGGGGGTGGGTCAGCCACGAGGCACGGGCGCGGATCAACCGCCAACGCGCCCAGCGCTTCCAGTCGTCGAGGTCTTCGCTTTCCCACAGCGCACCAAATGCGGTGAGGTAATCAGGCTGGCGCACAACGACTTCCGTGACATCTTGGACATTGCTGCCCAGCGCGGTGACCCAGCCGGTCCAGTCGAAGCCCGCGCCTTCGGTCTGCAGCTGCGCGAAAGTGCGCAGGTTGTAGGTCAGATCGGCATCGCGGCGCTTGACCACATCCCAGTGCGCGGCAGCGAGTTTGGCCTCCAGTGCCACGATGCGGGCCGCGGTGTCGGCGTGGTCTGTCGCTTCGCCGCCGTACACCAGCGCGAACATCCGCGCGATGTGTCCGGGGTAGGCCGCGAGCACTTGGGCGTGCTGCTCGTCGCGGTAGTACGACTCGTCGGGCAACCCGATGCCGGACTGGTTGACGTGCACCAGGTAGCGGGTCGAGTTCTTGGCGTCGGTGTCGATGTAGACGCCGACGCCGCCACCCACCCCGGTGCGCTGCAGCGAACCGACGACCGCGGCCAACGCCGCCGAATCGGCCGCGCCGTCGATGGTGGCCAGTTCGTCGTGTAGCGGCTGGGTGCCCCGGCGCTCGGCGGCGTCCTCGTCGAGGAAGCTGGCGTACAGGTCGCCGATGCGCTGCGCATCTTTGCCCGCGCTTGCCAGCGCGGGACCGCGCTCGCTGGCTTCGATGATCAGGTCGCGGACCTGCTCCTCGGCCTGGTCGAACAGGGTGCGGAACGCGCCGTCGGTGGCGCGGTCCGGGGGAATCTCGTAGTCGGCGAGCCAGCGACCGTTCACGTAACCGAACAGGTCGTCCTGGGGACGGGCATTTTCGTCGATGTAGCTCAGGTCCAGGCCCGAGCGGGTGGCCGCATACGTCACCCTGCCATCCTTACCATCTTGTGCGTGCCGGGCGCCTGCTGCGCCGACCGTGACCGGCGGCCGGGTAACCTCGCGCCCATGCCTGGGGGCGAACAGACCGAGCCGGCGACCGAAGCTGACGAGCGGGACGCCGAGGCCGGCGCGCCCGAGTCCGACGAAGAAGACGCCGACGGCGCGATCTTCTCTCCCTTCGGCATCGCCTCGGCGGTTCTCGGCGTGCTGTCGGTCGCCGCGGTCGTGCTCCTCGGGATCATTTGGTCCGACCACCGCGCCGAGTCGGCCGAACGCACCTATCTGAGTCGCGTGATGCAGACCGCCGCCGAATGGACCGGCGTGCTGATCAACATGAACAGCACCAACATCGACGCCAGCCTGCAGCGGCTGCACGACGGGACCGTCGGCGAGCTCAACACCGAATTCGACGCGACGGTGCAGCCCTACCGGCAGGTGGTCGAGAAGCTGCAGTCGCAGAGCAGCGGGCGCATCGAGTCGGTGGCGATCGAGACGGTGCATCACGACCTGGACAGCCAACCCGGTATCGCGCGCCCGGTGCTCACCACCAAGCTGCCGCCGTTCGCCAGCAGGACGGATTCGGTGATGCTGGTCGCGACGTCGGTCAGCGAGAACGTCGGCGCCAAGCCGCAGACGGTGCACTGGAGCCTGCGCCTCGACGTCTCCGACGTCGACGGCAAGCTGATGATCTCTCACCTGGAGTCGATCCGATGAGAAACCGGTGGCGGCTGCTGGCCTTCGACGTCCCGGCGCCGCTGGCCACGATCGCTGCGCTGCTGGTGATCGGCGTCATCCTCGACTGGCCGCTGTGGTGGGTATCGGCGTGCTCGGTGCTGCTGGTGCTGATCACCGAGGGCGTCGGAGTCAACTTCTGGCTGCTGCGCCGGGATTCGGTCAGCGTCGGGACCGACGATGACGCCCCGGGGCTGCGCCTGGCTGTCGTCGTGCTGTGCACCGCCGCCCTGGTGGCCGCCGTGCTGACCGGATACACGCACTGGACGAGCACCGACCGTGACTTCAAGAAGGATTCCCGCGACGTGGCCCAGGTCGCCAGTGGGATGGCCGAGGCGATGGCGTCGTTCAACCCCGTGGCCCCGACCAGCTCGATCGACCGGGCCGCGGCGATGATGGTGCCCGAGCGCGCGGACGCGTTCAAGGAGCAGTACCAGAAGTCCAGCGCCGAACTCGCGCAGCGCAATGTCACGGCGCAGGCCTCGACGCTGGCGGCCGGGGTCGAGGCGCTCGGACCCACCGCGGCCAGTGTGGCGGTCATCCTGCGGGTCACCCAGAACACGCCGGGCCAGCCGCCCAGCCGGGCGGCGCCGGCGCTGCGGGTGGCACTGGTCAAGCGGGGCAGCGACTGGCTGGTGAACGACGTGCTGCCGATCAACGCCCGCTGAGTCAGTTGGCGTCGGGCGGGGGTGTGTTCACCTTCACGAACCGGTCCGAGAGCCGGCGTATCCGGATCATCAGCGAGGCCGACGGGCTGACGCTGCCGTCGAGGTAGGAGGCCAGATCCTCGGCTGCCACCCCGATGCGGGCGGCGAACTCCTGCTGGGCCAGGCCGGATCGCTCGATCAGCAGCCCGACGTGGCGGGCCACCTCGGCGCGTTCGTTGGCCTCCAGGTGGATGCGGGCGCGCTCCAGCACCTCCCACAGCGCTTTGGAGATGCCATACGGGCGGGTGCCCTCGAGGACTTCTTCGACCTGGCGGGCGGTGCGGCCGAACGGGTCGCGCTTCAGCGCGGCGGCAATCCGCTTCCAGATGTCGATGTCACCGCCCTGCAGCGCCGAGCGAATGGCGGCGGTCGGCCAGAATTCCACCGGCTGGTCGAAATCGTGCGGCCGCGGTTCGGCAGCGGGCTGCTGGTGCGGCGGCACGCGTCGACGGTCGGCTGCCAACGTCACCTCGCCTCCTCCAGCATCGCGACGGCCACCGACAGGCAGCGCTGCTTGACGTCATCCCAGTCTGCCTTGGCGTCCGGTTCCGAGACGACGTCTGGCAGATCGGACGGATTCGGATCCGCGAGTCGACGAACCAACTGGGAGGTGATCCATTGCTGCCTGGGCGGTTGACAACAGTAATACCTGTCCATTCCGGCGAGCACCACCGCGGCCGTTTCCGGTTCTAATGTTTCGACCATGTCAGCAAATTCGGCATAATCGCGGCTGCTGTTACGGGACATGATCAGGTAGCTCTTCAGGCGCAGCGTCTCGGCACCCGTCGGGACCTGCAGCCGGTCGCCGGTGGGCAATTGCACGTGGGTGGTTTCCACCGGGCTGCGACGCGCGTATTGCGGCCGGTCGCGGTCGCGCGCACCGGCCTCGAGCGCGTCGATGGCAATCGACAACCGACTCCGCCACAGCGTGACCGGATGCACCGGCCGATCGCCCCACGGGATGGCCCGGGCGATGCCGTTGCGCGAGGCCAGGCCGTCGACCAGCTTCTTGGCCCCGGACGCGGTCCTGGTCTGACCGTTGCTGCCGTTCTTCTCGCCGAGCGTGACCGCGACGGTGTCGCCGTCGCCGATGTTGACCTGGTGCGGAATCTGGCCCGGGCCCTGGCCGCGGGTTTCGTCGGCGTCCTTGCAGTTGCGCCCGCAGCCGGTGAAGGCCAGCGGATCGGCCACCGTGATGGCGTCGGGCGCCAGGTGTTTGAGCTTGGCCGCCGACTTGAGCACCATGCGCACGTCCGCGCTGGGCGCGGTGAGCGCCGAGATGTCGTCGGGAATGACGACGACGTCGCCGAGGTCGACTTCGGGCAGCGGCCGGTCGAAATCGACCGACGGCAAGACGCGGCGCAGCCAGCCCAGCAGCCACCAATTCCACTGGGCGAACATCGCCATCAGCGCCGGGACCAGCACCAGCCGCACCACGGTGGCGTCCACCGCGATCGCCACCGCACAGGCCACCCCGATCTCGGCGACCAGCGGCATGCCGGCGAACGCGAAGCCGATGAACACCGCGATCATGATCAGGGCGGCGCTGGTGATGGTGCGGGCGCTGGTGCTCACGCCGTAGGCGACCGCGTCGCGGGTGTTCCCGGTGTGCAGGAAGCGTTCCCGGATCCGGGTGAGCAGGAAGATCTCGTAGTCCATCGACAACCCGAACGTCATCGCCAGGACCAGCGGGGGAACGGTGCTATCGATCGACGTGATGTGGGCGAACCCGAGATCCCGCAACCAGCCCCACTGGAACACCATGACCAGGCTTCCGTAGGCGGCGGCCACCGACAGCAGCGTCATCAGCACGCCCTTGAAGGCCAGGAACACCGAGTGGATCGACAGCAACAGCATCACGAACGCGATGGCCGCGACGAACAGCAGCACCAACGGCTCGGTCGCCGAGACCCGGTCGTCGAAGTCCTTGATCAGCGCCGTCGGGCCGCCGACGTCGACGCGTGCGGTCCCTTCGTTCGGAACCTGCGGGAGCTGGGCACGCATCCAGTCGACGGATTGCCGGGCGCCCATATCCTCGGGATCGACCGACAACACCGCGGACAGCAAAGCACTGCTGTTGTCGTCGGCGAACTGCGGCGGGGTCACCGAGACGATGTGCGGGGCCTGCGTCATCCGCTGCCGGATGGCGGCCAACGTCTGGCTGTGCTCGGGTGCGGACGCTGAGCCGTCGGGGAAGCTCACCATTACCTGGATCGGACCGAGCGCGCCGGGCCCGAGAGCTTGGGATGCCCCGGCGACGCCGGCGCGGATCTCGTGCGCCGAGTCGAACTGGCGCAGCAAGCTGTTGCCCAGCACCATCGACGCCGCCGGTGCGGCCATGACGAGCAGTACCGTCGCTGCGGCGATGGACGATATCCATGGCCGGCGCATCACGGCTGAAACCCAGCGGTTCCAGAATCGGGACTGCGTGCTTTCCGGTCGCCGCGACCAATGCAGTAGCACCGAGCGCTTGGCGGCCGCGCGGCCGAACGTCGCCAGCGCCGCGGGCGTCAACGTGGTCGAGGTCAGCATCGCGACCGCGACGGCCATGATCGCGCCGGTGGCCATCGATTTCAGCGCCGGGGTGTTGATCAGGTAGATCCCCGTCAGGGACGCGACGACGGTCAACCCGGACAGCACCACCGCCAGCCCGGAGGTGGCCATCGCGGCGTCGACGGCCTCGCGGTGCTGGCGCCCGGACCGCAATTCCTCGCGGAACCGCATCAAGATGAACAGCGAATAGTCCACTGCCAGCGCGATCCCGAACATCGACACCGTCGAGGTCACGAACACCGACATCGTGGTGTAGGCCGACAGGAAATAGACCAGTCCCATGGTCACCACGACCGTGCAGACGCCAAGCGCCAGCGGTATGGCCGCGGCGGCCAGCGAGCCGAACACCACGAGCAGGACCATCAGGATGATCGGCAGGTTCCATTGTTCGGCTTTGGCGATGTCGTGTTTGGTGTTCGCCGCGGCGGCCGCACTGAGCGCGCCCTGCCCGATCACGTAGAGCCGAACCCGGCCGTCCGCCGTCTGCCCGGACTGGTCGCCCTTGACGCCCACCTGCTGCCGTAGCCGCTTGGCGATGTCGCTGGTACCGGCGTTGCGGGCGTCGAGCCGCAGCGTCAGCACATACGGGCGGTCGGGCTGCGGCGGCCGCTGCGTGGGGTTGGTTTTCTCGGTGACGCCGGGGAATTCGCCGATGATCCGCCGCAGCTGCGCCACGGCGTTGTTCATGTCGTCATAGCTGGCGTCGGCGCGGGGTGCGGCCACCAGGGCCAACGACGACGCGCCCAGGTCGTGATACTGCTCCTCGAGCTGATCGTGGACCTTCAACGACTGCGAACCGGCCACTTCGAAACCACCGCCGGTGAGATTCCCGGACTGTGTCAACGCCAAGTAGATCGCCGGGACCAATGCCAACAACCAGCCTGTGAAGACCAACCAGCGGTATCTGCGCAGGCTGCGGCTGAGGCGCATCATAAACTGCTGGATTTCAGGCTCCCCAAGTATCTCGCTTCCGCGTGAGGGCGACGATACCGCAGCAGCCTGTGCATTAGTTTGGCTTAACGAATTCGTGAGCTGCGCAGACGGCTCCGTAGCCAAGTCGCGACCGAGTCGTTGCCGACCGGTGATCAAGCGGGATCTGCGTCACACCAGGTGGCAGCGTATGGGCCCCGATGGCAGGATGACGCTGGGCCGCGCGGGGATGGGGAGTTCAGGCATGAAGGCAGGCATTCTGACCGGACGGCGCACGCTCGGTGCTGGGTTGTTCGCGGTCGCAGTGCCCGCTGCGGCCGTCGCACTGATGGCCGGGCCGCCGGCGACCGGCGCCAACGACCCGTGCGCGGCCAGCGAGATCGCCCGGACGATCGGCTCGGTCTCCAAGTCGATGGGCGACTACCTGGACTCGCACCCGGAGACCAACCACGCGATGACCACGATGCTGCAGCAGCAGGCCGGCCCGGAGTCGGTCACCGGGCTGAAGTCCTACTTCGAGGGCAACCCCAAGGTGGCCGCCGATATGGCCAGGATCGCGCAGCCGCTGACCACCCTGTCGACGCAGTGCAAGCTGCCGATCGGTATTCCCCAGGCCATGGGCATGCTGCAGCAGGCCCAGGGCGCCGGCGGCGCACTGCCCGGCCCGTCGCGGCAGAACAACGTCGGCTAGCGGTTCTCCGGCGGCGGTAACGGACCCTGCAGCGCGTCGGCGGTGGGATCGTCGTTCCAAAGCCGCAACTGTGGCTCGATCAGCGGCAGCGGACCGGTCGGCGGGTCGTCGTCGGAGCCGCCCGGGTTCTCGGTGCGGAACACGAAGAAGAACACCACCCAGCCGATCGCAGAGATGAGCAGCCAGCTGATCAGCCGGTAGAGCAGCATCGCCGAGATCGCGTTGGGCAGCGACATCCCGCTGGACACCAGCCCGGGCACCAGCACCGCCTCGACGACCAGCAGCCCGCCCGGCATCAGCGGAATCGTGCCGACGGCGCGGGCGGCCGCGTAGGCCACCGTCAGTCCGGCGATCGACGCGTGGTCGCCGGCCGCGTATGCGGCAAAGGCGAGGCAGGCGACGTCGGCGATCCAGTTGAACATCGACCAGCTGAACGCCACCCCGAGGTCGCGCCGGCCCAGGCTGACCGACTCGAGCTGCATCAGGATCTCGCGCCACTTCGCCAGGTATGTGTCGGCCGGCTTGCCGCGCACCGAGTTGAACCACGACAGGATGCGGGTGCCGATGCCCTCGATCAGCTCCGGCCGCGAGGCCACCGCCTGTGCCAGCAGCAGCAACGCGATGAAGCCGCCGAGGGTGAACAACAACGAGAAGGGGTTGTTCTTCGCGCCCAGGAAGAAGGCGCCACCCAACCCGAGCAGCGCCAACCCGACCGCCTGCAGCACGCCCGACATCACCAACTGCCAGGACGCCACCACGGTCGAGGCTCCCCAAATGCGTTGCTGCCGAAGCAAAAACGTCGCCGACAGCACCGGTCCGCCGGGCAGCGTGGTGCTCAGCGAGTTGGCGGCGTAGAACGCGGCCTCGGAGCGCAGCTGCTTGACGTGCACCCCGGCGGACTTCAGTAGAGTGCGCTGGATCTGGGCGAAACTGTGCATCGACGCGGCCGCCGCCGCCACCGCCGCGAGCAGCCACCACCAGTTGGCCGCGAACAGGCTCGTCCACGCCTTGGCCAGCTGGTCCCAGCCCAGGGCGACCTCGACGCCGAGCACGATCGCGACCAGGCCCAGGACCGCCCAGCGCACCCACCAATATTTGCCGCGCGGTGTCTCGCTCTCGCGTGCGGGAGCCGGCGGCTCACCCTCGTGCGCGAATGCGCCGCCGCCCGGGAAGCGGAGGTTGCGGATGGGCGCGTCGTACGGCACGTGATTTAGGGTAACCGCGCAGGTGGCGCGGCAATCGAGACGCAACTCCGCGCGTGTCGCCGTCGTGACCGGATCGTGCTGACCTCACTACCCAACCGGAGCGCCCGATAGGCTGGCTGGATGCCGGCAAACTCCGACGACGACGCGGTCGAGCCCCTTGTCCGCAACACCGCAGCCTGGGCCTGGCGTTTGCTGGTCATCTTCGGTGCGGCACTCGCGTTTTTCTGGGTGTTGGCCAAGCTGGAGATCATCGTCGTCCCGGTGCTGCTGGCCCTGATGGTCAGCGCGCTGCTGGTACCGGTCGTGGACTGGCTGGATCGGCAGGGTCTGCCGCGCGGCGGTGCCGTCGCACTGGTGCTGCTCGGCGGGTTCGCGGTGCTCGGCGGCATCCTCACGTTCGTCGTCACCCAGTTCGTCGCCGGGTTGCCAGACCTGACCGAGCAGGTAACCCGCAGCATCGACACCACCAGGCGGTGGCTGATCGAAGGGCCGGTGCATCTGCGCAGCGAGCAGATCACCAACGCGGGCAATGCCGCGATCCAGGCGCTGCACAATAATCAGTCGAAGTTGACCAGCGGCGCGCTGAACACCGCGGCCACCCTCACCGAACTGCTCACCGCGGCGGTGCTGGTGCTGTTCACCCTGATTTTCTTTCTCTACGGCGGCCGCAACATCTTCGCCTACACGGTCAAGATCTTCCCGATCGGTGTGCGCGACCGGGTCATGGAGGCGGGCCGCGCCGGATACGGCTCGCTGATCGCCTACGTCCGCGCCACCTTCCTGGTGGCCTTCACCGATGCGGCCGGGGTGGGCGCCGGGCTGGCCATCATGGGCGTTCCGCTGGCGCTGCCGCTGGCGTCGCTGGTGTTTCTCGGCGCCTTCATCCCGCTGATCGGTGCCCTGATCTCGGGGCTGGTGGCCGTGGTGGTCGCGCTGCTGACCAAGGGCATCGTCTACGCGCTGATCACGCTCGGCTTGCTGGTCGTGATCAACCAGATCGAGTCGCATCTGCTGCAGCCGCTGGTGATGGGCCGCGCGGTCTCGATTCACCCGCTCGGGGTGGTGCTGGCGATCTCCACCGGCGGTGTGCTGGCCGGGATCGTCGGCGCCCTGCTGGCGGTCCCGACGGTGGCGTTCCTCAACAACGCGATCCAGGTGTTACTTGCCCGGGATCCGGCCGTCGAAGCCGAAAAGCTGGACGAGGATTCCGAAGGCCGGGTCGTTCTGCACGCCCAGGCGGACGATCCGGAGAAGCGGACCGACTAAGACCCGAGCGGGCCTAGAGCCGTCCCTCGCGGCGGAGCAGATCCTGCGCGGAGAGCCCACCGCCCGCGCGGCGGCGTGGACGCGCATTGTCGCCACCGTCAGCCTGGCCGCCCTGGCCGCGAGCATTCATCTTCTCGGTGGCGGCGTCGGAATCGTTGCCCTCCGGACGCATCGAAGGAAGCGCGGTGGTCGGGTCGGCGGTGTCCTCGTGGTTGGTGGGAACCGGCATGGCCCGGGTTTGGCCGGCCGACGGCGGCGGCGCGGGCGGTGCAGCCGGAGCCGCGGGTCGCGGGTCGGCGCTGCCCTGAGCCGAGAAGCGCGTCGTCTTGGCTTCGGTCGGTTGGGTGGGCCGGGACGGGGCGCGGCTTGGACCCGCAGGCAGCTCCGCTGCGGGTCGCGGCTCGGACGGCCGCGACGGCTCCGGGGGCGCGCCGGGGTGCGTGGGGTCGTGCGGCGCCCGCGGTTTCGCGGCGACCAGGCTGGCCGCGACCGGCGGCCGGATCGTCCGGCCGTTGACGGCGCTGCGCTTGCGCTCGTCAGGCAGGTCCGTCTCGCCCAGGCCGATCTTGTTCTGCAGCCGCCGGGCCCAGCGCGGGGCCCACCAGCAGTCGTCGCCGAGCAGCTTCATCACCGAGGGCACCAGGAACATCCGGACCACGGTCGCGTCCAGCAACAGCGCCGCCGCCAAGCCGAACGCCAGATACTTCATCATCACCAGATCGGAGAACATGAACGAGCCGGCGACCACGGCGAGCACCAGCGCGGCGGCCGTGATCAAACGTCCGGTGGTAGCGGTACCGATCCGGATGGCCTCGGCCGTCGACATGCCGCGTTCGCGAGCCTCGACCATTCGGGACACCAGGAAAACCTCGTAGTCGGTGGCCAGACCGAAGCCCACCGCGACGACCAGCGCGATCAGCACCACCATCAGCGGCGTCGGTGTGAAGTTCAGCCAGGTCGAGAAGTGCCCGTCGACAAAGATCCACGTCAGGATGCCCAGCGTGGAGCCGAGCGTCAGCGCGCTCATCAGCGCGGCCTTGATCGGCAACACCACCGACCCGAATGCCAGGAACATCAGCAACAGGCTGGCGCTGAGCAGCAACACCAGCATCAGCGGAGCCTTGTCGAACAGGCTGTGGATGCTGTCCTGCTCCAGCGCGGGTGTGCCGCCGACCAGCAGGGTCAGGCCCTTCGGCGGGTTGATCGCCCGTAGCTCGTTGATCTTCTTCTCGGCATCGTTCTTGTTGACCAAGCCGTTCTGGATCACCCGCAGCGAATCGTCCTTGGGCTGGGTGGTCCCGTTCGGGCCCGGGACGCAGGGGTTGTTGGCGATCACCGGGCAGGGGCGCTCCTCCCACGTCTTGTCGGTGAACCCGGTGATCCCCGAGATCCGGTTGCGGATGTCGGCGACCTGCTGGTCGGTGACCTTGCTGTGGTTGTTGCTCTTGATCACCACGGTCAGCTGCTCGGTCCGGTACCCGGGGAAAAGCTTGTCGAAGTGCTCCTGCGCCATGCGCACGGCGTTGTCGGGTGGCAGGTATTTCTCGCTCATGCCGCCGAGCGACAGATTGCCCAGCGGGATGACCAGCAGGATCATGCCGACGGCGATCGGGATGGCGAAGGCCAGCGGGCGCTTCATCACCGTCGTGACGAGCTTGCCCCAGAAGCCGGCCTCGACCTCTTCGCGGGTCTTGGTCTTCTGCAGCCGCTCGGCGAGCCATTCCAGGAAGACCCGGGAAACCTTCCAGTTGCGCAGGAACGGCACCCGGAACGCGGTCCGCACGCCCAGGGCGTCGACGTTGCGCCCGAGGATGCCCAGGGCGGCCGGTAGCAAGGTGATCGACAGCAGTGCGGCTAGGCCGACCGCGGCGAAGATCGCATACGTCAGCGAGTGCACGAAGCCCTGCGGCAGCACCAGCAGGCTGGCGCTGCAGGCGATGATCAGCGCCGCCGAGAACATGACCGTACGACCGGCCGTCATCACCGTGCGCCGCACCGCGGCCTCGGTGTCGTAGCCCTCGGCGATCTCCTCCCGGAATCGGCTGACGATGAAGAGGCCGTAGTCGATCGCGATACCGAATCCGATCAGCGAGACCACCGGCTGAGCGAAGAAGTGCACCGGGCCGAAGATGGCGGCGAAGCGCAGGATGCCCAGTGCCCCCGCGATGCTCAGGCCACCCACGATGACCGGCAGGCCGGCGGCAACCGCGCCGCCGAACACCAGGAACAGCACCACCGTCACCAGCGGGAGCCCCAGATATTCGAGGAGTTTCTGGTCGGTGGCAATGGTGCCGGTCAGCGCGCTGGCGACGGGCTCGAGTCCGGCGAGTTCGATCTTGCCGCCGTTGAGCTTCTGCAGGGCCGGCTCGATGAGCTTGTAGTTGTTGAGAATGGTGTCGTCGTCATCGCCCTTGAGCGGGATGGTGACGAAGGTGTGCTTCCTGTCCTCCGTCGCCATGCCCTTGATCTGGGCGTTCGGGGGTTCGGCGCCGGGGGCCAACGCCAGCCAGCCGGCCCAGCCGAGCACCTGGTTGGGATGGTCCTTGACGAACTTGTTCAGTTCGTCGACGGTTTGCTGTCGCCAGGCCGGGTCGTCGACGGACTTGCCGTCGGGCGCGGTGAAGATCGCCACGATCTGGCTCGTGCGGTCGCGTCCGTAGGTCTTGTCCCCCAGAATCGACGCGGCAACGGACTGGCTGCCGTCGTCGTAGAACCCACTCTGCGTAACATGCTTACCCAGGCTCATCCCGAAGACGCCGCCGCCAAGACACAGAGCCACCATGACCCCGATCACGATGTACCTGTAGCGGTACACGGTTCGACCCCACCAGGCGAACACGCAAGCTCCTTACTGGATCACTAACAGCGACCCGCGCTGTGTCTTTCGGTTTTCACGCCAGTGTCACACACGCGTGGTCAATAGCGCGGACAGCGGCCGGAACGGCTGCAGCCACGCTCCCTGGTCGGGCAACGAATCTAGGCCGATCCGCGGCAGCGGTTCCCGGAAAACACCCTCGATGTCCTCCAGATCAACGAAGTCCAAGGTATCCGACGCTAGTGCCCAACTCGCATGTTCGCGAAATCCGATTACCTGGACGGGGGTTGTCCCACCAACCCCGGCGCGTGCGATTTCTTCCAGCGGCTGACGGAACGCCTGACCGTCAGCGGATGCTACGACCAGCGCCGCGAGCCCTTCTTGGCGCCGCTGTTCGATGTGGGCGAGCATGTCCCGGTCGACATCGCTGTCTTCATCTATTTTTGGCTTGGCGAAGACCGCGAACCCCACGTTACGCAAAGCATCGACCCAGGGGCGGACGACTTCGGCGCTGCCCGGGGCGATGTTGGTGAACACGGTGGCCTCGGGTTCGACGATGACGCCCGGCCGTCCGGCGCTGACCTCGGCCGTCCGCGCCAGCAGCCAACGCCCCAGCGCGTCGAACCGCGGGCGTTCCAGCGCGGTCGGGCGCCGGCCCAGGATCGAGCCCAGTCCCATGTCGAGGTTGGGGGCGTCCCAGACCAGCAGCACGCGCTGCGGCGGCGCATCGAGGCCGCCCAGATCGTCACCGGACGGCGCCGCCGGCGCTGCGGCGGTTTCCGCGGTCGTTTCTTCTGCGAGGCTCATAATCATCGTCTTTTCCAGATGAACTCGGATACGGAGCTGCCTGCTTCTTGGGCCTTCAACTCGTATTTGGTCGTGGGGCGCACGGTCGAGATCGGCAGCCCGCTGCCGGGTTCGACGCGACACAGCCGCGGTTCGGCGTCGCCTACTTCGGCCATCTGCTCGGCGTAGCCGGGGTGGTCCGTCGCGGCGTGCAGGACACCACCGGGGAGTAGCCGGTCGGCGATCAGGCCAACCGTGGCCGGTTGCAGGAAGCGGCGTTTGTGGTGGCGCGCCTTCGGCCACGGGTCGGGAAAGTAGAGGCGAAACCCGGTCAGCGAGGCCGGTGCGATCAGATGCTGCAGCACGTCGATCCCGTTGCCGCGGATCAACCGGATGTTGGTGACGTGCTCGCGGTCGATCGCGCACAGCAGCTGGGCCAGGCCCCGCTTGTAGACCTCCACGGCGATCACGTCGATTTCAGGTTCATCGCGGGCCATCGCCAGCGTCGACGTGCCGCTGCCGCAGCCGATCTCGAGCACCAGCGGCGCCTGCCGGCCGAACCACGCCCGGGTGTCGAGCGGTTCGAAGCGGCGCGGGATGTCGGAGAGGCCGATCGTCGGCCACCGCCGGTCCCAGGTCTCCCGCTGGCCGCCGGACAGGGTGGCACGCCTGGAGCGGAAGCTCGTGGCCGGTAAATAGCCCCGTTGAGGGTCGTCCGAACCGTCCGGATCCGACACTGGCGTCACAAACTCTTCGGTATCCAGGCCGGCTCCTACCTCCACCGCTGCATCGGAACACGTCCCGAGCCCGGGTTGCGCATGCATTTGTCCATGGTGGCCCATGAATCCCCGATGTAGCCGCCCCTGGTCCAGATTGATACCCAACAGTTGCCTTCAACTGGTAACAGATAAGCGGTGGCTCGCAACTCGAAGACGCAAGTGCCACTATGCGGTGGTGCCCCATCCTTTGCCTGGCAAACAGGCCCGGCGCCGGCGACAACCCCGCATGCGACGGGAAGCAACGTCGCAGTGGCGCGCGGGCCGATCGGATCGAGCAGGCAAAAAATGAAGGTACGGGGGAGCCAAGTTTTCACCGACGAGCTGACACGGTTTGCTGCCGGTTGTGACGACGCGCGCGTGAGCGCGATCGCCGAGAAGGTCGCGGCGCCGCTGCGGGTCGCTGTACACGGGCGCGCCGGAGTCGGTCGCGGCACCGTGGCACGCGCGTTGGGTCACGCCGGGACCGCGTCGGGAATCACCGTGACACCGGCCGAGGGCGAGGCCGACGTGGTCGTCCAGGTCATCGCTGAAGTGGTCAAACCCGAGGACGTCGACGCGATCGTTGCCGCCGGCTGCCCGGTGCTGACCGTGCTCAACAAGGCCGACCTGCTCGGCTCGCTGTCGGGTCGCCGCGGGGCAAACCCGCTCGTGCAGGCACGAACCCAAAGCGCGCGTCTCGCCGAGGTCGCCGGCGGCCCCGTCGAACCGATGATCGCTTTGCTGGCCGCCGCCGCGTTCGACGGACTGGACGCCACCTCGTGGACGGCGCTGCAGACGCTGGCCGCCCACCCCGCCGGCCTGGACGGCTCGTTCGAGAATTTCGTCGCGGCAGATGATCCCGGGCCGGCCCATGCGCGGCTGCTGGACAGCCTGGATTGGTTCGGCACCGCACTGGCAGTCGCCGCGCTGCGCCGGGGCGCCACTTCGGCGCAGGTCCGGGCCCTGCTGCGGCGCGTCAGCGGCGTGGATGCGGTGATCGCCCGGTTGGCGGCCCTCGGCGCCGAGGTGCGCTACCAGCGGGTGCTGGATGCCGCCGCGGAGCTGGAGGCCCTGGCCGTCGGCCGCTTGATCGGGGAGCAGATCAGCGGATTCCTGTCCGGCGACCACACCGTGCTCGCGCGGATGGCCGCCGCCGTCGACGTGGCCCAGGCGGCAGGGCTGGATGTCGCCGGTGATGACGACCCGGCCGGACACCTGCCCCGTGCGGCGCGCTGGCAGCGCTACAGCCGCGGATCGGCGAGTGAACTGCACCGCAGCTGCGGTGCCGACATCGCCCGGGGATCGCTGCGGCTGTGGTCGCAGACCCGGGGGTCGTCATGACCGGCGATGCGTCCGCCGATCCGGCTGCCCAGGTCGACGAACTGGTGGCGGCGATCGGGCCGCGGCTGGAGTCGCCCGTGGTCAGCCGTCGCGACGTCGTCTTGGTGACCGGCCCGTGGATGGCCGGCGTGACCGGGGTGGCCGCCGCGCTGGGCGAGCGGCTGCCCGCGCACAAGTTCGTCGAGTCGACGGATCTGCAGCCCGGCGATGCGCCGACGGCGGTGGTGTTCGTCGTTTCGGCGGCCGCCGAACTCACCGCGTCGGACTGCGCGCTGCTCGACGCCGCCTGCGAGCACACCGACGTCGTCGTCGCGGTGGTGTCGAAGATCGACGTGCACCGTGGGTGGCGCGACGTACTGAGCGCCAACCGTGACAAGCTCGCCGCACATGCGCCGCGCTACGCCAAGGTGCCGTGGATCGGTGCGGCCGCCGCGCCCGAACTAGGTGAGCCGCAGCTGGACGAACTGGTCGACACCGTCGCGGAGCAACTCGACGCTTCCGACGTCGGGCGGCGAAATCGATTGCGGGCCTGGGAATCCCGGCTGCAAACGGTCGCGCGGCGGTTCGACCGCGATGCGGACAGCGCCGGGCGGCGGGCCCGGGTCGACGCGCTGCGCGAGGAGCGCAGCATCGCGCTGCGTGAGCGCAGGCAAGCGAAATCCGAGCGCACCATCCGGATGCGCGGTCAGACGCAGCAGGCCCGGGTTCAGCTGTCGCACTTCGCGCTGAACCGATGCTCGTCGGTGCGCAGCGAGCTACAAGAGGATGCCGCGCATCTGCCGCGTCGCGAGATGGCCGGTTTCGAGGCGCACGCGCGGGGCCGGGCCGCCGAGGTGGTCAGCGAGGTGAACGAGGGCGCCACCACCCAGCTTGACGACGTCGCACGCGAGTTGGATGTGCCGATGGAGCTACCGCGGATCGAGCAGTTGCCCACCGTCGACGTCGCGCCGCCCCCGCTGAAATCCCGCCGGCAGGAGACCTGGCTGATGCTGCTGCTCGGTGTCGGGTTCGGGGTGGGCGTCGCGCTGACGCTGTTCCGGCTGATGTCCGGCCTGGCCCATCGGCTGAATCCGACGCTGCAGATCGCCGGCGCGCTGGTGTGCGTGGCTCTGGGCGTGGCGGTCACCGTGCTGGTGGTCAAACTCCGTGCCCTGCTCCACGACCGCGCGTTACTGGACCGCTGGACGGGTGATCTGACGTCCGCGCTGAAATCCGTCGTGGAGGAGCTGGTCGCCACCCGGGTGCTGGCGGCCGAGGCGCTGCTGAGTACCGGGCTGGTCGCCCACGACGAGGCCGAGAACACGCAGGTGTCAGAACAGGTCAGCGTGATCGACACCGAGCTACGCGAGCACGCCATCGCCGCGGCGCGGGCCACCGCCGCCCGGGACCGGGAAATGCCGACGGTGCTGGCGGCGTTGGACGCGGTGCGTGCAGAACTCGGAGAACCGGGTATACCCCGGCCCGACGGCCCCGCCGAGGGAACGGGCGGGGCAGAAAACCCCAAATCGGCCCCGAGGAGCGCGGATGAGGACAATTGGTAACTGTTTAAGCGCTTCTGAATCGTTGTTGTGAGAAGGCTTATACCCGCCCGGGCCTTCCCCAGCAAGGGGATCACGATAACCTGTAGCTAACGCCACCATGTCAATATTTGTGTGGGCGACTGCATACGCAATCACAAAATGCCCGCGCGTACGGAGATGAATTCAGGAGAGTTCGATGACCTCAGCGACCATTCCCGGTCTGGACAACGCACCCACGAATCATCGGGGGCTGCTGGCGTGGGTAGAGGAGGTTGCCGAGCTCACCCAGCCCGACCGAGTCGTGTTCGCTGACGGCTCCGACGAGGAGTTCCACCGGCTGGCCACGCAACTGGTCGAGGCGGGCACCCTGAAGAAGCTGAACGAGGAGAAGCGCCCCAACTCCTACCTGGCGCTGTCGGACCCGTCCGATGTGGCGCGGGTGGAGTCGCGGACCTTCATCTGCTCCGAGCGTGAGATCGACGCGGGCCCGACCAACAACTGGATGGACCCGGCCGAGATGCGGTCCACGATGAACGACCTGTACCGCGGCTGCATGCGCGGTCGCACCATGTGGGTGGTGCCGTTCTGCATGGGCCCGCTGGGTGCCGACGACCCCAAGCTGGGCGTGGAGATCACCGATTCCGAGTACGTCGTCATCTCGATGAAGGTGATGACCCGGATGGGCAAGGCGGCGCTGGAGAAGATCGGCGACGACGGCTTCTTCGTCAAGGCGATGCACTCGGTGGGCGCCCCGCTGGAGCCCGGCCAAAAAGACGTGCCGTGGCCGTGCAACGACACCAAATACATCACCCACTTCCCGGAGACCCGCGAGATCATGAGCTACGGCTCGGGCTACGGCGGTAACGCGTTGCTGGGCAAGAAGTGCTACTCGCTGCGTATCGCTTCGGCGATGGCGCACGACGAGGGCTGGCTCGCCGAGCACATGCTGATCCTCAAACTGATCTCCCCGGAGAACAAGGCCTACTACTTCGCCGCGGCCTTCCCGTCGGCGTGTGGCAAGACCAACCTCGCGATGCTGCAGCCGACCATTCCGGGCTGGCGCGCCGAGACGCTCGGCGACGACATCGCCTGGATGCGGTTCGGCAAGGACGGCCGGCTCTACGCCGTCAACCCCGAGTTCGGTTTCTTCGGCGTCGCGCCGGGCACCAACTGGAAGTCCAACCCGAACGCGATGCGCACGATGGAGGCGGGCAACACCGTTTTCACCAACGTCGCGCTGACCGACGACAACGACGTGTGGTGGGAAGGCCTGGAAGGCGAGCCCGACCACCTGATCGATTGGAAGGGCAACGACTGGATCCTGCGGGAATCGGATACCAAAGCGGCGCACCCGAATTCGCGTTACTGCACCCCGATGTCGCAGTGCCCCATCCTGGCGCCGGAGTGGGACGACCCGCAGGGCGTGCCGATTTCCGGCATCCTGTTCGGCGCGCGCCGCAAGACGACGGTGCCACTGGTGACCCAAGCCCGCGATTGGCAGCACGGCGTTTTCATGGGTGCCACCATGGGCAGCGAGCAGACCGCCGCCGCCGAGGGCAAGGTCGGCACGGTGCGGCGCGACCCGATGGCCATGCTGCCGTTCCTGGGCTACCACGTCGCTGACTACTTCCAGCACTGGATCGACCTGGGCAAGAACGCCGACGAGTCCAAGCTGCCAAAGGTGTTCTTCGTCAACTGGTTCCGCCGCGACTCCGACGGTGGCTTCCTGTGGCCGGGCTTCGGCGAGAACAGCCGGGTGCTCAAGTGGATCGTCGACCGCATCGAGCACCAGGCCGGCGGCCAGGACACCCCGATCGGCATCGTGCCAACGGCCGACGACCTGGACTTGGACGGGCTCGACATCCAGGGCGGCGACGTGGCCAAGGCGCTCGCGGTCAACGCGGCCGAGTGGCGCGCGGAACTGCCCCTGATCGAGGAGTGGTTCGAGTTCGTCGGCGACAAGCTGCCCACCGGCGTCAAGGACGAGTTCGAGGCGCTCAAGCAGCGGCTCGCCGAGTCCGAGTAGCTCGCCTTACATCGCGAGCAGACACGGAGTCGCGCCGACTGACGTCGCGCGGCACGCGATTCTGTGTTTGCTCGGCTAATTTTTGCGTGCCTTGTTTGGAACAGCACGCTGCGGTGTATAGATAGCTAACAGTCCGATCTTGGGAGGCCGACGATGAAGTCAACGACAACCCCCGTGCTCGCGATAGCGGTTGCGGCGGCGGGAATCTTGTTCAGCGGATGTTCCGCGTCACAGGTGATCAACACCGGCGGCGACACCAAGTGCAAGGACTTCACCACCCAGGACGAGAAGAAGCAGAACGACGAGGTCAGCAAAATGCTGAAGGACAAGAGCGGTCAGGACCCGGCCAATTTGGAGATTTCCGCGACGCGACTGTCCGCACAGACCTGGTGCCAAACATTGGGCAAGCCGGACAGCAAGATCTCCGAGGCGCCGCACGGCTGACGCGGTAGTTCTTACCAGCGCAAGTCGCACGGCGGCGGCGCCGTTGAAGATCATCGAATTGTGATCCCGACACCGGCCATGGGCCGCATCCGGAATCACCGCCCGGCCACTTGACACCCGTCAAATTTGGCGGCGGTACAGTCTTCGCATGCAGATCCGCCCCTACCTCGGCGCCGACAAACCGGCGATCATTCTGTACCCATCGGGAACGGTCGTCACCTTCGATGAACTGGAAGCGCGGGCCAACCGGCTGGCGCACCGGTTCCGTCAGGCGGGCCTGCGCGAGGGCGACAGCGTCGCGATCTTGATGGAGAACAATCAGCACATTCACGCCGTCATGTGGGCAGCCCGGCGCAGCGGCCTGTACTACGTGCCGATCAACACGCACCTGACCGCGGCCGAGGCGGCCTACATCATCGACAACAGCAACGCCAAGGCGATCGTCGGCTCGGCGGCGCTACGCGACACCCTCGCCGGGCTGGCCGAGCATCTGCCGAACGGTCTGCCCGAGCTGCTGCTGATCGCCGACGGTGACCTGCCGGGCTGGGAGCGCTACCCGGAATGCGTTGCAAATCAACCGGATACCCCGATCGATGACGAGATCGAGGGCGACCTGTTGCAGTACTCCTCGGGCACCACCGGCCGGCCCAAGGGGATCAAACGCGCATTGCCGCACGTCCCACCGGAAGACGCCCCGGGCATGATGTCGGCTCTGGTCGGCTTCTGGATGGACAGCGACACCGTCTATCTGAGTCCCGCCCCGCTGTATCACACCGCGCCGTCAGTGTGGTCTATGACGGTGCAGGCCGCGGGTCTCACCACGGTCGTGATGGAGCGCTTCGATGCCGAGGGCACGCTGGACGCCATCCAGCGGCACCGGATCACCCACGGCCAGTTCGTGCCGGCCATGTTCGTCCGGATGCTGAAACTACCTCAGGACGTTCGTGATTCGTACGACCTGTCCAGCCTCAAGCGGGTGATGCACGCCGCGGCGCCGTGCCCGGTGCAGATCAAGAAGCAGATGATCGACTGGTGGGGACCGATCGTCGACGAGTATTACGCGTCTTCGGAAGCACACGGGTCGACGCTGATCTTCGCCGAGGACTGGCTGGCGCATCCGGGTTCGGTCGGCAAACCGATGGGCGGCGCCGTGCACATTCTCGACGAGAACGGCAACGAGCTGCCGCCCGGTGAGGCCGGCGAGATCTACTTCGAAGGCGGAGCTTCGTTCGAATACCTCAACGACCCAACGAAAACCGCCTCATCCCGTGACGAGCGCGGTTGGACCACCGTCGGCGACATCGGCTACCTCGACGAAGAGGGTTACCTATACCTGACCGACCGGCGCCACCACATGATCATCTCCGGCGGGGTGAACATCTATCCGCAGGAAGCCGAGAATCTTCTGGTCACCCACCCGAAGGTGCTGGACGCCGCGGTGTTTGGGGTGCCCGACGACGAGATGGGTCAGCGGGTGGTGGCGGCCGTGCAGACCGTCGAGGAGGCCGACGCCGGCGACGAGTTCGGTGACGAGCTGATGGCGTGGCTGCGAGACCGACTGGCGCACTTCAAATGCCCGCGCTCGATCGCGTTCGAGACGCAGCTGCCCCGCACCGACACCGGCAAGCTCTACAAGAATGCGCTGATCGAGAAGTATTCGGTGTGACCGATGTTCCGGGTGGTCGACGTATCGAGTGCGCCGGAGGCGGGCCTGTCGTCGCCACCCGGCGTGGTCGTCGGCGTCGGATCGGCCGCTGAGATCGCACATGACGAATCATGGCTGGACACAGCGACTTTCACGCTGACCGAGGACATCTGCGACGACCGGCGGGTGATCACCGTCGATTCTGTCCCCGAGACGCTCGCCGAGCTGCGCAAGCGTTGTGAGCACTGGCCGCAGGCCAGCAGCGTCTGCGACGACGTGTTGCGCGCGATGGCGCCCGATGGCCCGACGCTGGCCGCAGTGGTGACCGAATCGCTGGCCTACTCCACCCTGCAGGCCGGGCCGGAGTTCGCGCGCTGGCTCGCCGAACGCGGCCCGGCCCGGATGCCCGAGATTCCCGACCCGGTGCGGGCCGAGCGCGACGGGGATACCCTGCTGATCACGTTCAACCGCCCAAGTCGCCACAACGCGTTTTCCACCGATGCGCGCGCGGCATTGCTGGAGGCACTGACCGTCGCGCAACTCGATCCGTCGGTCACCGGGATCGTGTTGAGCGGCAACGGCCCATCGTTTTGCAGCGGGGGGGATCTCGCCGAATTCGGCACCTTCGCCGATCCCGCGAGCGCGCACCTGGGCCGCACCCGTCACAGCCCGGCGCTGGCGCTCGACGCGCTGACCGCCAAGCTCGGCAGGTCCTGCCGCGCCCAGCTGCACGGCCGGGTGCTGGGCAGCGGCTTGGAGATGGCCGCATTCTGCGGGTGGGTTGAGGCGCAGCAGGATTCGGTCTTCGGGCTACCGGAACTGAGCCTCGGTTTGATCCCTGGCGCCGGCGGAACGGTCAGCATCACACGCCGCATCGGCCGCTGGCGAACGGCCTACCTGGTGCTGTCCGGGCGGACAGTCGGCGTCGAGACGGCGCTGCGCTGGGGGCTAATCGATGCGACTTACGTTGGCGCGCAACCGATTTCTCAGTAGCCCCCGAAGGTGGTGCTGGTCGTCGACGGGATACTCGACACGGCGACCACGGCGATGACGATGTACAGGATCGCGACGATCGCGTATGTGACGCCGCCGGCGATGGCGCCGATGATCGCCCACTTCTTGGCGTTGCTGGACGCTTCCTGCGCCTCGGCGACCCGGCCCTGCGCCCAGAGTCCGGAAACCTTGTTGGAGTAGACAAGCGAGATGATCCCGAACGGCAGGCAGCACAGCACCGTGCACAGAATCGCCCAGACGAGGTAGTTATCCGGTTCCTGCTGGCCCGGCCAGGCGCCCGGCTGCTGGGCCGGCCAACCCGGTTGTGGTGGCTGCTGCCAGCCCGGTTGCTGGGGCTGACCCTGCCACTCCGGTTGCTGGGGCTGACCTTGCCACTCCGGTTGCTGCGGTTGGCCCTGCCACTCGGGGGAGCCCTCGTACGGCCCTGGGGGATAACTCATGGCAACCGACTTTCTTTCGGTCCAATAGGTTTACTCCCGCGCCGGTTTGCTGGTGCGCAAGTCAGGCAAATATAGCGCACAAGCGGAGGTCAAGCGCCGATGCAGCCCCGCTTAGATCCCGCCTCGGGCCACCAGCTGGCCGGCTATCACATTGCGTTGGATCTCATTCGTGCCCTCGCCGACGATCATCAGGGGCGCGTCGCGAAAGTAGCGCTCGACGTCGTACTCGGTGGAGTAGCCGTAGCCGCCGTGGATGCGCACCGCGTTCAGCGCGATCTCCATCGCGATCTCGGAGGCGAACAGTTTTGCCATCCCGGCTTCCATGTCGCAACGTTCGCCGCTGTCGTAACGCTGCGCGGCGTACCGGGTGAGCTGGCGGGCGGCGGTGAGCTTGGTGGCCATGTCGGCCAGGTAGTTGCCGACGGCCTGATGTTTCCAGATCGGCTTGCCGAAGCTCTCCCGCTGCTGCGCATACGCCAACGCGTCCTCGAGCGCCGCGGTCGCCACGCCCAGGGCGCGGGACGCCACTTGGATGCGCCCGGTCTCGAGGCCCTTCATCATCTGCGAAAAGCCCTCGCCCATAAGGTCTCCCAGGACGGCGGACGTGGGAGCGGCGAAGTTGTCGAAGGACAGCTCGCACGACTCGACGCCCTTGTAGCCGAGCTTGGGTAGATCCCGGGAGATCGTCAGACCCGGCCCCTGCTCCACAAGCACGATCGAGATGCCCTTATGGCGCGGTGTGGCCTGCGGGTCGGTTTTGCACAGCAACGCGATCAGCCCGGAATGACGCGCGTTGCTGATCCAGGTTTTGGCGCCGTTGATCAGCAGGCCACCGGAGCCGTCGGGCAGCGCGGTGGTCGACATGTTCTGCAGGTCGGAGCCGCCGCCGGGCTCGGTCAGTGCCATCGTGGCCCGCACCTGGCCGGTGGCCATCCGCGGCAGGTAGGTCCGCTTCTGCTCCTCGGTGCCGAACAACACCAGCAGCTTGGCGACCACGGTGTGGCCGCCCATCGCGCCGGCCAGGCTCATCCAGCCGCGGGCCAGCTCCTGGGTGACCCGCACATACCCGGGCATCGAGACCGGCGAGCCGCCGTATTCCTCGGGGATGGCCAGGCCGTAGATGCCGATCCGCTTCATCTGCTCGATCCACGCCTCGGGGTAGGCGTTGGCGTGCTCGACCTCGCGGACCGTCGGTTTGACCTCACGGTCGATGAACGCCCGCACCGTGGCGACCAGCATGTCTTCTTCGTCGTCCAACTCCGACAACCCTCCTGCATTGACCCCCGATTCGACAGCCTGCCAGCATGAGGCGTTGTGACGGGTAACGGGTATGCGGGAATCCGCGAAGGCGGGCCGTACTTCGACGATCTGTCCAGGGGCCAGGTCTTCGACTGGGCACCGGTGGCGACGCTGTCGGCGGGCATGGCCGCCGCGCATCAGGCGATCCTCGGGGACCGGCTGCGCCTGGCCCTGGACGCCGAGCTGTGTGTCGCGGTGATTGGCGCGCCCGGACCGCTGGCGCACCCGGGGCTGGTCTGCGACGTCGCCATCGGGCAGAGCACGCTGGTCACTGCGCGGGTCAAAGCGAACCTGTTCTACCGCGGCCTGACATTCCACCGATTCCCGGTCATCGGCGACTCCCTCTACACTCGCACCGAAGTCGTTGGGCTGCGCACCAACTCGGCCAAGCCCGGCCGGGCCCCGACGGGTCTTGCTGCGCTGCGGATGACCACGATCGACCAGGCCGATCGATTGGTGCTCGATTTCTACCGCTGCGCCATGTTGCCCGCGAGCCCGGACTTCGACCCCGATAACGCGCCCGCCGACGATATGACGACGATCGGCGCCGATGCGGCACCCCCGTCCGTCGCGCCGGCGGCGCACTGGAACGGTGAGGCCTTCCGAAAGCGAGTGCCCGGGCCGCATTTCGACACCGCACTGGCGGGTAGGGTGCTGCACAGCACCGGCGACGTCGTCAGCAGTGCACCCGAGCTGGCCCGGCTTACCCTGAATATCGCTGCCGCACATCATGATTCACGCTCCGGCGGGCGCCGGCTGGTGTATGGCGGCCACACCATCGGGCTGGCGTTCGCGCAGGCCAACAGGCTGCTGCCCAATCTGGGCACCGTGCTGGGCTGGCAGTCGTGCGATCACACCGGGCCGGTGTACGAGGGCGACACCCTGTACAGCGAACTGCATGTCGAGTCGGCCGACGGGGGCGAGCTGGGACTGCGATCGCTGGTCTACGCGGTCGGTGACGGGGCCGAACAGCCCGAGCGGCCGGTGCTGGACTGGCGACTGCGCGCGCTGCACTTCTGAACCGCGCGCACAATGGTCCAGGTGAGCAACGCGGCATCCCGGTGGGGAAGCAGCGGGCTGGCCTGCCTGACCGGCCTGCCCGGCGGGCCGCCGGACTTCTCTCGCGCCGAGGTGCTGGCCCGCGCCGAGCAGGTCGCGACGGCGGTCGGCGGTCATCTGGGCATCACCGTCGATGCCGCCACGCTGCTGGCCGGCCGGGCCGGATTGCTCGGATTGAGCCGCGGCGGCCGGATTTCGGCCGGCGGTGCTACCCGGCTGCTCTCGGCGCGCGACGGTTGGTGCGCCCTCACGCTGTCGCGCCCCGACGACATTGCCGCCGTCCCCGCGCTATTGGAAGTTGACGAGGTGCCCGCCGATCCCTGGCCAACGCTGCAGCGTTGGGCCGCAACGCGTCTCGTCTCGTCGATCATCGAGCGGACAAGTCTGCTCGACATGCCGGCGGCCGGCCTGGGCGAGGCCGCCGAGGCGCCGGGGCGGGTCGAGCGACTGGGCAGCACGGGCGCCGCCCGGGGTGTCGCGGGCCTGCTGGTGGCCGACCTGTCGTCGATGTGGGCCGGCCCGCTCTGCGGGCAGCTGCTGGCCCGCGCCGGAGCCACCGTCGTCAAAGTCGAAAGCCCACAACGCCCGGACGGCACCCGGGCCGGGAATCGCGAATTCTTCGACTGGATGAACGCCGAAAAGCTCTCCTATTGCCTCGATTTCGAGGGCCAGGCCGACGAGCTGCGCGAGCTGCTTGCGGTCGCCGACATCGTGATCGAGGGCTCGCGGCCCGCGGCGCTGGCGCGGCGGGGTTTGGGCCCGGACCGTCTTGCGCCGCGAGCGGGCCGAATCTGGTTGCGTATCAGCGGGTATGACCAGAACCCCGGCAGGTCCGCATTCGGCGACGACGCTGCGGTGGCCGGCGGCCTGGTCGGTGTCGGCGGAGATGGCCCGGTGTTCTGCGGGGACGCCATCGCCGATCCGCTCACCGGCCTGCAAGCCGCCGTGGCCGTGGCCGAATCGCTGGCCCGCGGTGGCGGCGAGTTGATCCAGCTGTCGATGGCGGGGATCGCCGCGGGCTATGCGGCCCTGCCCGGCACGGCGTCGGCGTCGGAATGCCCGGCGCCGCCGCCACAGCCGCCGCCGTCGCACCGCCGGGCCGCCGAACTGGGCGCGGACAACGATGCCGTACGCCGGATCGTCAGCGAAAGACGTTTCCTGCCATGCTGATTCAGCGAGCGACACTGCTGGACGGCACGGTGACCGACATCCGGGTCGGCGCGCGGATCGAGGAGATGGGCGACGACCTCGAATTCAGGAGCGGCGAGACCGTGCTCGACGCGCATGGCGCGACCGTGCTACCCGGCCTGCACGACCACCACGTGCATCTGCGCTCGGCCGCCGCGGCGATGGATTCGCTGATGCTAGGACCGCCCCGCGTCCGCACCAAAGATCAACTGGTACAACACCTGTCGTTGGCTACACCGAACGCCGACGGATGGATCCGGGCGATCGGCTACCACGAATCCGTTGCCGGTGAGCTGGATCGCGCCGCGCTGGACGCCATCGTGGCCGGCAGTCCGGTCCGCGTCCAGCACCGCAGCGGCGCCTTGTGGATCCTCAATTCCGTCGCACTGCACCTGCTCGGAATGGCCGATCACCCCGACGGGCGGCTGCGCGCCAGCGACCGTTGGTCCGACGCGCTGCAGCGCCAAAACAGCGACCTCACCGAGCTCAGCCGGCGCCTCACCGCGGTTGGCGTCACCGGAGTCACCGATGCCACACCGGATCTCGACGCGGACGACATGGTGTCATTGTTGGTGGCGCACCGGCACGGAGAGTTCGGGCCGCGGCCGTCTTTCTTGGCCCCGGGCAAGAAGATACTGCACGACGACCGCCTCGACCTGGATGCGCTGACCGAATGGATCGCCGACCACCACGCCGAGGGAAGACCGGTTGCCGTGCACTGCGTGACCACGGCCCAGTTGGTGGTCACCATCGCGGCATTGCGCGCCGCCGGCAGCCATCGGCTGGACCGAATAGAGCACGCCGCGGTCGTCGAAGACGACAACCTTGCCGACCTCGCGGACCTTTCCCAGTCCGATGGGCTCACCGTGGTGACCCAGCCCAACTTCGTCACCGAACGTGGCGATCAGTACCTCGCCGAGATTCCCGCTGCCGAGCACGCCACGCTGTGGCGGGTCGCGTCGCTGCGAAAAGCCAAGGTGCGCCTGGCACTATCGACCGACATGCCGTTCGGCCGCGGTGACCCGTGGGCGGCGATGCGTGCCGCGGTACACCGCACCACGCCCAGCGGTGCGGTGCTAGGCGTCGACGAATGTGTCTCGGCGACGGACGCTTTGACGATGTTCCTGGGATCAGCCGATCAGCCGAGCCGGCCCCGGGTCGTCGACGTTGGACAGCCGGCCGACCTATGCGTGCTGGCCGCGCAGCCCACGATGGTGCTCGCCGAGCTGGACGCCGAGCTGGTGGCCGCGACGATCATCGGCGGCGCCATCGCCTATCCCGCGGACTAGCGCGCGGCGGCCAGCGCCTCGCGCAGGGCCTCGCACTGGCTGTCGAAGAAGCGCTGCGACACTTGCACTTTCGGTGCCACCAGGTCGAATCCGTGGAAGGCGCCGGGGATGGTCTCCACCTCGCACGGCACTCCGGCGGCCCGCAGGCGATCGGCATAGGCGAGGTCTTCGTCGTGAAACAGGTCGTGCGTCCCGACGCCGATCCAGGCCGGCGCCAACCCGGCGAGATCGCCGCGGCGGGCCGGTACGGCGACCTGCGGATCGGCGTCGCCCAGATACGCCGACCAGCCGAACCGGTTGCTGTGGGTGTTCCACAGGCGGTGGTCCGGGTTCTCGGCCGTCAGCGAGCTGCGATCGTCGAGCATCGGGTAGGCCAGCAGCTGGAACAGCGGTGCGACCTCGCCGCGGTCCCGGGCCAGCAACGCCAGCGCCGCCGCAAGACCGCCACCTGCACTGGCGCCACCGATCGCCACCCGCGTCCGCTCCACCGCGGGCAGCCCGGCCAGCCAGGTCAGTGCCGCATAGCAGTCCTCGAGCGGGGTGGGATACGGATGTTCGGGGGCCAGGCGGTATTTGACCGCCGCGACGGTGATGCCCAGCCTGGTGCTGAACCCGTGGCACACCCGATCGTCTTGTTGCGGGCTGCCCATCACATATCCGCCGCCGTGTATCCACAGCAGTGCCGGTGCGGGCGCGGCGACACCGGATGGCCGGAACAGCCGGATGCCGACTCCAGAACCGAGGGTGATCACTTCGGCATGGCGGGACGCGCCGGGATTGCGGCGCTCCCGCAGCTTGGTCAGCACCCGGATGGTGGACAGACTGCGGCGACTGACCATTTGTCGCGGCGCGATGCGCGCGATCCGGCGTAGATCTGGGTGAACGTCGCTGTTCGGCACCGATCCAGTATCACCCATCCGAAATCAGGCAACGAGCGGCGTCGCCGTTCGTCTGGCACGGCGCGCGCGGCGGCGTGAGCCGGTGGTAGTCGCGCAGACAATCCGCGGAAATACTTCCGAAACACGCTCCCCGTAGCTTCGGAAGCGAACGCCAATCGGGGAGGCAGCCCGTCCATATTTGCCGCGAAATCGCTTGCACTGTAAGATCTTTCGCCGGTCGACGTAATCGGGTGGGAGCGTTCGATGTCGGGCGCGTTGATCGGCATCGCCGGCGCGGTCGGCGCTTTGGGGGGCGTCGGCATCAACGTAGTGCTGCGCACGTCCTACGCGGGACCCGCTAAATCCGCGACCACCGCCTTCTGGGTGTTCTTGGTGTTCTACCTGATCTGCGTCGCGGTGACCTGGGCGGCTTACGTCCGGCGCTGCGACGCCACGTCATTGGTGTGAGCTGAACGCTGGGATCCGGACCCGTCCAAGCCCGCCTCGGCGCCGAATCACTTCGGCGGACGGTTTCGCCCAGGCGGTGGACCGACCCTCTTCGGCCTGGTTAGCTGACGAGGGATCGGGGTATCGATCCGGGTGATCCAAACGCTGGCCTCGCCCGTGTCAGTGGTGTGCGGGTTCGGTTGCAACACTCCAGTGGCCCGGAATTACGGGCCGCCCTGGTCGGACGCGAGGCGAAAGGCGGACATGCTGGGACACCTCTACGATCGGGCGCTCGCCGGCGAGCAGTGTTGGATTCGCCATGAAGACGGCGAGGTTCGGGTGCTGCCGGCGCACCGCTGGCTGGGCGCACGGTGCTCCCCGAACGGCGGATTGGTCGATGCCCTCGACGAGGTCTTCGACGAAGCCGTCACCCAGATGTGCAGCGGGCCGACGATTGAGCTCGGCTGCGGGCCAGGACGATTGGTGGCGCGGCTGTTTGAGCGGGGGATACCCGCACTCGGCATCGACCGGTCCGCGACCGCGATCCGGCTGGCCGGGCGCGTCGGCGCGCCGGCCCTGCTGGGCGACGTGTTCGAGCCGCTGCCCGGCATGGGCCGGTGGCAGACGGTGCTGCTGGTCGACGGCAATGTCGGCCTGGGCGGAGACCCGCGGCGGATTCTGGCGCGCGCCGCCGAGCTGCTGCGCCGCGGCGGGCGCTGCGTGGCCGAATTCGAGGCCGACGCCATCGGCATCCGCGCGCGCTGGGTGCGGCTGGAGTCGGCCTGCGATGTCGGGCCGTGGTTCCGCTGGGCATCGGTCGGGGTGGACAGCGCTGCCGCACTGGCGGCCCAAGTCGGACTGACGTTGACCGGCGTTCGGCTGATCGGCGGTCGGGTGATCGCCAGCCTGGCCGCGCCATGAGCGGGTTGGGTGACCGGTTGCTCATCCATTTTCGGAGCCCGCTGCGTGGCCCGTGGCTGACGTCGGTGTTCGGGCTGGTGCTGTTGGTGGCGCTGCCGATCATCACGATCACCGGGCTGCTGTCCTATATCGCCTACGCGCCGCAATTCGGCCAGGCCATCCCGGCGGACGTCGGGTGGCTGCGACTGCCGTTGTTCGTCTGGCCCACCCGACCGTCGTGGCTGTACCGCTTGACGCAGGGCATCCACGTGGGTCTCGGACTGGTGATCATCCCGGTTGTACTGGCCAAGTTGTGGTCGGTGATCCCGCGGCTGTTCGCCTGGCCACCGGCACGGTCGGCCGCTGCGCTGCTGGAGCGAGTGTCGCTGGTGATGCTGGTCGGCGGGATCCTGTTCGAGATTGTCACCGGCGTGCTGAACATCCAGTACGACTACATCTTCGGGTTCAGCTTCTACGACGCGCACTACTTCGGCGCGTGGGTCTTCATCACCGGGTTCCTGATGCACATCGCGATCAAGCTGCCGCGGATGGTCACCGGATTACGGTCGCTGTCACTGCACGACGTGTTGCGCACCGGCCGCGCCGACACCCGTCTGGAGCCGCCCGATGTCGACGGCTTGGTGGCCACCGACCCGGCCGAACCGACGATGAGCAGGCGCGGCGCCCTGGCGTTGGTCGGCAGCGGTGTCTTGCTGATCGCAGCCCTCACCGTCGGCCAGACCCTCGGCGGGGCCTCCCGCGGCGCCGCCCTGCTGCTGCCACGTGGCCGAGGCCGGGGTGATTTCCCGGTCAACAAGACCGCGGTCGCCGCGGGCATCAGCCGCGAAAGCGTCGGCGAGAGTTGGTCACTGGTCCTGCGCGGCGGGCTCACACCGATCGCATTGGACCGCGCGGCACTGGCCGGTATGCCGCAGACCACCGCGCGCCTGCCGATCGCGTGCGTCGAGGGATGGTCGACCGTGCAGACCTGGAGCGGCGTCCGGCTGGCCGAGCTGGCCCGCGTCGCCGGTGTACCCGCGCCGCGCTCGGCCCGGGTGATTTCCCTGCAGCGAGGCGGTGCGTTCGGGCAGGCGACGTTGCAAGCCAACCAGATTGGCGACCCCGAGGCGCTGCTGGCGCTGCGGGTCAACGGCGCCGACTTGTCTTTGGACCACGGCTATCCGGCCCGGATCATCGTGCCCGCGCTGCCGGGTGTGCACAACACCAAATGGGTGGCCGCCATCGAATTCGAAGGCAGTTGAGATGCCAAGACTCTCAACACGTTTCGCCGCGATCTACGGATCACATCCGCTGCATCTGCTGACAATGCTGACCGGCTTCGCGCTGATGGGCTACATCCTGGTCGTCTTCAAACCCGCGACCCTGTGGAACTCCGGCACCTGGTGGCAGTCGATCGCGGTCTGGTTCGCCGCCGCCGTGGTCCTTCACGATCTGCTGTTCTTCCCGCTCTACGCGTTGGCCGACCGGGCGCTGTGGGCACGCTGGCGGCCGACCCGCGAACTCCCGAACGTGCTCGCCCGCAACTACATTCGAGTGCCGGCCTTGGGGGCTGGGCTGACGCTGCTGATCTTTTTGCCCGGCATCATCGAGCAGGGCAGACCCACGTATCAGGCGGCGACCGGACAAACCCAGCAGCCCTTCCTGGGCAGGTGGCTGCTGCTCACCGCGGCGATGTTCGGGCTGAGCGCTATCTGCTACACAATCCGGCTCGTGGCGGCGCGTCGGCGCACCTCGCCCAGCGAAGCCAAAAACCCAGTCTAGGGCAGTAGATCCGGCGAACTGGCAAACATCCGGCGCGGCGATTTCGCACCATCTTCCGCGCTTCTACGCAAACGTCAGTTTGCTCTGACGGGGTGGGGGTACAGTCCCCTACATGACGGCGAGGGTCCCGAGCATGACACCGTGTTTCAAATGGTTGCTGCGGGCCCGTCCCGCCGACTATGCGCTGGCGTTGAGCGTTGCCAGCGCTTCGCTACCGGTGGTGGGTAAGCACCTGGAACCACTGGGTGGTGTGACCGCGATGGGCGTCTGGGGCGCGCGGCATGCACCGGAGGCTTTCTCTACCTTGAAGAAGGACTGGCTGACGCCGGGGATCAACGACGTGCGTCGCCGGGACCGGGAAAGCACGCATGAGGTGTCCGTCGCGGCCTTGCGTGGCATCGTGTCGGCCGCGGACCTCGAGCTCGACTGGCCGGTGGTCGACAAGAAGCCGCCGATCTGGGAAGCGTTGGGGCAGCGCCGTTACCTGTACCGCCGGGCGGTCCACTATGGCGACCACCCCGCGCAGGTGCTGGACGTGTGGCGGCGCAAGGATCTGCCGGCCCAGCCCGCCCCGGTGCTGATCTTCGTGCCGGGCGGCGCCTGGGTGCACGGCCGGGCCATGATGCAGGGCACCGCCCTGATGTCGCGACTGGCGGAGCAGGGCTGGGTGTGCCTGGCGATCGACTACCGCGTCGCGCCCTATCACCGGTGGCCGCGGCACATCACCGACGTCAAGACCGCGATCGCGTGGGCGCGCGCCAACGTCGACAAGTTCGGCGGCGACCGTGATTTCGTTGCAGTGGCGGGCTGTTCGGCTGGCGGGCACCTGTCCGCGCTGGCCGGACTGACGCCCGACGACCCGGGCTTCGAGCACAGGCTGCCGGAGGGCGCGGACAGCTCGGTAGACGCGGTGGTCGGCATCTACGGCCGCTACGACTGGGAGGACCGCTCCACCCCCGAGCGTGACCGGTTCGTCGAATTCCTGGAGCGGGTGGTCGTCAAGAAGTCGATCGCCCGTCATCCCGAGCTGTACCGCGACGCGTCGCCGATCGCGCGGGTGCACCGGAATGCTCCGCCGTTCTTGGTGATTCACGGCAGCAAGGACAGCGTCATCCCCGTCGAGCAGGCGCGCAGCTTCGTCGAGCGGCTGCGGGCGGCCTCGCATTCGATGGTCGGGTACCTCGAGTTGCCCGGGGCCGGACACGGCTTCGACATGATCGACGGCGAGCGCGCCGGCGTGGCGGCTCATGCCACTTCGCTGTTCCTCAACCAGATTTACCGCACCAAGGTGCAGATCAGGTCAAAAGAGGTCATCTAGCTCACTCGCTCAGTAAGGTCCCTGCTTGAGGGGAAGGGGCAGCGATGAAACGGCTCAGCGGCTGGGACTCGGTACTGCTGTACAGCGAGACCCCGAACGTGCATATGCACACGATCAAGGTCGCCGTCGTCGAGATTGACCCGGACCGCCGAGATTTCGACGTCAATTCGTTTCGCCAGGTCATTGGGGCCAGGCTGAACAAGCTCGAGCCCTTCACCTATCAGCTCGTCGACATCCCGTGGAAGTTCCATCATCCGATGTGGCGCGAGCATTGCGAGGTCGACCTGGACTACCACATCCGCCCGCTGCGGTTGCCCGAGCCGGGCGGTCGCCGCGAGCTGGACGACGCGATCGGGCGCATTGCCAGCACCCCGCTGGACCGCGACCGTCCGCTGTGGGAGATGTACTTCATCGAGGGCCTGGCCAACAACCGGGTCGCGGTGGTCGGCAAGATCCACCACGCGCTGGCCGACGGCGTCGCCTCGGCCAATCTGATGGCCCGGGGCATGGACCTACTGCCCACACCGGAATGCGGCCCGCAGGTCACCGACCCCGCGCCGTCGAAGTCGCAATTGGTGCGCTCGGCGTTCTTCGACCACCTCCGTCAGGCCCGCAAGCTGCCCGGGACCTTCCGCTATACGGCGCAAGGGGTCAATCGGGTCCGGCGCAGCTCACGCAAGCTCTCGCCGGAGCTGACCATGCCCTTCACGCCGCCGCCCACCTTCCTCAACCACCGGATCACCCCGGAACGCCGTTTCGCGACGGCCACCCTGGCGCTCGCCGACATCAAGGAGACGGGCAAGAAGTGCGGCGGGACCGTCAACGACGTGGTGTTGGCCATCTCCACCGGGGCGTTGCGCACCTTGCTGTTGCGTTACGACGGCACGGCCGAACCGCTGCTGGCTTCGGTCCCGGCGAGTTTCGACTTCTCACCCGAACGGATATCGGGCAACTACTTCACCGGGTTGATGATCGCGCTGCCGGCCGACCTCGATGATCCGTTGGAGCGGCTGCGGGCCTGCCACGACAACGCGGTTTCCGCCAAAGAGGCCTTCCACCTGGTCGGCCCCGAATTGATCAGCCGGTGGTCGAACTACATGCCGCCACTGGCCACCGAGTCGTTCTTCCGCTGGGCGTCCAGCCGCGACGGCCAGAACAAGGTGCTGAACCTGCCTATCTCGAACGTGCCCGGACCGCGCGAGCATGGTCGCGTCGGCGGCGCCAAGGTCACCGAGATCTACTCGGTCGGGCCGTTGACCGCGGGCAGCGGACTCAACATCACCGTGTGGAGCTACGTCGACCAGCTCAACATCTCGGTGCTGTCCGATGGTGCCACCGTCAAGGACCCGCACGAGGTGACCGAGGCGATGGTTGCCGACTTCATCGAATTACGCAGGGCTGCAGGGCTTTCCGAAGAGCTGACGGTAGTCGAAGCCGCGATGGCCCCGGCCTGACCGGTCCGGCCGTCGCAACACCGGCGAAATTTGGTAACGAGACTCTCTCCTGGTGTCAATGCCATTTCCGTCGGCGGCTACCATCAGTCGGTAACAGCCACTGGTTTGCCACCGACTTAGAAGGAGATGGGCAGCTACCGTGAGCACCGACGAAGCCAACGAGCCCGAGGTCCTGGTCGAACAACGCGGCCGAATCCTGATCATCACCATCAACCGGCCCAAGGCCAAGAACGCGGTGAACTCCGCGGTGGCCAATGGCCTGGCGGCGGCCGTCGATCGGCTCGACGAGGAGCCCGGTCTGTCGGTGGGCATCCTCACCGGGGCGGGCGGCTCGTTCTGCGCGGGCATGGATCTCAAGGCGTTTGCCCGCGGCGAGCTGCCGATCGTCGAGGGCCGCGGCATGGGATTCACCGAGCGTCCGCCGGTCAAGCCGCTGATCGCGGCCGTCGAGGGCTACGCGCTGGCCGGCGGCACCGAGCTGGCACTGGCCACCGACCTGATCGTGGCGTCGAAGGATTCGGCCTTCGGTATCCCGGAGGTCAAGCGCGGCCTGGTCGCCGGTGGCGGCGGGTTACTGCGGCTGCCGCAGCGCATCCCGTCGGCCATCGCGATGGAGCTGGCGCTGACCGGCGAGAACCTCTCCGCGGAGCGAGCCGCCGCCCTGGGCATGGTCAACGTGCTGGCCGAGCCGGGGAAGGCGCTGGACGCCGCGATCGATCTGGCCGAACGGATCGCCGCCAACGGGCCGCTCGCGGTGGCCGCCACCAAGCGGATCATTGTGGAGTCCCGCGGCTGGAGCCCGGACACCATGTTCGCTGAGCAGAACAAGCTGCTGGCTCCGGTCTTTTCGTCCAACGACGCGAAGGAGGGCGCGATCGCATTCGCCGAGAAGCGCGCTCCCCAGTGGACCGGCACCTGAGATTCGATACACTATGTTTTTAGAGTCCGCGTCCGGGCGCAAAAGGGTTGGGATTCAGAGGGATCGAGTATGAGCGTTTCGTTGCTTCTCGAGATGGCTGTGTCGAGCAACCCCGACCGCACCGCCGTCGTCTCGGGCGAAACCCGGCTGACGACGCAGGAGCTCAGCGATCTGGCCGACGGCGGCGCCGGAGTTATCGCGGAATCGGGTGCTCAGCACGTGGCCTATGTGGGCGTCGGCGGCGCGATGCTGCCGGTGCTGATCTTCGCCGCGGCACGCGCCGGGCTGCCCTTCACCCCGCTCAACTACCGGTTGTCCGCCGCGGGCATCCAGACGCTGATCGAGCGGCTGCCCGAACCCCTGGTCATCGTCGACGGTCGCTACAAGGACATGCTCGGCGATTCGTCCAAGCGGGTGATGGATTCCGACGACTTCCTGACGGCCGCCCGCAGCGCCGAGCCCGCTGCTGAGGGGCTCGCGTTTCCCGATCCGGAGTCGGTCTCGATCGTGCTGTTCACCTCCGGCACCACGTCGCAGCCCAAGGCTGTCGAGCTCTCGCACAACAACCTGACCAGCTATGTGACCGGAACCGTCGAATTCGACTCGGCCGGTGAACAAGACGCGGCACTGATCTGCGTGCCGCCGTATCACATCGCCGGTGTCGGGGCCGCGCTGTCGAATCTCTACGCCGGCCGCAAGATGGTCTACCTGCCCAATTTCGATGCCAACGAATGGGTGCGGCTGATCGGCGCCGAGCATGTGACCACCGCGACGCTGGTGCCGACCATGCTGGACCGCGTCGTCACCGTGCTCGAGACGGGCGACGAGACTTCCCGCGAGCTGACGTCACTGCGCAACCTGGCCTACGGCGGGTCGAAGGTCGGCCTGCCACTGGTTCGCCGGGCACTCGAGCTGTTGCCGAATGTGGGCTTCGTCAACGCATACGGGCTGACCGAGACGAGCTCGACGATCGCGGTGCTCACGCCCGACGACCACCGCGCGGCCCAAGCAGCCTTTTCAACGTCCGACGTGGCCGCGATCAGGCGGCTGGGTTCGGTGGGACGGCCGGTGCCCGGCATCGAAATCGAGATCCGCGACGAAGAGGGCAAGGTACTGGCCGCCGGTGAGACCGGCGAGCTCTTCGTGCGCGGCGAGCAGGTGTCCGGCCGCTACACCGGGATCGGCTCGGTACTCGACGAAAACGGTTGGTTCCCAACCAAAGACATCGCGATGCTAGATGAAGAAGGCTACCTGTTCATCGGCGGACGCAGTGACGACACCATCATCCGCGGCGGCGAGAACATCGCCCCCGCCGAGCTGGAGGAGGTGCTCGTCGAGCATCCGCACGTGCGCGACGTCGCCGTCGTCGGCGTCGAAGACGCGCAGTGGGGACAGGCGATCGTCGCCGTGGTGGTCCCGCGGCCCGGTGCCGATCCCGATCCCGAGGAATTGCGGGAGCATGTCCGAAAGGCTTTGCGCGGTTCGCGTACCCCCGACCGCGTAGTGTTTCGCGACGAGTTGCCGACCACCCCCACGGGCAAGGTCTTGCGGCGGGAAATCATCGAAGATTTAGCAGGATTGCAGGCCGCACCGGCCGAGCAGTAAGTAGAGGACGAAAAATCATGATCAAGAACGGAACCCGCCTCACCAGTCAGGTGTGTGACACCCAGGTGATCGTCGTCAGGAGCTCCGACAGCCTCGACGATCTGCGCTGCGGCGGGGCGCCGATGGTGCCGATCGGCGGCGAGCGCTCGGGCGAACTCGACCCGGCTTTCGCCGAGGGCACCGTGATGGGCAAGCGCTATGTCGACGACGCCGGCGCCGAGGTGCTGGTGACCAAACCGGGCGCGGGGAGCCTGAGCATCGGTGCGACTCCGCTGGCACTCAAAGAGGTCAAGCCGCTTCCGGCGAGCGACTAGCCGTCCTGCTTGCCCGGCATCCCATTGCGGGTGACGAATTCCCTTGCCTTGATCAGGAATTCGAGCTGCTCGCCGACCTGGCTGAGCGGGAGCACCGAGCGGGTCGAGCGGGCCAGCACGACCGCGCCTTCGAGCGCTGAAATCGAGGTCACTGCCAGCGAGGCGGCGTCGTCGTCGTTGAAGCCGTCTTTGGCAAACGCCCGGGTCAATGCCGTGCACCACCGGCCCAGGATCATGCCGGCTTCGCTGGTCAGGTCCTGATCGTTTTCGTCCGAGCTGATCGCGGCCGCGACCACCGGGCAGCCGGCGAGGAAGTCGCCGTCGGTCAGCAGACGCTCCCAGAGTTCGATGAACTCGCGCAACAAGGTGCGGGCGCCGTGGTCGGCGGCGGCGTCGATGGTGGCGGTGATGGCATCCCCCGAATACCGCAGGGCCTCGCTGAGGATCTGATTGCGGCCTTCGGGGAAGTGGTAGTAAACCGAGCCGCGGGGGGCGCCGCTGCGGGCGAGCACGGCGTCGATCGTGACGCCGGCGGCTCCGCGCTCACGCATCACCTCGGCGGCGCTGACGAGCATCTTGGTGCGGGTGCCGCCACGCTTCGTCGACGAAGGTCGGGGTTCGACGTCGCTGATCGGCACTCTCGTACCTCCTAGGGCTGACGTCATGCAGCGTGCGGATGCCGCGATACCGGCCAGTGCATATTACGCGGGCTGAAACGGAAGGACGGGCGCTTTAGGTCGGGCACCTCGCGGGTGAATTGATAGCCGGCGACGTTGAGTTCGATGATCCACATGGTTTTTCTCCCGGCCTAGGGGTGCTGTCATGTGCCGGGGCCGGCGGCTCATGATTATGCTGAGAATCATATAAGGCATCGGTCTACTAAGCAAGTTGTTAGTGGAACTAAACTCGCAGACCACGGGAAATGTGTGACCTACGTCATTTACTCGCGGTGAGCTTAAGCTGAGCAAACCGTAAGGATTATGCCTTATTGCATAATTTTCGGTTGTGGGGTTCACTGTGGCATGGCACACATGCACAACAACACTGCCGATAAGATCCTTCCCGATCTCGACACCGTGACCCTGGAACGCGACGGCCACGTTTTGCTGATCGGCTTGAATCGACCGCATAAACGCAACTCGTTCGACCGTGCGATGCTCGCCGATCTCTCCCGCGCCTACGCGCTGCTGGAGTCCGACGCCGCGGTGCGGGCCGGGGTGCTGTTCGCGCACGGGGACCAGCTGACCGCCGGCCTGGATCTCGCCGACGTCGGCCCGGGCATCGCGGGATCTACCCCTTCGGCGACGCGACGCCCACTTCCAAGGCCGTTAACAGCGCCGAACGTGCACTGGCTGCGAATAAATGGCCGAAATCTCGCAGTGAGTGCACACTCGGCGCGGAAACCTTATGCCTCGAGGGTGTAGCCCATCGGCATCAGCACGCTCTTCTGCTGCGTGAAGTGCTCGACACCTTCCGGTCCGTTCTCGCGGCCGATGCCGGAGTTCTTGTAACCGCCGAACGGGCAGCACGGGTCGAAGGCGTACCAGTTGATGGCGTACGTCCCGGTGCGGATCTTCTCCGAGATCTCGATGCCTTTGGGGATATCGCTGGTCCACACGCTGCCGGCCAGGCCGTAGGCCGAGTCGTTGGCGATCTTGACCGCATCCTCTTCGGTGTCGTAGGCGATGATGGCGAGCACCGGCCCGAAGATCTCCTCCTGGGCGATCGTCATCTTGTTGTCGACGTCGGCGAACACCGTGGGCTGGACGAAGAAGCCGTTGTCCAGGCCCTCGGGACGGCCACCCCCACACACCAGCCGGGCGCCCTCTTCGATGCCCTTGGCGATGTAGCCCTCGACGCGTGCGCGTTGCTTCTCCGAGATCAGCGACCCGATCTGGGCGGCCGGGTCCGACGGCGGACCGACCGGCAGCGCCTGCACGAATTGGCTTACCGCTTCCACGATTTCGTCGTAGCGCGAGCGGGGCGCCAGGATGCGGGTCTGGCCGACGCAGGCCTGCCCGGTGTTCATGATCCCGGAGAACACCAGCATCGGGATCGCCGAGGCCAGGTCGACGTCCTCGAGCAGGATCGCCGCGGACTTACCGCCGAGCTCCAGCGTGCACGGCTTGAGCATCTCGGCGGCCCGACGGCCGATCTCCTTGCCGACGCCGGAGCTGCCGGTGAAGGTGAACAGGTCGACGTCCGGGTTGGAGGTCAGCGCCTGGCCGGTCTCGATACCGCCGGGCACCACCGACAGCACGCCCTCGGGCAGGCCGGCCTCGGCGAAGATATCCGCCAAAGCGTTTGTGGTGAGCGGGGTTTCGGCGGCGGGCTTGAGCACCACGGTGCAGCCGGCCAGCAGCGCGGGGCCCAGCTTGTTGACGGCCAGGAACAGCGGCACGTTCCAGGCCACGATCGCGCCCACCACGCCGACCGGCTCGCGGTGCACGATGGTCTGCCCGTAGGAGCCGTTGCGGATCTCGCGCCACTTGACCTGATCGACTGCCGGGCCAGCGAAGAAGTTCATCGCGCCCATCGAGCCCATCCAATGCATGGTTTCGATGGTGGTCGGCGGCTGGCCGGTCTCCCCGGCGAGCAGCGCGCTCAGTAGTTCCTTGCGCTCCTCCATCAGCTTGACCACGTTGGCGATGACGGCCGCGCGTTCCTTTGGTGGCGTGGCGGGCCAGGGGCCGTTGTCGAAAGCGGCGCGAGCCGCGGCGACCGCGGCGTCGACGTCTGCCGCCGCCGCCATCGGCGTCTTGCCGAAGTATTCGCCGGTGGCCGGACAGTGCACCTCGATCACCTCAGAGGTCGACGGCTCCGTCCACTTGCCGCCGATGAAAAGCTTGTCGTATTCGGTCTTGATGTCGCCCATGGCGCCACCCTACATAAGCGAGAGCAAAACGAGAACATGTTTCATTCTCGGGGTGAAAGCACCAGCACGAGATTGCTGACCAGGAACTCGCGCAGTACCGGCACCGACGTCAGCCACCAGGCCCATCGCGGGTGGTAGCGAGGGAATGCGGCTAGCAGCGCCCCGGTGTTCTCGGCCCAGCTCAGCCCCGCAGCCGCGGACACCGCGAACAACGACGACCCGTAGTCGTTCTTCGCGCGATGGCCGTGTTTGCGCGCATAACGAGCTGCTGCGCGCTCACCGCCCAGATAGTGCGTCAGACCCATCTCGTGCCCACCGAAGGGGCCCAGCCAGACGGTGTAGGACAGCACGGCCAGCCCGCCCGGCTTGGTCACCCGCAGCATCTCGGCGCCGAGCTGCCACGGCCGTGGCACGTGTTCGGCGACGTTGGACGACAGGCAGATATCCACCGAGTCGTCGGCGAACGGCAGCGCCATGCCCGACGCCCGGACGAACGAGTCCGCCGCGTGCCGCGCAACGGGCCCGGCGGTGTGCGTCTCGCTCGGGTCGGGCTCGACACCCAGGTAGTGCACGCCGGCGGCGGTGAACGCTTCGGCGAAGTAGCCCGGCCCGCCGCCGACGTCGAGGAGTATCCGGCCGGCCAGCGGTTCTGCGCGCGCGGCCAGCCACAGTTCGCCGACCATCGCCGCGGTATCGGTGGCCAGGGCGCCGTAGAACCGGGCCGGGTCCGGCTGCTCGTAGCGGAACTCGGACAGCAACCGCACCGAGCGCGACAGCGTGGCCCGTTGCGCGAAGATGTCAGTGACGGCCACAACGGGCAACCCTACGGACGGTGCCAGCTAGGCTGGCCGGTGATGTCTCATCTGCGATCCGTCCTGCTGTTGTGCTGGCGCGACACCGGCCACCCGCAGGGCGGCGGCAGCGAAGCCTACTTACAGCGCATCGGCGCGCAGCTGGCCGCATCGGGCGTCTCGGTCACCCTGCGCACCGCCCGGTATCCGGGCGCTCCGCGCCGCGAACTCGTCGACGGCGTGCGGATCACCCGCGCGGGTGGTCGCTACTCCGTCTATGTGTGGGCCCTGCTGGCAATGGCGGCGGCCCGGGTGGGCCTCGGACCGCTGCGGCGAGTGCGCCCCGACGTGGTCGTCGACTCGCAGAACGGTTTGCCGTTTTGCGCCCGGCTGCTCTATGGCCGCCGCGTGGTGGTGTTGGTCCATCACTGCCACCGCGAGCAGTGGCCGGTGGCCGGGCCGGTGCTCGGCCGGCTGGGTTGGTTCGTCGAGTCGTGGCTGTCGCCGCGGCTGCACCGGCGCAACCAGTACCTGACGGTGTCGCTGCCGTCGGCGCGTGACCTGGTCGCCCTGGGCGCCGACAACGAGCGGATCGCTGTGGTGCGCAACGGCCTCGACGAGGCGCCGGCGAAGTCGTTGGAAGGCCCGCGCTCGGCCGTGCCACGGGTCGTGGTGCTTTCGCGGCTGGTGCCGCACAAGCAGATCGAGGACGCGCTGGAGACGGTCGCCGAGCTGCGGCGGCGTGTTCCGGGGCTACCGGCACTGCATCTGGACATCGTCGGCGACGGCTGGTGGCGCCAGCGCCTCGTCGACCATGTCCGCAGCCTCGGCATCAGCGACGCGGTGACTTTCCACGGCCATGTCGACGACGTGACCAAACACCATGTGCTGCAAGGGGCTTGGGTGCATGTGCTGCCCTCCCGCAAAGAGGGCTGGGGCCTGGCGGTCGTCGAGGCCGCACAGCACCGGGTGCCGACGATCGGCTACCGCTGCTCGGGCGGCCTGACGGACTCGATCGTCGACGGTGTGACCGGGATCTTGGTCGACGACCGCGCCGAGCTGGTGGACCGCCTCGAAGAACTGCTGTGCGATCCGGTGCTGCGCGATCAGCTCGGGGTCAAGGCGCAGACGCGCAGCGGTGAGTTCTCCTGGGCGCAAAGCGCCGACGCGATGCGTGCCGTGCTGGAAGCCGTCCAAGCCGGGCAGTTCGTCAGCGGCGTCGTCTAACGCGCCAGACCGCGCCGACCAGCGCGCCGCCGCCGCCCACGAGCAGCATCCCCAGCCAGGCCAGGTGCGCGATCAGCGTGGCGGTGCGCCGGGCCGACGAAACCCCGGCGGCGTCACCGCCGATCCGGTACAGCGTCAACTCGCCGTCGCGGAACACCGGTGTGAGCGCGCCCAAGGTGCGCGCGGCCGAGCCCATATCGCCGGCGCTGTCCGATTCGACGACCAGCCAGCCCACGCCGGCCGGGGCCAAATCCGGCGGCGACGGCCCGGACAGCAGCAGCTCCTGGATCGCGCGGGCGCGGTTGCCCTCCCCGGGCACCACCCGTCCGGAGATCGCCAAGTCGCCGGTGCTCAGCACGTCGGCGCGCAGCCAGCGCGGCAGCGGATCCAGCACCGGCGCCGGACCCGACCAGGCGAAGCGGCGCATCGAGCCCGCGGGCAGCACCGCCACCGGCGCGGGCGCGCGGTTGATCGCCGCCGCCACCGCGGCCCACCCCGGCGGGTAGTGCACCGACGCGACCTTGTCGCCCACCCCCCACGCCAAATCGGGCAGCACCGCGATCAGCGCGAGACACCCCAGCAGCGCCGCGGCAAAGTCGGCCGCCGGATGCAGCCAGCGCCGCAGCGTCACCACCGCGCCGGCTGCCGCGAGGGCGTAGCCGGGCACCGCCAGCGCGACCCATTTCTGCCCGTCGCGCAGCACGCCCAGCCCGGGCGCCGCGTCAACCACCGCGGAAAGCAGGTGCAGGCCGGGCCCGGTGGCCAGCGCGGCCGGTACCACCACCGACACCGCCGCGAGCACCAGCAGCGGCACCACCGCCGGACGACGTAGCACCGTCGGGGCCCCGGCCGCCACCACACCCAGCAGCACCAGAGCCGAGATCAGCGCGAAAAGCGTTGCCCGCGAACTGGGTACGGCCTCGCCGTTCCAGATACCGCCGAGACTGGCCAGGCTGACCAACGTGCCCAGGCCGGGCTCGGCGCGCGGCGCGAAGGCGAGCACGCCGAGCGCGCTCGCCGCCTTGGGGGTGGACAGCGACGGGCCCGTCGCCGCGGCCACCAGCCACGGCAGCGCCGCCACCAGCGCGGCACCCAACGCCGCCGCCGCGCACCGCCAGCGGGCCCGGCCCGCACCCGGTGCGGCGACGCAGACCAGCGCCACCGTCGCGGCAAGCATCAGCCCGGTCGGCGTCAGCCCGGCCAGCGCGATCCAGAACGCCAACGCGCAAAAGCCTGGCTCGCCTGATCGCAGGCGCAGCACCGTCGTCGCCACCCACGGCAGGCAGCCGTAACCGACCAGCAGGCTCCAGTGCCCCTGCAGAAGTCGTTCGGCGACATAGGGATTCCAGATCGCCAGCGTGACCGCGACGAACTGGCCCGGCGTGCCGGCGCAGGGCAGCGCGGTGGCCACGAGCCGTGCCGCGCCCCAGCCCGCCAGCCACAACCCTCCGACCAGCAGCACCTTCACCACGACGCCGCCGTCGACCAGGTGCGAGGCCAGCGCCACGGCGAAATCCTGCGGGGTCGCCCGCGGCGGAGCGGTCAAGCCCAGGGCGGTATCGGACAGATAAGACCGCGGCGTGGAGACCGCGTCGCGCAGCAGCAGGTACCCCGGCCGCAGCAAGGGCGCCAGCACCAGCAACGCCAGGGCCAACGCATACCCGGGAAGAGACCACTGCACCGCGCGGCGCCATGGCGCGGTCACCGTCGGCGCAACCGCGGGCTAGTCCCGGTCGGGCGGGCCGGGCGGATTCGGCTCGGCGGCCGTGCCGTGCGGCGGATCGGAGCCGGGCGGATCGTCATCCGATTCGGAGTGCTGCGCGGGCAGCTTCTCGGTCTCGGCTTCGGCGCCGGGCACTCGTTCCTCGAGCCCACTGCGGCCGAAGAACTCCTCGTCGCCGCGGTCCAGGCCCGGGTCGGTCAGCGCGCTCTCGGTCCGCAGGCTGAACGACGCGAACAACCCACCGCCGATCAGCGCGATCAGGCCGACCGCGGTGAACGTGATCGGCAGCACCCGCGACCACAGGGCGAGCCGGTCACGCTCGTCGCGGGCCGCATTCACCTGGGATTCCACGGTGTCTTCGTTGGAGGTGACCTTGTAATCGGCCAACGTCAGCTCGGGCTTGAGCGGGTCACGGGCGAAGAAATGGTTGGCGTGCTCGGTCTGCTTGACGATGGTGCCCGAGACCGGGTCCACCCAGAGGGTCCGTTGCGCCGCGTAGTAGCGGGTCATCGTGATCTGCTCGGCCGGGTCGCCGCCCTGGATGCCCCACATCGCCGCGGACGTGGTCACCTTGCCGTCCTCGTCGCCGGCGTACAGCGACGGGTACTTCACCGGCGCCACCAGCTTTCCGTCGGCGCTGTAACCGATGTTCTGGGTGAACTTGTAGGTGGTCAGGCCGTTGACGTCCTCTTGGGTGTCGTAGTTGACGTCGTAGGTCTTCTGCGCGACCGGATCGAAGTACGGGTAGGTCTTCTTCTCGGTGTGGAACGGGAAGCGGTAGGACAACCCGTCGTGACGCACGGGGATCGAGGTGGGCGGGTTCTCGTCGTTGAAGGTGCGCGGCTTCTGGACGGCGCCGCCCGTGTGGGTGTCGTCGGAGACGGCCATCGCGGTCTTGCGGTTGAGCGTGACGGTGTCGACGATCGCCAGCAGCAGCCCGGTGTCCTTCTGCCGATCGGTGCGCCGCAGCGAGGTGCCGACCTGCAGCGTGACCACATCGGCGTTGGCCGGCGACTCGACGCTGATCTGCTGCTGGGAAACCAGGGGCACGTTCTGGTTGACGACGACGTGGTCACTGGACAGCGACGCCGAGTCGAGCGCGGTTCCGGTGCCGTCGCTGACCAACGTGGCGTCGATGTTGAGCGGGATCTTGGTGATCCGGCTGGTGGTGTAGGTCGACAGCAGCAGCGCGGCGATCAGCAGGGCAGCCCCGAGTCCGATGATTCCGCATGCGGCGAACCGCAACATAACCGCTCGGTTCACGTTGCTGTGCCCTCCCTAAATGCTCTAGGCAAATCCGTTCGACCCTAACAGCAGTACCCGATTCGGCAGGTAACAGAGCGCGGGCAGACTGTGATCGTGACCGATGGCGACCAGGCGGGCGGAACTCGCAGCTTCCTGCCCGCTGTCGAGGGTATGCGCGCCTGCGCGGCCATGGGCGTGGTCATCACGCACGTGGCCTTCCAGACCGGCCACTCCAGCGGTGTCGACGGCCGGCTGTTCGGCCGCTTCGACCTTGCCGTGGCGGTGTTCTTCGCGCTGTCGGGGTTCCTGCTGTGGCGTGGCCACGCGGCAGCGGTGAGGGAGCCGGGACCCGACGGTTTCAGGGGTCCGTCCATCGGCCACTACCTGCGATCGCGGGTGGTCCGCATCATGCCGGCCTATCTGGTGGCCGTCGTCGTGATCCTCACCCTGCTGCCTGACGCGGACCACGCCAGCCCTACCGTCTGGCTGGCAAACCTGACCCTCACCCAGATCTATGTGCCGCTCACCCTCACCGGTGGGCTGACCCAGATGTGGAGTCTCTCCGTCGAGGTCACCTTCTATCTCGCGCTGCCGATTCTCGCGCTGCTGGCCCGCCGCATTCCGGTGCGCGCCCGGGTGCCGGCGATCGCCGCGCTGGGAGCGCTCAGCTGGGGGTGGGGTTGGCTTCCTCTTTTTTCCGGGCACTCGGCGTCCGGCAATCCGCTGAACTGGCCGCCGGCCTTCTTCTCCTGGTTCGCCGCGGGCATGCTGCTGGCCGAGTGGGTGCACAGCCCGATCGGGCTGCCGCACCGGTTGGCGCGCCGGCGGATGCTGATGGCCGCCATCGCGCTGGCCGCGTTTTTGGTGGCCGCCTCTCCGCTGGCGGGTCCGGAGGGACTGACGCCGGGGACCGCGGCGCAGTTCGCGGTGAAGACCTCGATGGGATCGATCGTCGCGTTCGCGTTGGTAGCACCGCTGGTGCTGGACCGGATCACCACCCGGCACCGGCTGCTGGGCAGTGCCGGCATGGTCACCCTGGGTCGCTGGTCCTACGGCCTGTTCATCTGGCATTTGGCCGCGCTGGCCATGGTGTTCCCGGTGGTCGGGACGTTCCCGTTCACCGGCAACATGCCGACGGTGCTGGTGCTGACACTGGTCTTCGGTTTCGCGATCGCGGCGGTGAGCTACGCCCTGGTCGAATCGCCGTGCCGGGAAGCGTTGCGCCGCTGGGAGAGACGCGAGAAGCCGACCGCTGCGGTGATAGATGCCGAGGCGGATGCGATCGCGCCCTAGCCGGTGCGGTCCATCCACTCTTCCAGTGCGTCCGCGGACGGCAGGCTGGCGGCCTGCTCGATCTTCTCGATCAGGTCGGTGCCGTACTCGACGGTGGACCTGATGAAGTGGCCCAGCCCCGCCAAGTGGATGCCGTCGGTCAGCAGGTACGCACTCTCCCCGACCACGCTGACATGGCTGGGCTGCGCGGTCTCGCGGACAAACGCTTTGGGCCAGTGGTTGTCGCGGTTCCAGTCGTTGACCAGTTCCATCAGGCGCGGGCGCTCGCTGGCTTGGTAGTACCCCGCGGGGCTGACCGAGATCTCCAGGATGTCGGGCCGCAAGCCGTTGATCCGCAGGTTCACGTGCAGCTTGCCGCGCTGATAGTGGGACAGCACCATCAGGAATTCCGTGCCGTCGTCGCTGCGGAAAAATCGCAACTGGTGCGATCGCAGATAGCGTTCGATCAGCTCCGGGCTCAACGGCTCGATTTTCATGACCCTGATCGTGGAGCCGGGGCCTTGGAGGATTCTTGGTGTGTTCGCGGTCAGCTCGCCTCGGCGGCCGGCAACCGCGCCATGATCTCGGCCCGCACCGCCGAGCGTCGGGCCTTGCCGGCGTCGTCGCGCAGCGGGGTGTCGACGAATTCGATGAAGTCGGGGGTGGGCGGCACCTTGTAGCCCGCGATGTTGGCGCGCAGGAACTCCTGCACCCCCGCGGCATCCAGCGTCGAGTCGTCGGTCGTATGCACCAGCGCGTAGGGCACCTGTCCCAGATCGCCCGCGTTCGGGTCGGGGATGCCAACGACCAAGCAGGACAACACTTCCGGGTGTGCCGACAGCGCGCTCTCGATCTCCGCGGGATAGACATTGCGGCCGCCCACGGTGAACATGTCGACCCGCCGGTCCGACAGATACAGGAAACCGTCGGCATCGAAGTAGCCGAGATCGCCCAGCGAGTCCCAGCCGTCGTGGGATTTCGCCGTCGACCCGATATACCGGTAGGTCGGCGCGCTACCCGGGGCCGGCCGCATGTAAATCTCCCCCTCGACGCCGGGCGGGCAGGGGTTGCCGTCGTCGTCGAGCACCGTCATCTCGCCGCTGACGACGACGCCGACCGAGCCCGGGTGGGCCAGCCACTGCTCGCCGGAGATGAAGGTTAGCGCCTGTAACTCGGTGCCGCCGTACAACTCCCAGACTTTCTCGGGCCCGAGCAGGTCGATCCAGGCCTGCTTGATGGCCGGCGGGCACGGCGCCGCCAGATGCCAGAACCGCCGGATCGAGGACAGGTCGTAGGCGCCCGGGTCGGCCTGATACACCGGCAGCACGCGCTGCATGATCGTCGGCACCGTCACCATGAAGGTGACGCGGTGATCGGCGATGACGCGCAGGAATTCGTGCGGGTCGAACCGATCCGTCAGCACCAGATGGTGGCCCATGATCAGCGCGAGTGCCGCCACCGTGATCCCGGTGTTGTGGGATAGCGGCACCGGAACATATGTGGTGTCGCAGTCTTGAGCGCCCATCGCATAGGCCGCCAGCGGTGAGAGGCGGCTGTCGACGCCGGCTTCGATCAGCTTGGGCCGCCCGGTGCTGCCGCCGGACCCCATCGCCTTCCACGTCGGTGACACCGCCTCCGGTAGCGGCGCATCGGATAATGCCGCATCGGGGATGAAACCCTTTACCACGCTTGGTATTTCAGGGTGTTCGGCGCCGACCAGCAGGGCACGCGGCCGCAGGTCCAGCAGGCCCTGCAACTCCGCGGTCGGCAGTCGCGGCGACAACGGCTGCGGCACCGCGCCCAGCTTCCAGCACGCCGCCGCTGCCTGCACGAACTCGACGGAGTTGGGCAGCAAGATCGTCACGTAGTCGCCGACGCCGACGCCGCGTTCGGCGTAGGCGCGCGCCAACCGGTTCGTCGACCGGTCGAGTTCGGCGCGGGTGAGCGTTACGCCGTCGCAGGTGACCGCCGGCTCGTCGGGACCGAGTTCGGCCAGCGCGGAAATCTGCGAACCGATCGGCGGGATCGGTTCACTCATATGCGCCCTGCCGCTCGAAGATGCGCCGCGGGTTGTCGACCAGCATGGTGTGCAGTTGCTCCTCGGTGACGCCGCGCTCTTTCAGGGCGGGGATCACGTCGTTGTGGATGTGCAGGTAGTGCCAGTTCGGTGCCATCTGCGGGACGAGTTCTTCGGGCAGCGCGTCGAAGTAACAGTTGGCGTCGTGCGAGAGCACCATCTTGTCGGCGTGCCCGCGCTCGCACATCTGCGCCACTATGCCGACTCGTTCTTCGAACGGTGAGATCACGTCGAGGCCGAACCTGTCCATTCCGAGATAGGACCCCGCGGCGACGAGCTCTTCGAGGTAACCGACGTCGGTGCTGTCGCCCGAATGGCCAATGATCACCCGGCTCAGGTCCACGCCCTCCTCTTCGAAGATGCGCTGCTGCTCGAGCCCGCGCCGCAGCCCAGCGTGGGTGTGCGTGGAGATCGGCACGCCGGTGCGCTTGTGCGCCTGGGCGACCGCGCGCAACACGCGTTCAACGCCGGGGGTGATGCCCGGCTCGTCGGTGGCGCACTTGAGGATTCCGGCCTTGACGCCGGTATCTGCGATGCCCTCCTCGATGTCCTTCACGAACATGTCGGTCATGATCTCCGGGCCGCCCAGCATGCCGCCCGGGCCCTCGTAGTGGAACCGGAACGGGATGTCGTTGTAGGTGTAAAGCCCAGTCGCCACAACGATATTCAGATCGGTCGCCGCGGCCACTCGCGCAATGCGTGGGATGTAGCGGCCCAGCCCGATCACGGTGAGGTCGACGATGGTGTCCACGCCCCGCGACTTCAGCTCGTTGAGCCGGGCGATCGCGTCGGCCACCCGCTTTTCCTCGTCGCCCCAGGCATCGGGATAGTTCAGCGCGATCTCGGTGGTCATGATGAAGACGTGCTCGTGCATGAGCGTCACGCCGAGATCGGCGGTATCGATGGATCCGCGCGCGGTATTTAGTTCGGACACGTGGCTGATGCTAGGCCGGGCCGCAATCATCCGACAGAGGCAGTTTGCGACGACAATTCGGATTTCCCAGCTAACCGCGGGCTGATACCGCGACCCCGCACATCGGCGTACCGTCTGCCGCATGTTGCTCAACCCCAACCACCTGAACCGTCAATACCCCGACGCTCGCTCGGGGGAGATCATGGCCGCCACCGTGGACTTCTTCGAGTCCCGGGGCAAGGCGCGGCTCAAGGCCGACGACCATGCGCGGGTTTGGTATTCCGACTTCCTGGACCACATCGGCCGGGAGCGGATCTTCGCCTCGCTGCTGACCCCTTCCGAGTACGGCGCCGCCGACTGCCGCTGGGACACCTACCGGATCAGCGAGTTCGCCGAGATCGTCGGCTTCTACGGATTGAACTACTGGTACCCCTTCCAGGTCACGGCCCTTGGCCTGGGCCCGATCTGGATGAGCGACAACGAGGACGCCAAGCGCAAGGCCGCCGCCCAGCTGGAGCAGGGTGAGGTGTTCGCCTTCGGCTTGTCCGAGCAGAGCCACGGCGCCGACGTCTACCAGACCGACATGATCCTGACGCCGTCCGAGCACGGGTGGGTCGCCAACGGCGAGAAGTACTACATCGGCAACGCCAACGCGGCCCGCATGGTCTCCACCTTCGGCAAGATCGCCGGCCCTCCAGGACAAGAAGACGAGTACGTGTTCTTCGTCGCCGACTCCCAGCACGACCGGTACGAGCTGAAGAAGAACGTCGTCAACTCGCAGAACTATGTCGCCAACTACGCGCTGCACGACTATCCGGTCACCGAGGCCGACCTGCTGCACCGCGGCCCCGAGGCCTTCCACACCGCGCTCAACACCGTCAACGTCTGCAAGTACAACCTCGGCTGGGGCGCGGTCGGCATGTGTACCCACGCCATGTACGAGGCGGTCACCCACGCGTCCAACCGCTACCTGTACGGGACCGTCGTCACCGACTTCAGCCACGTGCGCCGGCTGCTCACCGACGCCTACACGCGACTGATCGCGATGAAGCTGGTCGCCACCCGCGCCTGCGACTACATGCGCAGCGCCTCGGCCGACGACCGCCGTTACCTGCTGTACAGCCCGCTGACCAAGGCCAAGATCACCAGCGAGGGCGAGCGGGTGATCACCGCCCTGTGGGACGTGATCGCGGCCAAGGGTGTGGAGAAGGACACCATGTTCGAGGCGATGGCCCGCGAGATCGGACTGTTGCCCAGGCTGGAAGGCACCGTTCACATCAACATCGGGCTGCTGGCCAAGTTCATGCCCAACTACCTGTTTGCGCCGAACGGTGCGCTGCCGCTGATCGGGCGCCGCGACGAAGCCGCCGACGACGCGTTCCTGTTCAACCAGGGCCCGACCGGGGGATTGGGCAAGGTCGGGTTCCACGATTGGCGCGCGCCGTTCGACAGCTTCGCGCATCTGCCCAACGTCGCGCTGCTGCGCGAGCAGATCGACGTGCTGGCCGAGATGCTGGCCAGCGCGACACCAGATGCGGTGCAGCAGAAGGATATTGACTTCGCGTTCGGGGTCGGCCAGTTGTTCGCGACGGTGCCCTACGCCCAGCTGATCCTGGAGGAAGCCCCACTGTCGGGAGTGGACGAGGCGCTGATCGACGAGATTTTCGCCGTGCTGGTCCGCGACTTCAACAGCTACGCCGTCGAATTGGCGGACAAGCGCGCTACGACCGACGCGCAGGCCGCGTTTGCGATGCGGATGATCCGTCGCCCGATGTTCGACCAGGCGCGCTACGACCAGGTCTGGAAGGAACACGTGCTGCCGATCAACGGCGCCTACCAGATGCGGCCATAGCTCTTGCTCGAACGCCCCGCTAGCCGGGCGTTCGAGACCCAGCGCCCGGCTGGCCGGGCTAGTCGGCAGCGCCTGAGGCAGACTGAGGTCTTGACTGTGAGCTGTCTCACAGTAGTATGACCAGTGGTCATTCAACGCAAGGAGGCGTGATGCCGACGGTGACATGGGCGCGGGTCGACCCCGCTCGTCGCGAGGCGATCATCGATGCCGCGGAGGCCGAATTCGGGGCGCACGGATTCTCCGGCGGCAGCCTGAACGTCATCGCGCGCCGGGCCGGCGTCGCCAAGGGCAGTCTCTTCCAGTACTTCGCGGACAAGCGCGACCTGTTCGCGTTCATCGCCGACATCGGCAGCCAGCGGGTGCGCGTCTACATGGAAGACATGATCCGCGTGCTCGACCCCAACCGCCCCTTCTTCGACTTTCTCACCGACCTCCTCGACGGCTGGGTCGCCTACTTCGCCGAGCATCCGCGGGAGCGGTCGCTGCACGCCGCGGCCACCCTGGAGGTCGACACCGAGGCCCGCGTCAGTGTGCGCAGCGTCATCCACCGTCATTACCTCGAGGTGCTGCGGCCGCTGGTGCGCGTCGCCCAGACCCGCGGCGACCTGCGCGCCGACGCCGACACCGACGTGCTGTTGTCGCTGCTTTTGCTGATCTTTCCGCACCTGGCGCTGGCCCCCTACATGCGCGGCCTGGACCCCATCCTCGGGCTCGACGAGCCCAGCCCCGAGCAGCCGGCGCTGGCCGTGCGCAGGCTCGTCGCCGCTCTGGCATCCGCATTCGCGGCGTTGCCGGCCACACCGAATGCCTCCGTTAACCCAGCCCCATTGCGATCTGAGGAGGTCACATGAATCGAACCCGAATCGGCTCAATGTCCCAAGGCGGTCTCAACTGGGATAGCCTGCCGCTCAAGCTCTTTGCGGGCGGCAATGCGAAATTCTGGGATCCGGCCGACATCGACTTCTCTCGCGATCGGGAAGACTGGGAACGCCTGACCGACGACGAACGCAGCTACGCGACCCTGCTGTGCGCCGAGTTCATCGCCGGCGAGGAATCGGTGACCCAGGACATCCAGCCGTTCATGGCCGCGATGCGGGCCGAGGGCCGGCTCGGCGACGAGATGTATCTGACGCAGTTCGCCTTCGAGGAGGCCAAGCACGTTCAGGTGTTCCGGATGTGGCTCGACGCCGTCGGCGTCACCGAGGACCTGAACAACCTTATCGACGACGTGCCGACCTACCGCACGATCTTCTACGAGGAGCTGCCGGCGTGCCTGAGCGCGTTGACGCTCGACGCCTCTCCGGCCGCCCAGATTCGGGCGTCGGTGACCTACAACCACATGGTCGAAGGCATGCTGGCGCTGACCGGTTACTACCTCTGGCACAAGATCTGCGTGGAACGCGACATCCTGCCCGGCATGCAGGAATTGGTCCGGCGCATCGGCGACGACGAGCGACGCCACATGGCGTGGGGCACCTTCACCTGCCGGCGCCACGTCGCCGCCGACGACGCCAATTGGGGTGTCTTCGAAACGCGGATGAACGAGCTGATGCCGCTCGGACTGCGGCTGATCGAGGAGGGCTTCGCCCTCTACGATCCGATGCCCTTCGGTCTGTCGGCCGACGACTCCATGCAGTACGCGTCCGACAAGGGCATGCGCCGCTTCGGCACCATCTCCAGCGCCCGCGGCCGCCCGCTCGGCGAGATCGACCTCGACTACTCACCGCTGCAGCTCGAAGACACCTTCGCCGAGGAGGACGAGAAGGTGCTGGCGGGCATCCATTAGAGCCCCGAGTGTGGGCCTAGCGCACCGGAATCCTCTCGAATCCGTCCGTAGGCCCCACGCTCGGCGCGGAGCCTAGCCGACCCAGACGGTCTTGGCGTTGCAGAACTCGCGGATGCCGAGGCCGGCGAGTTCGCGGCCGTAGCCGGAGCGCTTGATGCCGCCGAACCCGAGTTCGGGGTAGGACACGGTCATCCCGTTGATGAAGACCTGGCCGGCCTCGATGTCGTCGATGAAGCGCTGCTGTTCGGCCTCGTCGTTGGTCCAGGCGTTGGAACCCAGCCCGAAGGTGGTGGCGTTGGCGATCTCGATGGCCTCGTCGATGTCGGCGGCGCGGTACATCGAGGCGACCGGACCGAAGACCTCCTCGGTGTAGAGCGCCATGTCCTTGGTGATCTCGGTGACCACCGTCGGCGGGTAGTACCACCCCGGCCGGTCGGGAGTCTTTCCGCCGCAACGGATTTTCGCGCCGGCCGCGACGGCGTCGTCGACCTGCTTGGCGATTTCGTCGCGGCCCGATTCGGTGGCCAGCGGGCCCACGTCGGTGTCCGGGTCGGTCGGGTCGCCGACCGTGAGGGCGGCCATGCGCTCGACGAACTTGTCGACGAAGGCGTCGTAGATGTCGGTGTGCACGATGAACCGTTTGGCGGCGATGCAGGACTGCCCGTTGTTTTGCACGCGGCCGGTGACGGCGGTCTTGACGGCCTCGTCGAGGTCGACCGACGGCATCACGATGAACGGGTCGCTGCCGCCGAGCTCGAGCACGGTGGGCTTGATCTCGTCGCCACAGATCGCCGCGACCGATTGACCGGCCGGCTCGCTGCCGGTCAGGGTGGCCGCCGCCACGCGCGGGTCGCGCAGGATGCGCTCAACCGCACTCGATGACACCAGCAGCGTCTGGAAGCAGTCCGCGGGGAACCCGCCGCGGGCGATGACATCGGACAGATACAGCGCCGACTGCGGCACGTTGGACGCGTGCTTGAGCAGGCCGACGTTGCCGGCCATCAGCGCCGGCGCGGCGAACCGCACGGCCTGCCACAGCGGGAAGTTCCACGGCATCACCGCCAGCACCACCCCAAGCGGCTGCCAGCGCGTGTAGGCCTTTTTCGCACCGACCTTGTCGGCCTCGGCCGGCTCGTCGGCCAGCAGGCGCTCGGCGTTCTCGGCGTAGTACCGAAAACCCTTGGCGCACTTGAGCGCTTCGGCCTTGGCCGATTTCAGGGTCTTACCCATCTCCAGGGTCATCATCGCCGCGACTTCGTCGGCCTCTTTGTCCAACAGGTCGGCGGTGGCGTTGGCCCATTCGGCGCGCTGCGCGAACGTGGTGCTGTGCCGGTAGTCCAGGAACCGCGCGTGCGCACGCGCGATCGCGGCATCGACTTCGTCGTCTGTCGCGGGGGTGAAGGTCTTCACGGTCTCGCCGGTGGCCGGGTTAGTAGTCGCGATCGACACGCTGACATCCTTCGGTTGCGAGGGTTGATAAAACGTCCGCTATCCAGATTGCCACTATCGTGGCGACAGGGAGGTGGCGGATGAGTACAGCGGCTCGGCTGATGGTTCAGTGCCTGGAAAACGAGGGTGTCTCGGTGGTCTTCGGGCTGCCCGGCGAGGAGAACATCCGGTTCGTCCAGGCCTTGGCGTCCTCGCAGATCCGCTACGTGCTGACCCGCCACGAGCAGGCCGCGGCGTTCATGGCCGAGATGTATGGACGCGTGACGGGCCGGGCGGCCGTGGTGTCGGCCACGTTGGGCCCGGGGGCGATCAACATGCAGCTCGGGGTGGCCGACGCCACCACCAACAGCACCCCGATGGTCGCGATCTCCGCGCAGGTCGGTCAGGACCGCCAATTCAAGGAATCGCATCAGTACGTCGACCTGGTCTCGATGTTCGCCCCGATTACCCGCTGGGCCGACGGTGTGCCCACCGCACGCGCGATCCCGGAGATGTTCCGCAAGGCGTTCAAGGTCGCCGAGGCCGAACGCCCGGCTGCGGTCTACCTCGCGGTGCCCGAGCACATCGACGCCGACGAGACCGACTACGAGCTGAGCCCGCTACCGCGCAACGTGGTGCGCGCCGAGGCACCGGCTCCCGGACAGATTGAACGCGCGGTCGACATCCTGCGCGGCGCCAAGCGGCCGGTGGTGCTGGCCGGGCACGGTGCCGCGCGCGCCGATGCCACCGCGGCATTGGTCCGGTTCTCCGAGGACTTCGGCATTCAGGTCGCCAACACCTTCCACGGCAAGGGCGTCATGCCCGACGATCACCCCAACAGCATCGGGACCATCGGCTTCATGCGCCACGACTACGTCAACTTCGGGTTCGACAACGCCGACGTCGTGATCGCGGTCGGCTACGAACTGCAGGAATTCGACCCGGTCCGGATCAACCCGCAAGCCGACAAACAGATCATCCACATCCATCGCTTCCCGGCCGAGGTCGACATGCACTACCCGGTCGGTGTCGGGATCATCGGCGACATCAGTGCTTCGCTCAACGCCCTGACCGAAGCCCTCGCGGGTCACAGCATCGAGCACGCCGACGAGGTACCCGGGTCCGGCCTGCTCGCCGAGGAATTCGCTCGGGGACAACAGGATTCGCGTTACCCGCTCGCGCCCCAGCGAATTGTCGCCGACATCCGGGCCGCGCTGGGCCGCAGCGACGTCGTGCTCGTCGACACCGGCGCGACCAAGATGTGGATGGCCCGGCTCTACCCGACCTATGAGCGCAACACCTGCCTTGTCTCGAATGGCTTGTCCACCATGGCCTTTGCGCTTCCAGGAGCGCTGGGAGTCAAGCTGGCCCGCCCGGAGTCCAAGGTGCTTGCCGTGGTGGGTGACGGCGCCTTCCTGATGAACTCGCAGGAAATCGAGACCGCGGTGCGAGAGAAGATACCGCTGGTGGTGTTGATCTGGGAGGACGGCGGTTACGGCCTGATCGAGTGGAAGATGGATCTCGAGCTCGGCAACCACTACTACGTGAAGTTCGACAACCCCGACATCGTGCAGTACGCCGAAAGCTTTGGCGCCAAAGGATATCGGATCAGCAGCGCCGACGAATTGTTGCCGACGCTACAGGCCGCGCTCGCCGACGACGGGGTGTCGCTGATCGCCTGCCCGGTGGACTACTCCGAGAATTTGCGGCTGACCGACCGGCTCGGCGAACTGGACGATACGCTGTAGGCCTTCGTGGATGTTCCTCAGCGAACGCCGTCGCGGGCGCCGACCCCTGGGCAGCCTCGGCTGACCCGGATCAGCCGGCGGGCGGTGCTGTCGTCTTCTGCAGCGTCATCGGCGACACGTATTGGCCCACCAGTGCGCGGTGCCACCACGCCCGATCGCGCCGCAACTCCGCCGGCGTGGTGAAGCGGTACTGGTAGAGCTGGGCTCGCACATAGCGCGGCGGCGAGTCCGGAAAAGGATTGTGCCGCAACAGCCGCAGCGTGACCCGATCGTTGCGCAGCAGTCGTTGCAGTAACGGCTTCAGCCATGGCTGGGCGTAACCCGGTGAGATGGCGGCAAACCACATCAGCCAGTCCAGCCGCAAATGATAGGGCGCCCACTGGCGCGGCAAGCGCCCGAGAGCGCCGGGTTTGCCCTTGAATTCGTATTCCTTCCACACCGTCTGCGCGCTGAGCCGCGGTTCGTCGGTGCCCTCGATCACCACCTCCCGGCGGACACGGCCGATGCTGCCGAAGGCGCCGTAGGTGTTAACCAAATGAAAGGGGTTGAACGACATGTTCATTCGCTGACGAGGTGACAACATGTTGCGCACCGGCCAGTACGTCAGGAACAGCACCGCGCCGGCCAAGCCCACCACCAAGACCACGAACCACAGCGGCGCCGCCGATACCGCGAGATGTCCGGGTATCGGCACCAGCAGCGCGGCCGCCGAATCGTCGATGGCGCTGAACGCCAGCAAGATCGTCAACCAATTGAGCCAGGCGAAGTTGCCCGACATCACCAGCCATAGTTGCGTGACCACGACGATCGCCGCGGCCACGCTGGCCACCGGCTGGGGCGCGAACAACCCGAACGGCACCACCAGCTGCGCGAAGTGGTTGCCCGCCACCTCAATTCGATGCAGCGGCTTGGGCAGGTGATGGAAGAACCAGCTCAGCGGACCCGGCATCGGCTGGGTTTCGTGGTGGTAGTACAGGCAGGTCAGGTCGCGCCAGCATGCGTCGCCGCGCATCTTGATCAGCCCGGCGCCGAACTCGACCCGAAACAGCAGCAGTCGCGCCATCCACAACGTCAGCATCGGCGGTGCGACGCGGTCGTTGCCGAGGAAGATCATCAGGAATCCGCTTTCCAGCAAAAGGGATTCCCAGCCGAACGAATACCACGCTTGCCCGACGTTGACGATCGAAAGGTAGAGCACCCACAGCATCAGCCAGATCGACATCGCGGCCCACAGCGGTAGCAGGTCGGCCGCGCCAACGACCACGGCCGCCGACAGCGCGGCGCCGAGCCAGGACACCGAGGCGAACAGCCGATCGGAGTAGTGCAGCGCAAAGATGCTGGGCGATCGCCACCATGACTGCCCCGCCAAAAACCGCGGCACCGGCAGGATTCCGTGCTCGCCGATCAGGGCGCGGAACTGCAGCGCGGCGGCGACGAACGCGATCAGGTAGATGGCCGCCACGCCGCGCTCGAGCACGAACCTGCCCAACCAGTAGTCGGGGGCTGAAAACCATTCCATGGCCACAACTCCTCGGACAGCGGCGGTCATACGATTCCGCGTTTCCAGTCAACCAGCCGATGCACGGCCAGCCAACGCCGGAGACGCTATTGGTCGCGTGCCGGGCGCCCGCGATCGGGCAGGGCGATCGCCGAGGCGGCGACCGCCGCCAGCGAAATCAAGGCCAGCAGTTGGACATTCGCGGAATGCCCGGAGTACCCGTCGACCGACCGCCAGGGATGCCGCGACAGCGCCGCACCGGCCAGAATCAGTCCGCCCGCACTGGCGGCGACGGTGATCCGGTCGCGCAACCGCTCGCGATCACGCAGCGCGTACCGCAGGCCAAGAGCGGCGCCGATCACGACGACCCCCGCCACGCCGGCGATCACCGCCCCGGCCGCCAGCAGCGGCGCCGCCGCCCAGGGCCCGGGCGTCCACGGTGGCGCCGGGGGGTCGTCGGACCGGCCGCGCCGGCGCCACAACGCGAGCATGGCCAACATCGGCAGCAATGCCAGGCCCGCGGCCAGCCCGACCCGGTACAGCGAGTTGGACGCGAAGCTCAGCGTGATCGTGCCGGGATCTCCGGCGGGCACCATCCAACCCTGCTGCCATCCGTTGACGGCCACCGGCGTCAACCGGGTCCCGGTGCTGGTGCGTGCCACCCAGCCGGGGTTGATGCTTTCGGGAATGACCAGCACCCGGGAGGTGGGCGACGCCGGGGCCCGCACTTCGCGACGGTCGGGCCCCCACGCCCCCGTGGCGGCCGGCACCGTCGAAATCCCGGTGGGGCCGGGCGATTCGGCGGTCGAGAGTTGTGCCCCGTCCACGACGAACTGGGCGCCGGGGCTGATCAACAATTCCTGTTGCCCGGTCGGCAGCGCGATCGGATTGGGATCGCAGGCGCTCACCGCTGTCGGCTCGCCGTCCAGCAGCGCTCCCGCCGTGGTCCGGATCGAGGTGTGCACGAACCGGCCCGCGACCGCGATGACCGGGCCATGGTCGCAGTCGACGACGATCTCGCGCGACCGGTTGCGCGCCGCGTCGGCGGTGGCGATCGGGTTGCCGTCGGCGCCCAGCGCCGCGACCTCGGCCAGCCCCGGCGGTTTGAGCTGGTCGAAGCCCAGCGCGTTGCGGTCGATGACGTCTTGCCAGTCCAGCAGGCTGACGGTGACGGTGTCGGTGACCCGGGGCCGCAACGACAGCGTTTGGGGCAGCGCCGCCCCCACGTCGCTCGGCGGGAGTTTGCGGACCTGCGGGCCGTCGCCGAGGTTGACGGCCACCACCGTCGGCCGCGCGGGCAACGTCGACCGGCTGGGCAGCAGCCGCAACCCGGCGACCTCGGTCGGCTTGGGCAAGACCAGCGTCAGCGTCGGCGCGCTCTTGTGTTGCACCACGCGCTGCGGCGCCGTCCAGGCGGTGGCCGGATCGCCGTCGGTGGCCGCGTAGGCTGAACCGAGGATGTCCACCGTGTCCGAATCACCTTGGGACCGAGTCGTATTCGGCTCGGCGATCAGGTCGGCCAAGTTGGGGCCCTGCCGGGGCCGCACCCACAACCGCGGGGTCACCGACACCGGCGCCCGAACGGTCAGGGTGCGGCTGAAATTCACCGGCTCCTCCGGAGCCAGCGCCATCGACGGTGCGCAGCGCACGCTGTCGCCCGCCGCGGCGCAGCCCGGCCGGCCGAGCAGTTCGGTGCCCAAATCCCAGCCCGTGACCGTCGAGCCCTGCGGCGGACCGGGCACTCGCACGGTGTGCCGCAGGTCGACCGGGTGCGCGAAGCCCGACGCGTCGTACTGGCTGATCGACAGGTCGGTGATGCCGAACTGCACGCCGCTGGATCCGTCGTCGGTGCCGGCGGCGGTGATCCGCACCCACGGGGTTTCGCCGTAGGGCAGCGCCGCGGTGAGCGGCTTGCCGGGCTGATCGAAGCGCAGCGTGGTACTGCCGGTGGCGGTGTCGATCACGATGCGACGGACCTGGGAACCCACCGCGGTCGCGCTGGGTGTGAGGGTGAGCGCGGCGTTGGTGACCGGGTGGTCGAAGTTCACCTGCATCCACTGCCCGACCGCGGCTTGCAGGGCATTGGTCACCCATGCGGTGGCCGGATCGCCGTCGATCGCGGCGGCGGGGGAGGTCGCCGGAGCGACATCGGGCATTGCGGTCGAATCCGACGACGAACTCGAGACCGTGATCCGGCCGCCGTTCCACCCACCGAATACCGGTTCGGCGCCCGGGACCGGATAGTCGGGCACCCGGTTGAAGGTATGCCGGGTGTCGCCGTCGGCGCGGATCGCCGACGAGTGTTCGTCGACGCGGCCGTAGTCGGTCTCCCGCGCCGCCGGGGTGTCCGTCACCGTCACGACCGGCACGGGCAGGTTGGCAGCGCGGGCGTCGGTGGTCAGCAGCACCGGACCCAGTGGCTGCTGGCCCAACAGCCGGCGGCGTTCGTCGAGACGCAGCAGCACTTCGGGTCCGCCGTCGACGCGGGGCAGCTGATCGATGTCGGCGAAGTAGGGGGCGCCGGGATTGCCGGGAGCTGCCACCTGATAGATCTCGACCGCCGGATAGCGCGGCCGCAGCCCACTGTCGGCGACGAACCCCGGCAACGTGCCAGGCCCCACCGGCTCGCCGAATTGCGCCGCCTTCAGCAGCCGCGGCGACCCGTCGATGGTGCGATGCACCAGGATCGGGCGTGCCGAACGCGATGCGTCGGGATCCAGGTCGTTGCGCACCACCACATACGAAATACCTTGGCGGGCAAGGGTATCGGCCAGCCCGGCGGACGGGAGGCCGGCGGCGAACAGGCGTTGTACCGAATCCAGCGCCCGGATGGTTTGCGGCGGGGTCAACGGGATGGAGTCGCGCACGCCCCACGGGCCGCTGCCGAGCACCTGCAGCGGCTCGTCGTGGGTGGTGCCCCACATCTGCGTGGCGAACGGTGCACCCGGGACAACCAGCACCCGTCCGGGCGTGGGCGTGCCGGTGTTGTGCGCGCTGAGCCAGTCGGCGGCGTCGTGCCAGTAGCGGGGGATCGCGCTGAACGTGCCCGGCGGTGCCAGGCGCGCGGTCCACGCCAGCGAGGTGCTGACCAGCAGCGCGGTCAGCACCACCACCGTCACGGCGACCCGCCTGTCGCGCTCGGGGTGGGCGAACGCGCCCACCCACTGCGCCCGTGGCGCGCTGCCCGGTAGCGGAACCCGGCCCAGCAGCGCGGCGACGCCCAGCACGATCGGGATCCGGATGACCGACTCCACCTTGTGCACGTTGCGCAGCGGTGCGCCCGCGGCGTCCAGGAACAGCTGCACCGCATGCGCCAGCGGCGAACCCAGCCCGCCTCCCGATCCGGCCGAGTAGCCGACGGCCATCAGCACCACCCCGACCAGCAGCATCGTCACCAGCCGTCCGCGGGCCGGCATCCCGGTGCCGGCGAGCCCGGCCAGCCCGGCCGCCGCGACCAGGCAGGTCGCCAGGATGGCCGCCGATCCGGTGACCAGCGGCGCGCCCGCGGTCGCGGTCGGGGCCACGAACGGCGTCCAGCTGTCGGTACCGCGCAACATCTCGACCAGCGACGACCATTGCGTCGTCACACCCGAGGATTCGATGAAGTCCAGGAACGGCGGACTGACGTTACGCAGCAGCACCAGCGCGACGACCCACCACAGCATCGCCAGCACGAGACTCAACAGCCACCACCCCGTGTAGCGCCACCACAAGCGATTCGGCCGATGACAGGCCCACCAGATCACCGCCGGCAGGCAACCCGCCAGCGTGGCGATCGCGTTGACCGCGCCCATCAGCGCGACGGCCAGCCCCGCTTGGCCGGCCAGTGCCCGCACCGATCTGCCGCCGCCACCCCGCAAAGCCAGGATCGTCGGCAGCAACACCCACGGCGCCAGCATGATCGGCAAGGTTTCCGACGAGATCGAACCGAGCGTGGTCAGCACCCGCGGGCTCAACGCGAACGCGGTGGCGCCGATCAGACGCGATGTCGGGCTGCCGATCCCGAGCGCCTCGGCGACCCGCAGCAAGCCCCAGAAGCCGACCGTCAGCAGCAATGCCCACCACAGCCGCTGGGTCATCCAGCCCGGCACGCCGAGCAGGTGGCCGATCGCGAAGAACGCACCGTGCGGAAACAGATAGCCGTAAGCCTGATTCTGCGTCTGGCCGAATGGCAGCTCGCTGTTCCACAGGTTCGTCGCGCGGGCCAGGAAGCGCAGCGGGTTGGCGGTCAGGTCCAGCTTGGTGTCGGGGGACACCTGCCCGGGGGATTGCGCGAACGTCAGCGCCAGACAGATCGCGCCGACCAGCAACAGCCAGCGCCGGGACAGCGGAGTGACGGAAAAACCCGCGGCCGAGTCCGCCGCCGGCGGATTACGTGCCGGCTCCGATGGGGGTAATTCACTGCGCGCGGCGTCATCCTGCACTGACGACCCGCTGCGCCCGGCGTCTTCCTGTTGTGGCGACCCGCCGCGCCCGCGATCGCCGCTAGCTACGGTTGCCGTATTCGACCCGGTTGAGCACTGACGACTGCGGATCGCCCCCGGGAAGTGGCGGCTTCGTGTCCTGTTGCACCATCAGGGTGACCCCGAAGATCGCGGCCGCGCCCAGCAACAAACCAACCACCACACTCGCGGCAGCGGGCGCAATGATCCGGTTCATCGGTCTCCTCGGGGTTCGCGGTGTCACGGAGGACTACCCGAAAGTCAACCTAGCAGAACGGCCGTCCCGGTCCGCTGAGCGTCAGTCACGGCACCGGTATGCAGTGACCGTGCCAACAGCGGTCGCCGTACTGCACGGGGTAGGGCACGGAAAGGCTGCGCACTGCCGGGACGGTCTGCACCGGCGCCGTGCTGTGATCCTCGACGGCGAGCGTTACGCCAATGGTCGCCGCGGCACCGATCGTCAGCCCCGCCGCGATGCCGGCGACAGCGGCCAGCGTGCACCCGGTCATCGCCTGGCTCCTCCCCTTGCCAGTCAAATTGGGTCTGCAGCCAACGTAGCCGGGAGGGCGGCTCCTACCCGTGAGGCAGCGCCGCGGGTCGCGTCAGGGCTGCAGTTCCGGCGGCAGTGCCGGTATCGGCGGGATCTGGTTCAAGCAGTCGTCCGGGTTGTCGCACGGGAGGCAATACCCGCCGATGCACCGGTCGCCGTACTGCACGAGGTAGTGCGAGGACGGGTTGGACGGGGCTCGGGCCGGCACCATGGTGTGGTCTTCGGCCGCGAGCGTGACGCCGACGGTGGCGACGGCACCGATCGCCATACCCGCGGCGATACCTGCCGCGGCTGCCAGCGTGAAGGCAGTCATCGCTGCCTCCTCCCTGCCTGTCCTCGCGGGCGTGTGGCTAACGTATCCCGGCCACGCGGTCGGCGCCCACGGATTCGCCCAGTCGGGCGCGCATCGACGCGCATACCCGTCGTGACACCATGTCCCGATGCCTTTTCCGCGCACTCTGGCCGTGCTGGTCGCCGCCACCGCTGTGGTGGCGGGGTGTGGGCACGACACCGGCCGGCCCCCCGCATCCACGAGCAGCAAGGTGGTCGCCGCACCTCCGGCGCCTCCGGTTTGCGGTGACCCCACGGCCAAGCTGTCGACCCGCGACAAGCTGGCCCAGTTGCTGATGGTCGGGGTGAAGAACGCCGACGACGCCCGCGCGGTCGTCAACGGCTACCACGTCGGCGGCATCTTCATCGGCAGCTGGACGGACCTGGACATCTTCAAGGGCCCACTGGCCGAGATCGCGGGCAGCGCGGGGCCGCTGCCGCTGGCGGTCAGCGTCGACGAAGAAGGCGGCCGGGTCTCGCGGCTGAAATCGCTGATCGGGACCGCCCCCTCACCCCGGCAGCTGGCCCAGACCCAAACCGTCGAGCAGGTCCACGACCAGGCGGCGCAACGCGGCAAGAAAATGCACGACCTGGGCATCACCGTCGACTTCGCCCCGGTGGTCGATGTCTCCGACGAGCCGGACGACGCCGTGATCGGGAACCGCTCGTTCAGCAACGACCCGGCTGTCGTCACCGCTTACGCCGGGGCCTACGCGCAGGGCCTGCGCGACGCCGGAGTGCTGCCGGTGCTCAAACACTTCCCCGGCCACGGGCACGGGTCCGGGGATTCGCACAAGGGCGGCGTCGCCACGCCGCCGCTGAGCGACCTGCAAACCAGCGACCTGGTGCCGTACCGGACGCTGATCACCGCGACCCCCGTCGCTGTCATGGTGGGCCACCTGCAGGTTCCCGGACTGACCGGCGACGACCCGGCCAGTTTGAGCCGGCCCGCGGTGCAATTGCTGCGCGACGGCATCGGCTACGGGGCCCCACCCTTCAACGGGCCGGTGTTCAGCGACGACCTGTCCAGCATGGCCGCAATCTCCGATCGGTTCGGCGTTGCCGAAGCGGCGCTGCGGAGTTTGCAGGCCGGCATCGACGTCGCGCTGTGGGTCACCACCGACGAAGTCCCCGCGGTCCTGGACCGCCTCGAAAAGGCAGTATCCGCAGGCGAATTGGCGTTGCCGGCGGTGGACCAATCGCTGGTTCGGGTGGCGACGATGAAGGGACCCGCCCGGACTTGTGGACACTGAACGGCCGCTCGATCGTTACCCTGGAGTCAGATTGACACAGCCCGAAGGGCTGGAAAGGGCGCAGCGATGGCAGGTGGTACCAAGCGGCTACCGCGTGCTGTCCGGGAACAGCAGATGCTTGACGCGGCCGTGCAGATGTTCTCGGTCAACGGCTACCACGAGACGTCGATGGACACCATCGCCGCCGCGGCCGAGATTTCCAAGCCGATGCTCTACCTGTATTACGGCTCCAAAGAGGACTTGTTCGGCGCCTGCCTGAATCGCGAGATGACCCGGTTCATCGACGCGGTGCGCGCCGACATCGACTTCACTCAAAGCCCGAGAGACTTGCTGCGCAACACCATCGGGTCGTTCCTGCGCTACATCGACGCCAACCGAGCGTCCTGGATCGTGATGTACACCCAGGCCATCAGCTCGCAGGCGTTTGCCCACACCGTGCGTGAGGGACGTGAGCAGATCATCGAGCTGGTTGCCGGCCTGGTCCGGGAAAACAGTCGCACGCCGCGCACGGATGCCGAGCATCAGATGATGGCCGTCGCACTGGTGGGCGCCGGCGAGGCGATGGCCAACCGGCTGTCCACCGGCGACATCGACGTCGACGAGGCGGCCGAGCTGATGATCGACTTGTTCTGGCACGGCCTTCGCGGCGTGCCGGTGGATCAGGACGTCAGCGCCTCGACGCGCAATGCGGGCTAGATTCGTCCAGTGCCCCGCGTGCGCGCCTGGACCTCGGGACGCAATGTCGACTTCTTCTGTGCCGTCGTCATTGTGGGCCTGTTGGCCGGGGTCGCCGGGCTGTCGACGACGTTCGTGCTGCACATCGTTTCGCACCTGACCTACAACTACAGTTTCGGCACCCTGCTGGCCGGGGTCGCCGGCAGCAGTCCGGTCCGCCGTGCGCTGGGGCCGATGGTCGGCGCGTCGCTGGCCGGGCTGGGCTGGTGGGTGTTGCGGCGCCGGGCCGAGGTGCCGCCGCTGGCCGGAACCATCGCCCGCCACGAACGGATACCGCGACTGTCTTGGAGCATCGACGCCATGCTGCAGGTGCTGTTGGTCGGCTCGGGGGCATCCCTGGGCCGGGAGGGCGCGCCACGCCAATTCGCGGCTGCGCTGAGCGATTTCGGGACCGGCTGGCTGAGGCGGCTGTCCAGCCGCGACCGCGAGATCCTGCTGGCTTGCGCGGCGGGCGCCGGGCTGGGCGCGGTGTACGCCGTGCCGCTGGCCGGCGCGTTGTTCTCGGTGCGGATCATGCTCAACACCTGGCATCCCCGGGCGCTGGGCGCGGCATGTCTGACCTCCAGCCTGGCCGTCGCGATCGGCTCGGCCATCACCCGCGATCAGCCCAACCTGGAGTGGCCGATCGGGGAGTCCACCTACCTGCTGACCGCGCACGGGCTGATCATGGCCCCGGTTGCGCTGGTCGCGGGCCTGGCGTTCAACCGGCTGATGGCGGTGGCACGCCCGGCCCGCCAGATCCGCAGCTGGGTGCTGATCCCCGGCCTCGCCGGCGCCGGGCTGGTGATCGGTGTCTGCTCGCATTGGTTGCCCGAATTGCCCGGCAACGGCCGCAGCATCCTGACCGTCAGCCTGGCCAGCGGGCTGACGCTGACCGCGGCGATCGCGATCCTGGTGTTGAAGCCGCTGCTGACCGCGCTGTTCCTGCGCGCCGGCGGTGCCGGCGGGATGCTCACGCCGTCGCTGGCCACCGGTGCGGCCGCCGGGGCGGTGCTGGTGTTGACGATCAATTGGATCGCCGGGATACACCTACACGTGCCGGCGGTCTCGCTGACCGGCGCCGCCGGGGTACTCGCGGTCACCCAGGGCTCGCCGATCTGGGCCGCGATCTTCGTCTGGGAGCTGGCCCGGCCGCCGCTATGGCTGTTCGGAGTTTTCCTGCTGACCGCGACCGGCGCGCACGGCCTGAAAAAGCTGCTCAGCGTGCGCGCGCAGAAGCACGACGAACGCGCCGGCTGAGCCGCTCGCTACAGCGGACGGACGCTGCCGGTCAGATGCGGATAGCCCTTGGCGATATTGCGCAGCGAAAGCTCCCAGCTGCCCCGGTCGTTCTCCTCGATGTAGAGGCCCATGGTCGCGGGCAGGATCACCGGCTTGCCGAACCGCACCGAGTACTTCGCCGCGTCGGGTATCCGGGCTTCGATGTTGGCCAATACCGCTGCGGCACTGAACATTCCGTGTGCAATGACGGTCGGGAATCCGAATAGCTTGGCGGCGATCGGGTTGGTGTGGATCGGGTTGTGATCTCCGCCGATGACGGCATAGCGGCGGATCTGGCCCGGCGTGATCCGCAGCACGGCGGGCGGCGGCGGCAGCTTCGGCTGTTTCTGCGGTGGGGGTTTGGGTTCGTCGGACAAGCTGGTGCGCTGCTGATGCAGGAAGGTCGTCACCTGATGCCAGGCGGTTTCGTTGCCGACATGTAAGTCGGTCACCAGGTCGACGAGCAGCCCCTTGCGGTGCTCGCGCAGATTCTCGGCGTGCACCCGCACCCCGACGGTGTCGGTTACCGCGATCGGCCGGTACTGCGTGATGTGGTTCTCGGTGTGCACCGAACCCATTGCGGCGAACGGGAAGTCAAAACCCGTCACCAACGACATCACCGCCGGGAAGGTCAGCGCGAACGGGTAGGTGAGTGGCACATTGTTGCCGTAGCGCAGACCCGTGATCGCGGCGTACTCGGCCACGTTCGTCTGGTCGATCGGCAGTTCCTCGATGGTCACCGTGCGGCTGGGCAGCTGATCCGTCCGGGACACCAGGGGCAGCGCCCCGGCGGCCGCTCGCAGCATGTTCCGCAGGCCGCTTGGCTGATTCATTCGTTCTCCTTGAACTCGGGCTGAATTGTCCGCCTCCTCAGCGAGCCGTTCCCGCCCGCATCGTCACCGGGCTCACGCGCCCAGCATGGCCTGGCCGCAGACGCGAATGACGTTGCCGGTCACCGCGTTCGACGCCGGACTGGCGAAGTAGGCGATCGTCTCGGCGACGTCGACCGGCTGCCCGCCCTGCAACAGCGAGTTCATCCGGCGGCCCACCTCGCGGGTGGCCAGCGGAATCGCTTCGGTCATCTTGGTTTCGATGAATCCCGGCGCCACCGCGTTGATCGTGATGCCCTGCTCGTGCAGCTGGGGCGCCAGCGCCTGGGTGAGGCCGATCATCCCGGCCTTCGTGGTGGCGTAGTTGGTCTGCCCGCGGTTGCCGGCGATGCCGGCCATCGACGACAGGCCGATCACCCGGCCACCTTCACCGATGCTGCCGTTTCCGATCAGCCCTTCGGTAAGTCGTTGCGGAGCAAGCAGATTGACGGCCAGGACGGAGTCCCAGCGGGCGTCATCCATGTTGGCGAGCAACTTGTCGCGCGTGATGCCGGCATTGTTGACCAGCACATCGGCGTGCCCGGCGTAGTGGTCGCGCAGGTGCTCGGTGATCTTGTCGACGGCGTCGTCGGCGGTGACGTCGAGCCAAAGCGCTGTGCCGCCCACCCGGCTCGCGGTTTCGGCCAGCGCCTCGGCAGCAGACTCCACGTCGATGGCGACGACGCGCGCACCGTCGCGGGCGAACACCTCGGCGATCGTCGCGCCGATGCCGCGGGCGGCGCCGGTCACGATCGCCACCTTGCCATCCAGCGGCCGGTCCCAGTCCGCCGGCGGGGTGGAATCGTCGGCGCCCAGGTAGAAGACTTGGCCGTCGACGTAGGCCGACTTGGCCGAAAGGATAAACCGCAGAGTCGATTCCAGGCCCGTCGCGGCCGGTTTGGCCTCCGGCGACAGGTAGACCAGCGCGACGGTCGAACCGTGCCGCAGCTCCTTGCCCAGCGAGCGGGTGAAGCCCTCCAGCGCGCGCTGTGCGATCCGCTCGTCGGTGCCGGCCGCGGCGTCCGGTGTGGTGCCGACCACAACCACGCGCGCGCAGTGGGAAAGATTACGCAGTAGCGGTGTGAAGAAATCGTGCAGCGCCTTGAGTCCCTTGGGCGTCGTAATACCGGTGGCGTCGAAGACCAGCCCGCCGAATCGGTCGGCCCAGCGGCCACCCAGATTGTTGCTGACCACGTCGTAGTCGTTGTCCAGCGCCGCCCGCAGCGGCTCGACGACCCTGCCTTCGCCGCCGATCAGCAAGGATCCGGGCAAGGGTGGGTCACCGGCGGAGTACCGGCGCAGGTTCTCGGGTTGCGGGACACCGAGTTGCTTTGCCACGAAGCTTCCGGGACCGGAGTTGACAACTTGTGAGAACAGATCGGACGAACGATTGGGAGCCACTGAGCTGCCTTCCGTTTCTTGAGTGCCGTACATGCCAACCGTATCGGGGACGAACTTACTGCAGAGTAAGAACCGTGGGTAGTATGGGTCCCAACGGCCAATCCCCCAAACTGAAAATTGGAGATGAACGTGGCCCCTGCAAGTTCGCAGCCAAGTAATCGGGCAGCTCAGACGAGTTTGAAGTCCCGGCGACGCGTCGCCGTGCTGGGCGGCAATCGCATTCCGTTCGCACGGTCCGACGGTGCTTACGCCGAGGCGTCCAATCAAGACATGTTCACCGCGGCCCTGGGTGGCCTGGTGGACCGGTTCGGGTTGGGCGGGCAAACACTGGGCGTCGTCGTCGGCGGCGCGGTGCTCAAACACAGCCGCGACTTCAACTTGACGCGTGAGTGTGTGCTGGGGTCCGAATTATCTTCGTACACACCGGCTTTCGACATTCAACAAGCGTGCGGTACCGGTTTGCAGGCGGCCATCGCGGCCGCGGACGGCATCGCGTCGGGCCGCTACGACGTCGCCGCCGCCGGCGGGGTGGACACCACGTCCGACCCGCCGATCGGCTTGGGCGACAATCTGCGCCGCACCCTGCTGAAGTTGCGCCGGTCCAAGTCCAACCTGCAACGGCTGAAGCTGGTGGGCACGCTGCCCGCCACCCTCGGCGTCGAAATCCCGGCCAACAGCGAGCCGCGCACCGGGCTGTCGATGGGCGAGCATGCCGCCATCACCGCCAAGCAGATGGGGATCAAGCGGGTCGACCAGGACGAGTTGGCGGTCGCCAGCCACCACAACATGGCCGCGGCCTACGACCGGGGCTTTTTCGACGACCTCATCACCCCCTTCCTGGGCCTGTACCGCGACGACAACCTGCGGCCCAACTCCAGCACCGAGAAGCTCGCCACGCTGCGCCCGGTATTCGGCGTCAAGGCCGGCGACGCGACGATGACGGCGGGCAACTCGACGCCGTTGACCGACGGCGCCTCGGTCGCCCTGCTGGCCACCGAAGAGTGGGCCGCCGAGCATTCGTTGCCCGTGCTGGCCTACCTGGTGGACGCGGAGACCGCCGCGGTCGACTACGTCAACGGGCGGGACGGGCTGCTGATGGCGCCGACGTATGCGGTGCCCCGGCTGCTGGCTCGCAACGGCCTGAGCCTGCAGGACTTCGACTTCTACGAGATCCACGAGGCCTTTGCGTCGGTGGTGCTGGCGCATCTGCAGGCGTGGGAGTCCGAGGAGTACTGCAAGGAACGGCTGGGGCTCGACGCCGCGCTCGGCTCGATCGACCGGTCCAAACTGAACGTCAACGGCTCGTCGCTGGCCGCCGGCCACCCGTTCGCGGCCACCGGCGGGCGCATTCTCGCCCAGGCCGCCAAACAACTGGCCGAGAAGAAAACCGAGCGCAACGGCGGGGGCCCGGCGCGGGCGCTGATCTCGATCTGTGCGGCCGGTGGGCAGGGTGTAGCCGCCATTTTAGAGGCCTGACCTGCGGTTGGGCGTTAACACCCGATCCGCGCCGGTAGCGAATGAGGTTCGTCACAGCTGATTAGCGCGACCAGGCGACGGGTAACCGTTGTGCGGATTGTCCCGTGTTGTGGTCTGACCCCCCGACCCCGACGGCAACACGGGGCGTCCCCCATTTCGACCGCCGGTTTGAATTGACGGGCGTACGAAAAGGGCCGCCGCTGGTTTGAGGGGATCCAGCGGCGGTCTTTTTGGTACCGCCCGCCAGAGACTCAAAATCCCCCGCTTCAGCGTGGAAGCGGGGGATTTTGCGTGTTCTGGTCGGGCGCTTAGAAGGCGGCCTCGTCGAGCTCCATGATGTCGTTGTCCAGCGTCTCGATCACCTCGCGGGTGCTGGCCAACAGCGGCAGGAAGTTCTTCGCGAAGAACGACGCGACCGCGATCTTGCCCTCGTAGAAGGACCGGTCAGCACCACTGGCGCCGGCGTCGAGCGCCTGCACGGCCACCGCCGCCTGACGCTGCAGCAACCAGCCGATCACCAGGTCACCGACGCTCATCAGGAAGCGCACCGAACCCAGGCCCACCTTGTACAGGCTGGAGATGTCCTCCTGGGCCGCCATCAGGTAGCCGGTCAGGGTGGCCGCCATCGCCTGGACGTCTTCCAGGGCCTTGGCCAGGTGCTCGCGCTCCGTCTTCAGCCGGCCGTTGCCGGTCTCGGCGTCGACGAACTTCTGGATCTGCTCCGACACATGCGCCAGTGCCACACCCTTGTCGCGGACGATCTTGCGGAAGAAGAAGTCCTGCGCCTGGATGGCCGTGGTGCCCTCGTAGAGGGAGTCGATCTTGGCGTCCCGGATGTACTGCTCGATCGGGTAGTCCTGCAAGAAGCCGGACCCACCGAACGTCTGCAGGCTCTCGGTCAGCTTCGCGTAGGCCTGCTCGGAGCCCACACCCTTGACCACCGGCAGCATCAGGTCGTTGACCTTGACCGCCAGGTCGGCGTCCACACCGTGGAGCGCCTCGGCGACAGCCGCGTCCTGGTAGGTCGCGGTGAACAGGTACAACGCGCGCAGACCCTCGGCGTAGGCCTTCTGGGTCATCAGCGACCGGCGCACGTCCGGGTGATGAGTGATGCTCACCCGCGGTGCGGTCTTGTCGGTCATCTGGGTCATGTCGGCGCCCTGCACGCGGGACTTCGCGTACTCCAGCGCGTTCAGGTAACCGGTGGACAGCGTGGCAATTGCCTTGGTGCCGACCATCATCCGCGCCATCTCGATGACCTCGAACATCTGCGCGATGCCGTTGTGCACGTCGCCGACCAGCCAGCCCTTGGCGGGCACGTCGTGCTGACCGAACGACAACTCACACGTCGCGGAGACCTTCAGGCCCATCTTGTGCTCAACGTTGGTGACGAACACCCCGTTGCGCTCGCCGAGCTCGCCGGTTTCGTGGTCGAACAGGAACTTCGGCACGATGAACAGCGACAGTCCCTTGGTGCCGGGGCCGGCGCCCTCGGGGCGGGCCAGCACCAGGTGCACGATGTTCTCGAACAGGTCGTCAGAGTCGGCGGACGTGATGAACCGCTTGACGCCGTCGATGTGCCAGGAGCCGTCCTCCTGCTGGACCGCCTTGGTGCGGCCGGCGCCGACATCCGAGCCGGCGTCCGGCTCGGTCAGCACCATGGTCGCGCCCCAGCCGCGCTCGGCGCACATCACGGCCCACTTCTTCTGCTCCTCGGTACCGAGGTGGTAGATGATGTTGGCGAAACCGGCGCCGCCGGCGTACATCCACACCGCCGGGTTGGCGCCCAGGATGTGCTCGTGCAGGGCCCACACCAGCGCCTTGGGCATCGGCATGCCGCCCAGCACCTCGTCGATGCCGGCCTTGTCCCAGCCGGCCTCGACCACGGCCCGAACGGACTTCTTGAAGGACTCGGGCAGCGTCACCGCGTGAGTCTTCGGGTCGAACACCGGCGGATTGCGGTCGCCGTCGACGAACGACTCGGCGACCGGCCCCTCGGCCAGCCGGCTCATTTCGGTAAGCATTTCTTGGGCGGTGTCGGCATCGAGGTCGCTGAATGCGCCTTGGCCGAGCGCCTGGTCAACGCCCAACACCTCGAACAGGTTGAATACCTGGTCGCGGACGTTGCTCTTGTAGTGGCTCACTACTCTCCTCCTCGTTGAGAATGCCACGCTGTGGTTGAGTACTTTGGCTAAGTTACCCACCAGTAACACCGCTAAATATAGCCGTTAGATCAGTGGGCGCAAAGTCAATGTGAGCTAGATTTCATTGTCTAATTAACCAACCGGTTGGGATAGCCCGGCTCACGCCTTCGACAGCTTCTCTACCTGCGGCGACAATGGAACCGTGACCGGTGTGAAGAGCGTCACCGACTTGCCGGTGGTGGACCTGACAGCCGATATCGGCGTCCTGCGCGAGGGTCTTCGCGAGGCCGCTCATGAGGTGGGTTTCTTCTATTTGACCGGCCATGGTGTGCCGCGGGAGCTCGTCGCGCGAGTGCTCGAAGTGGCCCGCGCGTTGTTCGCGCTGCCGCAGGCCGACAAGGACGCCGTGGCGATGCTGCGCAGCCCGCATTTCCGCGGTTACACCCGGCTGGGTGGCGAGCTAACCCTCGGCGAGGTGGATTGGCGCGAGCAGATTGATATCGGACCGGAGCGATCGCCGGTGGGCGGACCGGGCCGGCCCGACTACCTGTGGCTGCAGGGTCCCAACCAGTGGCCGGCGGCGCTGCCCGAGTTACCGGCGATCATCGCCGAGTGGGACGCCGCCCTGTCGCGAGTGGCCCGCACCCTGCTGCGGCACTGGGCGGCCTCGCTGGGCAGCCCGCCAGACGTGTTCGACGCCGCCTTCGCCGAGACGCCGGCCACGCTGATCAAGGTCATCCGCTACCCCGCCCGCGCGGCCAGCGCGCAGGGCGTGGGTGCGCACCGGGACTCCGGGGTGCTGACGTTGCTGCTGGCCGAGCCGGGCAGTCGGGGACTGCAGGTGCGCCGGGGCGGTGGTGCCGACGGAGGCTGGCTCGATGTCGCTCCGCTGGATGGGGCGTTCATCGTCAACATCGGCGAGCTGCTCGAGGTCGCGACCGGCGGCTACCTGCGTGCCACCGAACACCGGGTGAATCTGGGCGGCGGGACCGCCGAGCGAATTTCGATCCCGTTCTTCTTCAATCCCCGGCTGGATGCTCAGATACCAGTGCTGTCGCTGCCCACTGAGTTACTGTCTCTCGCCGCGCGCACCGATAAGACCTGGACACCCAACGAAAATCCGTCGGACCCGATCTACTCGGTTTACGGCCGCAACGCCTGGAAGAGCAGGCTGCGGGCGCACCCGGATGTGGCTGATGCGCACGGTTATTCGACGGGTAGGGTCAGAAACGCGAATCCGTCGTCGGCTCAAGGGGCGAATGAAGTCCAGTGAATGCATCGAACAAGCTGACACCGTCCACACTTCGTGACGCCTTCGGTCACTTCCCATCCGGCGTGGTGGCGATCGCCGCCGAGGTTTCGGGAGTCCGGGTGGGACTGGCCGCCAGTACCTTTGTGCCCGTCTCGTTGGACCCGCCGCTGGTCTCGTTCTGCGTGCAGAACACCTCGACCACCTGGCCCAAGCTCAAGGACCTGCCGATGTTGGGCATCAGCGTGCTCGGCGAGGCGCACGACGAGGCCGCTCGCACCCTGGCCGCCAAGACCGGAGACAGGTTCGCCGGTCTGGAGACGGTGTCCTATAACTCCGGCGCGGTCTTCATCAAGGGCACCGGTCTGTGGCTGGAGAGCGCGATCGAGCAGGTGATCCCGGCCGGGGACCACGTCATCGTCGTCCTGCGGGTCAACGAGGTGGCGGTTGACCCCGGGGTGGCGCCGATCGTCTTCCACCGCAGCGTCTTTCGCCGTCTCGGCGCCTGAGCCGTCCGTCGCCTGAAGTAGGCGTCGGACAGGCGTCATTCGCGCCGAACGTGCTCTCACGGCGCAAAATTGACCAAATTCTCGCCGTCAGTGCACGTTCGGCGAAAGGAGTAACGCGTCTAGCGGCGGAACAGCTTGTTACCCAGCCAGACGACCGGGTCGTACTTGCGGTCGGCGACCCGCTCTTTCATCGGGATCAGCGCATTGTCGGTGATCTTGATGTGTTCGGGGCAGACCTCGGTGCAGCACTTGGTGATGTTGCAGTAGCCCAGGCCGAATTCCTCCTGGGCCATGTCGCGCCGGTCCAGCGTGTCCAGCGGGTGCATCTCGAGCTCGGCGGCCCGCATCAGGAAGCGAGGGCCGGCAAACGCCTTCTTGTTCTCCTCGTGGTCGCGGACCACGTGGCAGACGTTGTTACACAGGAAGCACTCGATGCACTTACGGAACTCCTGCGAGCGCTGCACGTCGGCCTGCGCCATCCGGTACTCGCCGGGCTGCAGGTCCTTGGGTGGCGTGAAAGACGGGATCTGGCGGGCCTTTTCGTAGTTGAACGAGACGTCGGTGACCAGATCGCGAATCACCGGGAAGGTCCGCAGCGGCGTCACCGTCACGACCTCGTCCTCGGCGAACGACGACATCCGGGTCATGCACATCAGCTTCGGCATGCCGTTGATCTCGGCCGAGCAGGATCCGCACTTACCCGCCTTGCAGTTCCACCGCACCGCGAGGTCGGGGGTCTGCGTCTGCTGCAGGCGATGGATGATGTCGAGCACCACCTCGCCCTCGTTGACCTCGACCGTGAAGTCCTGCAGTGCGCCGCCGGCGTCGTCGCCGCGCCACACCCGCATCGTCGCGTCGTAGCCCATTAGCCTCTCCGTCCTGGGTGCTCGGCCAGCTCTTCATCGGTGAAGTACTTCTCCAGCTCGGAGATCTCGAAGAGCTCCAAGAGGTCGGGCCGCATCGGGACCTGGTCTTCGCGCGTGACGGTGACGTCGGGAATCGCGTCGCCGTCACCGCCGGCCGCGCGGCACACCAGCAACACCTTGCGCCACGACGAGTCCATGCCCGGGTGGTCGTCGCGGGTGTGTCCGCCACGGCTCTCGGTGCGCAGCAGAGCTGCCTTGGCGACGCATTCGCTGACCAGCAGCATGTTGCGCAGGTCGATGGCCAGGTTCCAGCCGGGGTTGTACTGGCGGTGGCCCTCGACGTGGATGTTCTTGAACCGCTCGCGCAGCGCGGTGAGCCGTTCCAGCGCCTCGGAGATCTCCTCCGATTTGCGGATGATGCCGACCAGGTCGTTCATCGACTGCTGCAGTTCCAGCTGCAGCGTGTACGGGTTCTCGGCGGCTGAACCGTTGGTCGGTGCCTCGAACGGAGCCAGCGCCCGCTTGGCCGCCGCCTCGATCGCGTCCTCGCCGACGGTCGGGCGACTGGACAGAGCGCGCGCGTAGTCTGCAGCGCCCAGCCCCGCGCGACGGCCGAAGACCAGCAGGTCCGACAGCGAGTTACCACCCAGCCGGTTGGATCCGTGCATGCCGCCGGAGCATTCGCCGGCGGCGAACAGGCCGGCGACGGTGGCCGCGCCTGTGTCGGGGTCGACCTCGACACCGCCCATCACGTAGTGGCAGGTGGGCCCGACTTCCATTGGCTCCTTGGTGATGTCGACGCCGGCCAGCTCCATGAACTGATGGTGCATCGACGGCAGCCGCCGCTTGATCTCGTCGGGCGTCAACCGGGAAGCGATGTCCAGATAGACGCCGCCGTGTGGGGTGCCGCGACCGGCCTTGACCTCTGAGTTGATCGCGCGGGCGACCTCATCGCGGGGCAGCAGGTCCGGGGTGCGGCGGGCCGAATCGTTGTCCTTGAGCCATTGGTCGGCTTCTTGCTCGGTCTCGGCGTACTGGCCCTTGAACACCGGGGGGATGTAGTCGAACATGAAGCGCTTGTTGTCGGAGTTCTTTAGCACGCCGCCGTCGCCGCGCACACCCTCGGTGACCAGGATCCCCTTCACACTCGGCGGCCAGACCATGCCCGTCGGGTGGAACTGGATGAACTCCATGTTGATCAGCGTCGCGCCGGCCCGCAGCGCCAGCGCGTGGCCGTCGCCGGTGTACTCCCAGGAGTTCGACGTGACCTTGAAGGACTTGCCGATTCCACCGGTGGCCAGCACCACGGCGGGTGCGTCGAAGACGACGAATTTACCGCTCTGGCGCCAGTAGCCGAATGCTCCGGCGATCGCGTCACCGTCTTTGAGCAGCTCGGTGATCGCGCACTCGGCGAAGACCCTGATCCGTGCCTCGTAGTCGCCGAGCTCGGCGAAGTCTTCCTGCTGCAGCGAGACGATCTTCTGCTGCATGGTGCGGATCAACTCCAGGCCGGTCCGGTCACCCACGTGCGCCAGCCGCGGGTAGGTGTGCCCGCCGAAGTTGCGCTGGCTGATCTTGCCGTCCTTGAGACGGTCGAACAGCGCGCCGTAGGTCTCCAGCTCCCAGACCCGGTCCGGGGCCTCCTTGGCGTGCAGTTCGGCCATCCGCCAGTTGTTCAGGAACTTGCCACCGCGCATCGTGTCGCCGAAGTGGGTCTGCCAGTTGTCCTTGGGGTTGGTGTTGCCCATGGACGCCGCGCAGCCGCCCTCGGCCATCACCGTGTGGGCCTTGCCGAACAGGGATTTGGTCACCACCGCTACCTTGAGGCCGCGTTCGCGCGCTTCGATGACCGCCCGCAAACCCGCGCCGCCGGCACCGATGACGACCACGTCGTAGGCGTGCCGTTCGACCTCAACCATAGAAACCCTCCGCTATTCGTGAATTGGCTTGTCAGCCAACGAATCTCAAGTCTGAGATGGTGCCACTGGCCACCAACGCGATGTAAAAGTCGGTCAGCATCAGGGTGCCCAGGGTGATCCAGGCGTACAGCTTGTGCCGGGTGTTGAGCACGCTGACCTGGGTCCAGATCCAGTACCGCACAGGGTGTTTGGAGAAGTGCTTGAGCCGGCCGCCGGTCACGTGCCGGCACGAGTGGCAGGACAGCGTGTACACCCAGAGCATGATGACGTTGCCGAGCAGGATCAGGTTGCCCAGTCCGAAGCCGAAACCCCCCGGGCCGGAGTCGGAGTGGAACGCGACGATCGCGTCGTAGCTGTTGATCACCGAGATGATGCCGGCGATGTAGAAGAAGTACCGGTGGGTGTTCTGGATGATCAGCGGGAGCCGGGTCTCGCCGGTGTAGTGGGCGCGGGGCTCGGCCACCGCGCAGGCGGTGGGCGACTGCCACACCGTGCGGTAGTAGGCGCCGCGGTAGTAGTAACAGGTCAGCCGGAACAGCAGCAGGAATGGCAGCGTCATCGCCGCATACGGCAACCACCACACATCCGGCAGGATCCGCGGCCAGAATTCGCTGGCCTCTTTCAAACACCCTTGGCTGACGCACGGTGAATAGAACGGCGTCAGGTAGTGGTACTGCGCAACAAAGTAATTGTCCTGCAGGAACGCTCGGACCGTCGCATAGATGACGAACGCGGCGAACCCGAGGTCGATGCGCAACGGCGACATCCACCACCGGTCGGTACGTAGCGTGCGCTGCTGAATTTGGGCGCGCGTCGCTGAAAAGATGCCGGACGCAGGACGGTTCGCCGTTGGTGCGCTCATGCAAATGTTCCTCTTCGAACAGGGCTGTTGGTCGAAGGGTACAAGACCATTGCCTCCGATTTAACGGGGGCTTGGAATATCAGCAGCGATTGTGACCCCCGACACCCTCGTCGTCGACATCGCGCCAGAAATCGGTGTCGTACTGGGTGTCGGGAATGATGATCTTCTCGCCGGAATGCTGAACAGTGGCTCGTGCCAAGTCCAATTCCGAAACATCCGTGTCGAGTAATTCGACATCGCCCATGATCCGGTCGGCGTCGATCACGATGCGACGCATCGCCGGACTGTCGCCGTAGCGCGACCTCAAGGAGCTCACGCACCGCCGCAAACCGCCGATGAGATCGTGCAGTTCGGCGAGTTCAGTCGTGGTGGACAAGAGATCTCCTAGTGCGGTGGGTGTCAAGGATCACAGTATGACTTTCGATACTATCCACCCCGCAGGACTGACGTCGGACAGACGACTCGCCCAGATTGCGGAGCAAACGCCATGACTGGTCAGACCACCGCCGCGCAGCGCGCGGCCACACTGCTGGAATTGCATCAACCGGGCAACCCGGTAGTGCTGCCGACCGTTTGGGATGCCTGGTCGGCCCGCCTTGCCGCGGGTGCCGGATTTGCCGCCTTGACCGTAGGCAGCCATCCGCTGGCCGATTCCATTGGCAAATCCGATGGCGAGGGCATGTCGTTTGACGATGTGCTCACCCGGGTCGCCCAGATCACCGCGGCGGTCGACGTCCCGGTGTCGGTGGACATCGAGTCCGGCTACGGCCAGCCGGCCGAGCGCCTGATCGACGGCTTGCTGAGCGTCGGCGCCGTCGGGCTCAACATCGAGGACACCGTGCATTCGGAGAACAAGCGACTGCGGTCCGCGCGTGAGCACGCCGAATTGGTGGGCGCGCTGCGCTCGGCTGCCGATGCGGCCCGGGTGCGGGTCGTGATCAACGCCCGTACCGATCTCTTTCTGCGCAACGACGGCGACGACTCGGACCGCGTCGAGCGGGCCGTCGCACGACTGATCGAGGCGGCCGACGCCGGCGCCGACGTGCTTTACCCGGTGGGTCGCCATGACCCGGAGACGTTGCGGCGCTTGGCAACTGAGCTGCCGCTGCCGATCAACGCGATCGCGCTGCCCGACCAGGGTGATCAGGCGTCATTCGGGTCGCTGGGTGTCGCCCGGATCAGCTTCGGGCCGTTCCTGCAGGCCGCGCTGGCCGACCGCGCCAAGGAACTGCTGGCGCGCTGGGGCTGATCGGCTAGATCGGCTAGATCGGCTCGAGCATCCGGCGCGGCCGGCGCAGCGCCTCGCTGACCGCATCGTCGCGACTCGGATCGTGCGGCCGGCGCGGCGGATGCCCGATGAGCTCGGCGACGTCGGGAACCCGATCGCAGCGCTCGCAGCGGCGATCGGGCCCGATTGCGCCGCCGCAGTCTGCGTGTCGATAGCTCCGGGTCGGCTTGTCCAGCAAGTTCTCGCTTCCCCACGCGATCATCGACCAGAGCAGTGGCCACAGCTGCTTGCCCTTGGCGGTGAGCGCGTATTCGGCAGCGTTCTTGGTCAGCACGCCTTCGGCGACCAGGAAGTTAAGCCGTTCGGACAGCACAGCTTTGGGAATGCCCAGGTGGTTGTGAAAGTCACTGAAGCGCCGCACGCCGTAGAAGGCGTCGCGCACGATCAGCAACGTCCAGCGTTCGCCGACGATCTCCAGGGACCGGGCGATCGGGCAATTCTCGTCCGGGTATTCACGGGGAAGGGCCACGTTGTCAATACTACCCCTTGCTGGTTCATTCACTGAACCGTATAGTCGAAGTGTTAAGTTCGTTCACCGAACCATTGACGAGTCTTGGGGAATGTCATGACAAGTAGCGTTAAGACAGCCGAATTCAACGTCGTGTCGCACACCATGAACCGCATCGACATCACTACGGGCGTGGATTTCGACGATTTCGTCGCGGCTTTCGAGAAGGCCGCACCGCCGGTCGACCGGGCAGCGGTGCGCGAGATCGTCGATCGCGGCGGCGGCTGGGACGACGTCCTTGCGGCCGCGGCGCGTAACGCGCCGCACGACCTGATGGTCTACGCGAAGATCGACGCGCTGCCGTTCTTCAGCCTTGCCGGCCACACCACCAAGGCGGTGGAGTATCTGCTCGGCAACCACACGATCGCCGAGACCATGTACCGCCACGACCCGAAAGCATTGCTGTACGCGCCATTACGGCTGCTGATCTACGCGGACGTCGACGGCAATGCGGTGTTTTCGATGGACCAGCCTGGTCCCGCATTCGGCAGTCTCGGCGTCGCCGAGGTGGCGAAGGTGGGCGAGAGCCTGGATCGCAAGGTGGCAAACCTGTTGCGGGTCATCGGAATCGACGCCGATCAGGCGTTCAGCCGCTAGGACGCGAACGTCGGGTTGTCGGGCGCCTTGAAGGCGATTTCTCCCAACAACCCGACGCTCAACGGTTACTTGGCGATCTCGATGCGCTGCGCCTGGGTTCCGGCGTACGCGCCGCTGACCCGCACGGTTAACACGCCGGCGTCGTAGGAGGCCTTGATGGCCTCGCCGGTGACGTGCGCGGGCAGCTGGAACGAGCGACGGAACGATCCATAGCGGATCTCCCGCAAGGTACGGCCGTCGGTGTCCTCTGCGTGCTCGTCGCGGTGTTCGCCGTGAATTACCAGGCGCCCCTTGTCGACCTCGACGTTGACGTCCTTCTCGACGTCAACACCGGGCAGTTCCAGGCGCACGACCGCGTCGTCGCCGTCCTTGACGATCTCGGCCGCAGGGTTGAAACCGCTGTTCACCGGCTTATACCAGTCCGCCGTCGCGGCCGGGCCGAAGAAGTCGCGCAACCATCGGTCGGTGTCCCAGGCCGGGCGCGACCACACTGCGAGATTACTCATTTCGTCTCCTCGTTGCTTCCTTGAGTTTCATTGTGAGTTTGCTGTGACCGGCGCCTTGCCGGCCGGCTATATAGCCAAACTTGAGTTGACTACGCTGAAGTTCCACCTGCACGTTCGCCTCGAGCGAACACACATCACACAGGAAGTTGTGAGGTGTGAGAGCCACGTCATACGAGCGATACATTCGGGGATTTTTCCTTAATTTCTGACCCCTAACCTCATGGCATGACCCCAGCCCCAGACTCGCGTGCGCAGCGTGCTGCCCGTCACTTGGTTGTGGTCGGGCACGGCATGGTGGGCCACCGTCTGGTCGAGGCGCTGCGCGCCCGTGACACCGACGGGGCTTGGCGCATCACCGTTTTGGCCGAAGAGGCCGACGCCGCCTACGACCGCGTTGGCTTGACCTCGTACACCGAAGGCTGGGACCGCGCCCTGCTGGCGTTGCCCGGCAACGACTACCCCGGCGACGAGCGGGTACGGCTGCTGCTGAACGCACGGGTCACCGAAATCGACCGCGCGACAAAGTCAGTGGTGACCGCGGATGGCGAACGGTACGACTACGACGCCCTGGTCCTGGCCACGGGTTCCTACGCCTTCGTCCCCCCGGTGCCCGGACACGACCTGCCCGCCTGCCACGTCTACCGCACCCTGGACGACCTCGACGCGATCCGGGCTGGAGCCGAGCGCGCCCGTGATGAGGGTCACGACGCCGCCGGCGTGGTGATCGGCGGCGGCCTGCTCGGACTCGAAGCCGCCAATGCGTTGCGCCAGTTCGGGTTGGAAACACACGTCGTTGAAATGATGCCGCGACTGATGGCCCAGCAGATCGACGAGGCCGGTGGCGGGCTGCTGGCCCGGATGATCACCGAGCTCGGCATCTCGGTGCACGTCGGCACGGGCACCGAATCGATTGAATCCGTTGAACGTGCGGACGGTTCGGTGGCGACGCGGGTGCGGCTGACCGACGGCGACGTGATCGAGGCCGGCCCGGTGATTTTCGCGGCCGGCGTGCGGCCGCGTGACGAGCTGGCCGCGGCAGCGGGGCTGACGCTGGCCGAGCGTGGCGGCGTGCTCACTGACTTGTCTTGTCGGACAAGCGATCCCGACATCTATGCGATCGGCGAGGTCGCCGCGATCGACGGGCGGTGCTACGGCCTGGTCGGACCGGGCTACACCTCCGCGGAGGTCGTGGTGGACCGGCTGCTGGGCGGCGCCGCGGAGTTCCCGGAAGCCGATCTGTCCACCAAGCTCAAACTGCTGGGCGTCGACGTCGCCAGCTTCGGTGACGCGATGGGCACAACCGAGAACTGCCTCGAGGTCGCCATCAACGACGCGGTGAACCGGACCTACGCCAAGCTGGTGCTCTCCGACGACGCCAAGACCCTGCTCGGCGGGGTGCTGGTGGGTGACGCGTCCAGCTACGGGGTGCTGCGGCCGATGGTCGGCAGCGAGCTGCCGGGTGACCCGCTCGCGCTGATCGCACCGGCAGGATCCGGCGGCGGCTCATCGGCTTTGGGTGTCGGCGCGCTTCCGGATTCGGCGCAGATCTGCTCCTGCAACAACGTCAGCAAGGCCGACCTGAAGTGCGCGATCGCCGACGGTTGCAGCGACGTCGGATCGCTGAAGTCGTGCACGGCGGCCGGCACGTCGTGTGGCTCGTGCGTGCCGCTGCTCAAGCAACTGCTCGAAGCCGAGGGCGTGGCTCAGTCCAAGGCGCTGTGCGAGCACTTCAGCCAGTCGCGTGCGGAGCTTTTCGAAATCATCTCGGCCACCGAGATCCGGACCTTCTCCGGTCTGCTGGAGAAGTTCGGTCGCGGAAAGGGTTGCGACATCTGCAAACCCGTGGTCGCGTCGATTCTGGCCTCGACCGGCTCGGACCACATCCTCGAGGGCGAGCAGGCCTCGCTGCAGGATTCCAACGACCACTTCCTGGCCAACATTCAGAAGAACGGCAGCTACTCGGTGGTGCCACGGGTTCCCGGCGGTGACATCAAGCCCGAGCACCTGATCCTGATCGGCCAGATCGCCCAGGACTTCGGGCTTTACACGAAGATCACCGGCGGTCAGCGGATCGACCTGTTCGGCGCCCGGGTAGACCAACTGCCGCAGATCTGGAAGCGGCTGGTCGACGGCGGCATGGAATCCGGCCACGCCTACGGCAAGTCGCTACGCACCGTTAAAAGCTGTGTGGGCACCGACTGGTGCCGCTACGGCCAGCAGGACTCGGTGCAACTGGCCATCGACTTGGAGCTGCGCTACCGCGGCCTGCGGGCACCGCACAAGATCAAGATGGGTGTCTCGGGCTGTGCGCGGGAATGCGCCGAGGCGCGCGGCAAGGACGTCGGCGTCATCGCCACCGAAAAGGGTTGGAACCTCTACGTCGGCGGCAACGGTGGTATGACTCCCAAACACGCCCAGTTGCTGGCCAGTGACCTCGACACCGAAACGCTGGTCCGTTACGTCGACCGGTTCCTCATGTACTACATCCGCACCGCCGACCGGTTGCAGCGCACCGCGCCGTGGGTCGAATCGCTGGACGGCGGTCTCGACCACCTGCGTGAGGTGGTGTGTGAGGACTCCCTCGGGCTGGCCGAGGAATTCGAGGCCGCGATGGAGCGGCACGTGGACAACTACAAGTGCGAATGGAAGGGCGTGCTCGAAGATCCGGACAAGCTCTCGCGGTTTGTCTCCTTCGTCAACGCGCCGGACGAAATCGATTCGACTGTCACATTCACTGAGCATGCCGGACGCAAAATCCCTGTGTCCATTGGCATGCCGCGAGTCCGTTCATAGTTCAGGAGACAAGCGTGACAATTGTCAACGACATTGCGGTGTGGACCACCGCCTGCAGCTACGACCACCTCATTCCCGGTCGTGGCGTCGGCGTGCTACTCGACGACGGTTCTCAGGCGGCGCTGTTCCGTCTGGACGACGGCTCGGTGCATGCGGTCGGCAACATCGACCCGTTCTCCGGCGCGGCCGTGATCTCGCGCGGCATCGTCGGTGACCGTGGCGGTCGTGCCGCCGTCCAATCACCCATTCTCAAGCAGGCTTTCGCGCTCGAAGACGGACTGTGCCTGGACGACCCGCGGGTGTCCGTGCCGGTGTACCAGGTGCGCATCACCGACGAGGGAGAAATCCAGATCGCGCGATCGGCTGCCTAACCGATATCGCCGACCAGGTAGCGCTGCATCGTCGGGCCGATGGCGTCGACGAGCGCCTCGACCGACATCGAGTGCAGTGGCTCGCTACGCACCCCGTAGCGCATGATGCCGAGGCCGACCAGCTGCGAGGCGCATAGCGACGCCCGCACGGCGGCCTTGTCGGCGCCCAGCATTTTGAGCACCGGGCCGAAAACCGGCCCGATGAACATGCTTTGCACAACCTCGGCCGTCTTGGCCATGCCCGTGGAGGCGACGGCGCTGGCCGCGAACGGGCCACCGCCGGCGGCGTCCCAGGTGGTGATCAGCAGGTAGAGCGTTCGGCGGCCGACTTGGTTGACCCCTCCGGTGATGATCCGGTCGACGAATTCCGGTGTGCCGAACGGCAACCGCAGCATCTTGGCGACCGGGTCGAGGAGCCCACGCGATGGCTCTTCGCGACTGGGCATGGTGCCAGGATCACCCGCGGGTGATCAAAGATCAAGCATCGCGTGCGTCGGCGTGCCCGGCCGGTAACGACGTACCGGATGCCGGGTGGCCACCGGCACCGCCCGGCGGAACCGGTTGGCGATCAAGCGTGCCAGCCGCGGATGAGTGCCCAGCGGCTCGCTGACCAGATCGGCGCCGCAGTTACGCAACCTTTCCTGGAAGAGCCCGTCGGCGAGCAGATAGGAGGCGATCGTGACGCGGCGCGCCCCGTCGGCCCGTGCCCTCTCGACAGCCTCGGTGATCTGCGGATCGCCGACGGCGGCGAATCCCAGGGTGACTCGTGATCCGGTCAGCGCCGACAACAGCGTCGCGGTGGTGTGCAGGTCCGCACAGGCGATGGGATCCGATGTTCCCGCTGCCCCGAGGATCACCGAATCACCGGGGCGCCAACCAGATTTCATCAACTGGTCGGCGACGATCCGGGCGATATCGCCGCCCGGGCCCAGCGCCGGGGTGACGATGACATTGGGATGTCCGCTGGCCGCAACATGGGCGGGCACATCGGCGCGGACGTGGTAGCCGCGGGACAAGAACGCGGGCACCACGACGGCTCGGTGGCCGCCGACCGTGCGAAGTACCTCGCTGGGAGTGGGTCCCAACACGTCGACGAAGGCGACCCGAACCGTGCGGCCGAGCTGCCTGCTCACCTGTGCCGCCAGATCGCCGATCATCGCGACACCGCCCGGTCGGCGCGTGCCGTGCGCGGCAAGTATCAGACTCATGGCGTTCCCACCGGTTCATCGATCGCCAGCCGGTAGCCGCGCTTGACGACGGTTGCGACAATGTTCTTGTCGCCCAATGCTGTTCGCAGTCGCAGCACGGCCGTATCGACGGCGTGCGGGTCGCTGCTGTTGCCGGGCAGTACCCGTAACAGATCATTGCGGGCCACGACGTCGCCGGGACGGTGCGCCAGCGCGCGCAGTACCGCCATCCCGGATCCGGACAGCGATTGCACCGAACCGTCGACCAGTACGCAGTTTCCGCGGATCTCGATCGCGTGACCCGCGGCCTTCACATTGCACGACCCGAGCTGTGGCAGTTGTTGGGCGATATGGCGGGCCAGCGCTCCCAGTCGCATCCGTTCGGGCGCCGTCGTCGGAATACCCTTGCGGTGCAACGGCTGTGCTGTCACCGGGCCGACGCACATGGCGTGCACATCGGTGCGCATCGCCTCGATCACCTGGTCCTCGATATTCAAGTCGCGGCTGCGCTCCAGGACCGCCGCCGCGGCTGGCGCGGAGGTGAAGCTGACCGCATCGAACTGGCGCCGTGCGATTCCGGTGACCAGCTGGTCGAAGTTGCCGCCCATCGCGGTGGACTTCCACCGATACACCCGGATCGGCACCACCTCGGCACCCGCGGCGCGCAATCCTCCGACGAATTCCGGGAACGGGTCCCAGGCGTCGGCGGCGCCGTGGAGTTGCACCGCGATCCGCGCGCCGGACACCCCCGATTCAAGCAGGTACTTGAGAAGTTCTTGGGAAGATTCGGATTTCGGCGACCACTCTTCGTGCAGACCGGCCGCGCGCAGCGCCCCCGTCGCCTTTGGCCCGCGCGCCAGCACTCGCGCCTTGGACAGCGACGCGAGGAGCTGATTGGACAACCCCCAACCCTCGGCCGCGGCCAACCAGCCGCGAAACCCGATGCCGGTGTGGGCTACCAGAATGTCGGGAGGATTGGCGATCACGGCTTCGGTAATGCTCTGCAGTTCTTCATCTTCGGGTAACGCGATCATGTTGATCGCGGCAGCACTGGAGACCTCGGCGCCCTGACGGCCGAGCAACGCGCACAGCTCCTCGGAGCGGCGCGCAGAGGTGACCGCTATCCGGTAACCGGTGAGCGGCGGGGACTCGGGCTGGTCCATACGACCTGTGTATGCCTGTGACATTTCCGCGCCGTTACCTGACGATTGCTGACGCATTGCCCACGTTGCGGTGATCATCACACCCGGGCGGGCTCTGTTGTGAGCACCGAAATCGGCGCATCCTGCACAGATACCGGGCGGCGCACGTACATCATCCAGGTCAGGATCGCCGCCGCGATGTAAGAAGTCAGAAACACCCAATACGCCGCGGTCTCGGTGCCGCTGCGCAGGTATGACTCGCGCAGCGCCAAGTTGATTCCGACGCCGCCCAGCGCGCCGACCGCCGAACAGATGCCGATCAGCGATCCGGATTTGGCGCGCGACCACTGCCGGCGCTGCGCCTCGCTGACATCCAGCGAGCGACTGCGGGCCTCGAAGACCGACGGGATCAGTTTGAACACCGATCCGTTGCCCATCCCCGACAGCACGAACAGAACGATGAACCCGACGACGTAGCCGACCACCGCGGAAAACGACGTCCCGCCGCTGTGGTCCTCGACCGTGCTGATGCCCACCAGCACGGCGGCGCCGGCAATCATGGCCACCAGGACGCCCAGGGTGACGCGACTACCGCCGCGGCGGTCTGCCAGCCGGCCGCCGTAGATTCGCGCCAGCGAGCCCAATAGCGGCCCGACAAAGGCGATCTGAGCCGCGTGCAGCGATGCGTGGGCGGGGCTTTCGCCATGGGCCCCGAAGTTGACCTGCAGAACCTGGCCGAAGGCGAAGGAAAACCCGATCCAGGAGCCGAAGGTGCAGATGTAGAGCAGCGAGATCACCCAGGTGTCGCGGTCGAACAGGATCGAGCGCATGTGGTTGACCTCGACGCCGTGATCGAGGTTGTCCATGAACAGCGCCGCAGTGATACCGACCGCGGTGAGCAACACCAGATAAACCGCGCACACCCAGTACGGCGCCTGGTGCCCGGCGGTGGCCAGCGCCAGCAGGCCGACCAATTGAATCACCGCGACACCGAGATTGCCGACGCCGGCGTTGAGCGCCAGGGCCGTGCCCTTGAGCCGCTGCGGATAGAAGGCGTTGACGTTGGTCAGCGATGCCGCGTAGTTGCCGCCGCCCAGGCCGGTCAGTGCCGCGCACAGCACATACGGCCACAGCGGCAGCCCGGGATTGGCCAGCAAGACAATGGTGCCGACGGTCGGGATCAGCAACACGAACGCGGAGAACACCGTCCAGTTGCGGCCGCCGAACTTCGCGATGCCCAGCGTGTAGGGGATGCGCGCGCAGCCGCCGACCAGCGTGGCCACGGCACCGAGGAGCAACTTGTCGGCGGCGTCGAAGCCGTAGACCGACATCGGCATGAATAGCACCATCACCGACCAGAGAGTCCAGATCGAGAAGGCCACCTGGTCACCCGCCATCGTGCACAGCAGATTGCGGCGCGCGATCCTGTCGTTGCCACCCTCCCAGGCCTCGGTGTCTTCCGGATCCCAGTCCGTGATGCGATGGTTGCGGCCCATGCGATCTGCACCTTTCGTGGACGAGCGGTCGAAATCGTCTGGGCGTCAACCAGTTCAACCCATAACTGGGAAGAGTCGTGGTGAGTCTGGCCCTCAATGCCCTTGTGGGCGCCTCGAATTAAGAGGCATGCCCTGCCGTAGTTCCGATGCTCACATTCGGAACCGAACTGCGTCAACTCATTCGGACTAATATCGCCTGTAAGTTGAATCCTAGTTATCTGGTAGATCGCTGAAGGGGCCATGAAGGTCGATGGTCGTCGCAGCTCAGGCCGGCTGTTACGGCAATAGTGATTCACAAAGCTTGTCAATACTCGACCGTGGCCGGGCGCCTGTGGAATTCGGTGTGAGGTGTAATACATTTCGTGCTCAACGTGTTCGCTACCGAATCGGGATGGCGCGTATACCGCGCGCGCCTATACGGTCGCCAGCCGGGCCCCCGATGCGGCCTGCGCAGCCTCCGGTGCCACCACCTCGAGCGGACGGCGGACGTATACCGCCCAGGTCAGTATCGAGGCGGCGACGTAACACAACGTGAACGCCCAGAACGCCGACGTCGCGGTGCCGCTGTGCAGATACGACTGCCGCAGTGCCAGGTTGACGCCGACCCCGCCCAGCGCGCCGATCGCACCGGCGAGGCCGATCAGTGCTCCGGACATGGAACGTGACCACTGCCGGCGCTCGTTCTCGCCCATCTGCATCGAGTGACTACGTGCCTCGAAGATCGACGGAATCATCTTGTACACCGACCCATTACCAATGCCGGACAGGATGAACAGTGCGACGAAGCCGATCACGAAACCGACCATCGTCGAAGCGGAAGTCCGGCCTGCGCCATGGCTACCGAAAGTGCTTGCGCTGACCAATATTCCACCGGCCAGGATCATCGAACAGAAGACGGCGAGCGTGACTCTGCCGCCGCCGATGCGGTCGGCCAGCTTGCCGCCGTACACCCGCGACACCGAGCCCAAAAGTGGTCCCAGAAAAGCGATTTGGGCGGCATGTAGGGAGGCCTGCGCGGTGTTCTCACCGCTGGCGACGAAGTTCATCTGCAACACCTGGCCGAACGCGAACGAGAAACCGATGAACGAGCCGAAGGTGCCGATATACAGCAGCGCGATCACCCAGCTGTGCGGCTCGGACAGTACCGCCCGCATGGTGGACGTATCGATGCGGTAATGCTGCAGGTTGTCCATGTACAGCGCGGCGCCGATACCGGCGATCGCCAGCAGCACAAGGTAAATGGCGCACACCCAATACGGCTGCCGGTTTCCGGCGGCCGCGATCACCAGCAGGCCGACCAGCTGAACCACCGGCACTCCAAGGTTGCCGCCACCGGCGTTGACCGCCAACGCCCAGCCCTTCAGGCGCTGTGGGTAGAACGCGTTGATATTGGTCATCGACGACGCGAAGTTGCCGCCGCCGAGCCCGGCCAGCGCGGCGCACACCAGATATGGCCACAGCGGCAGGCCGGGGTGAGCCAGCAGCACCATCGTGCCGACCGTCGGGATCAACAGCACCAGCGCGGAGAACACCGTCCAGTTGCGCCCGCCGAACTTCGCGGTGGCGAACGTGTACGGGAAGCGCAGGCACGCCCCGACCAGGGTGGCCGTGGCGCCGAGCAGGAATTTGTCCCCGGCGGAAAAGCCGTACACCGACGCCGGCATGAACAGCACCATCACCGACCAGATCGACCACACCGAGAAGCCGATGTGCTCGGCGGCCACGGACCAGATCAGATTGCGGCGGGCGATCTTGTCGTTGCCGCCCTCCCAGGCCACGGTGTCTTCGGGGTCCCAGTTCGAAAGCACATGTGACCGGCCCGGCGAAAGTTTCATGGCGACAACGCTAGAAATCCATTGTTGCCCGAGCGCTGCCCGCAATGACCCGGGCGTGAATTTCCGCTCACCCTTCGCCATGCGGCCGTGTGAGGGCGGTCAATCGGTGTGGCGTGCGCCACGATTGCGGCGCCTGGCCCGACGACAACTCACAGTGTAGCTAACCGCCGTGTGATGAATCACGCTGGGGTGAGGGAGATTTCGCGTAAACCGTCGGCCTGCGCTACCAAACGTCGCCGCCGCGCCAATCGCACATCAGTTCCGCGGAGGTGTCCAGGGTGACCGTGACCGGGAAGACGAACACGGTTCCGTCGTCGTCGGGTGTGCGCGTCGGACCGCACGGCGCGAGCACCGACGTCGGTCCGGTCCACGGCACCCAGCCGCGGGCCGCATACAGGCCGCGGGCCCGGACCGATGAACTCAGTGCGCCCAACTGGTACGCGCCGCGCAGCACCTGTTCGACTCCGTCCAGCAGCGCGTGCACCAGCCCCTGCCCGCGGTGGTCTTCCCGTACCGCGACCCCTTCGATGTAGCCGCAGCGCAGCGCGTCGCCGCGGTAGATCAACCGCCGCTGGATCACCGCGGCGTGCGCGATGATCGCGCCGTGCTGCCAGATCAGGGCGTGCATGCCGCCCAGGGTGTGCTCCCAGTCGTCGTCGTTGAAATCACCCGCGAAGGCGTCGGCGACCATGTGATGAACGCGCTGCCGGGTGTCGCTGTCGAGATCGGCAGTGTGAACCAGGCGTGCGGTGTGTACCTGGGTGAGCACACTCCCTGTCTACAACGTTGTCGCCGGGCGCGCATCTGGACTACGCCCGATGTCTAATGCGACGGGGCGCCCACCGGCAATCGGGGCCGCGCCCAGTGCAGTCGCACGTGCTGGCCCGCCCGCACCTGGGCGACCTTGTCGATGTCCTCGTCGATCACCACGCCGATCACCGGGTAACCGCCGGTGATCGGATGATCAGGCCCCAGAATCACCGGTAATCCGTTGGGCGGCACCTGGATCGCGCCGCGGGTGGCACCCTCGCTGGGTAGCTGTCGGTCGGGAAAGCGGTATTGCAGAGGACGGCCGCCGACCAGCCGCATCCCCACCCGGTCGCTGCGATCCGACGACACCCAGTCGCTGTGGACAAGCACATCGGGATCGACGAACCAGTCGTCGCGTGGTCCGGGTACCGCCAGCAGCTCCACGGTGTCGGCGTTGATGGCCGCAACAGGGGCCTGGTCGAGTTCGGGGTACTCGTCGGTGTGCGCGCCGACGGGCAGCCGGTCGCCGGGGGACAATGGCGACGGGCCGATCGCCGACATCACGTCGTAGCTGCGCGAGCCCAGCACCGGCTGCACCGAAATGCCGCCACGCACCGCCAGATACGTCCGCAGGCCGGCTCGCGGGGTGCCCAGCGAAATCACTTGGCCGTCGCGGACGTGGTGAATGCTGTTGGTACCGAACTTGATTCCGTTGACCGACGGGTCGGCGTCGGCGCCGGTCACCGCGATGTCGACGTCGCCGCCGTGCACCCGGGCGGCGAATCCGCCGAAGGTGACTTCGACGGTGGCGCGATCGTCGGGGTTGGCGACCAGCCGATTGGCGAGTCTGTGCGAGCGGCGGTCGGCGGCGCCGGACCGGCCGACGCCGAGGTGGGCCTGCCCGATCCGGCCGAGGTCTTGCAGGACGGCCAGTGGTCCGGTGCGCAGGATTTCCAGCTTGATATCGGACTTTGTCACGGCATGCTCCTTGATCACGCGGCCCGGAATTGAACCCACATGCCCTGCGTCAGCAGCGCCGGATCGGACCGCGTCAGGTCCCACAGGACCGCGTCGGTGCGACCGATGAGTTGCCAGCCGCCGGGGGATTGGCGTGGATAGATCGCGCTGAACTCACCCGCGAGTGCGACGGAGCCGGCCGGTACCGAGGTGCGAGGCTCGGCGCGGCGCGGCACCCGCAGCCGCGGATCGCCGTCGACGAGGTATGCGAAACCCGGTGCGAATCCACTGAATCCGACTCGCCACAGCGTGGCGGTGTGGGCGTCGACGACCTGTCCGGTCGTCAGCCCGGTGTGGTTGGCGACCTCGGCGAGATCCGGACCGTCGTAGACGACGTCGATCACCACGTCGGGGGTGCGCTCGGCCGGAGCGGCCGTGTCCGCGGTGATCCGCAGTTTCCGTAGTCGCTGACGGATGACGCCCTGATAGCGCGGGCCGTCGAGTTTGACCAGCACCGTACGGGCGGCGGGAACGATGTCGAGCACGCCGGGCAGCACCGCCGCACGCAACGTGTCCGCCCATGCCAATACCTCTGCGGTGCTGCCACATTGCACCAACAGCGCCTGGTCGCCGTAGTCCAAAACGACGTTGCCGACCAGCTCGGTCGACACGTCCGCGGGGAGATCCGTCACGCTCATTACTGAACGGTAACTTCGGAATCGGCGCAGGCAAAGAGGCCGGGTCCGGATTTTCGAGCACTGCCAGAGCTGCCTTAGCGAACGCACAAAGAGCCGGGGCTATCCGAGCACTTTGCCGATCAGTGGGGGCAGCTGATCGGCGACCATCGGGTAGCTCAGCGGCGACGCGAAAGCGATCGCACCGGCCTGGTCCTTGGTGGTGAAGACATGGCGGTTCTGCGCGGTCGCCTGCGATCCCGCGACCTCAGGGTCGGCCAGCAGCGCCTTCTGCTCGTCGGGACTCTCGGTCGTCCAGATCACCACGTCGGCGGAATCGAGCACCGTTTTGATCTGGTCGCGCGGGATGACGGCGCGGTGATCGCTGACGAAAGGCTTGATGCTGTCGGCGATGACCAAACCCATCTGGTTGAGGAAGTCGGTTCGCCAGCCCGCCGCGGTGGCGACCACGGTGCCCCGGAACAGGGTGCCCTGCATCAGCAACGCGCGCTTGGTCTTCCACTGCGGGTGATTCTGGGCGACGGCGACGAACTGCTTGTCGACGCTATCGATGAGCGTCTTCATCTGGTCGGCCTGAAACACCGCCTGGCCGACCGCGGTGGCCTGGTCCTTCCACGGCTCGAAGAACGCGTCGCCGTCGGACTGCGCGATGGTCGGGGCGATCGCGGCCAGCTTCTGGTAGGTGTCGGCGTCCAAGCCGGCGTTGATGGCGACGATCAAATCGGGTTTCAGGCCAGAGATCTGGTCGACGGCTATCCCATTGTCCAGGTTCAGCACCACGGGCTGCGCGCCGCCGAGCTTGGGCTGGGCCCACGGCCACACCGCGAACGGCTGGTCACCGAACCAGTTGGTCACCGCGATCGGTACGACGCCGACGGCGAGCAGGTCATCTTGCTCGGTGTAGCCCGCGCTGACCACACGTTTGGGCGGCGTCTTGATGACGGTCTGACCGAAAAGATGGGTGATTGTCACGCCTTCGCTGCCGGGAGCGCCCGCCGGCGGTTTGGGATCCGAGCACCCCGCCGCCGGCCCGGCCGCCGCGGCGGCCGCGGCGGCACCGGCGAGCTGCAAGAACCCCCGCCGATTCCATCCCTGTCGCATCGCGTGAGAGTATCGCGTCGCCGACGCTGACCTGCATCGCCGCGCGGTTTTGCCGCTCACCGCAGCGGCATGCCGGCGTCGACGAAGTCCAGGGCCCGATAGATCGTCGCGGCCGTCGGTGGCGCGCTGTCGGCGGCGGCCATCATCGCACCGGTCAGTGCTCCCGCGAACACCCGTACTTCGAAATCGTCTGCGGGACGGCCGATTCGGCGCCCGACCATCTCGGCAACGACGTTGACGGTGCGGTAGTACTCGTCGTACATGGCGGCCTTGAGCTCGGGTATCGAGAACATCAGCCGCTGCCGGGTGTTCTCGAAATCCAACTGCTCAGCGGGCAGCGCGGCCATGACTTCGGTGTAGGCCCGGCGGATCGCCTCGGTGGGCGACAGCTCGGGCGGCTGCGTCTCGAAGGCCGCGAAGATCAGCGGGTCCAGGTCGTCGGCGAGCAGCAACGACTCCTTGGATCCGAAGTAGCGGAAGAAGGTGCTCGGCGACACCTCGGCGGCCTCGGCGATCTGCTCGACGGTGGTGGCCGCATAGCCGTTCGCATCGATCAGGCGGAACGCCTCGCGCCTGATGGCCTGGCGGGTCTTGAGCTTCTTGCGCTCCCGCAGACCCAGGGGTTGATCAGTCGCGGGCATGCGGCAATTCTCCCGTACCCGCGGCGCCCGGCCGGGAAGCCGGCGGCGTATGGTGCCCCTCCTTGTTCCAAGGGCTGTAGTCGGCGATCAGCTCCTGCTGCGGCGGGCGCTGGTCGACGGGAACATGCTGCAGGTTGATCCGGATCCGGTACCAGATCGAACTCGGCCCGCGCATGCCGTCGACCAGCACATCGGCCGGCGCCAACCGCTCGGCGACGGCGGGATAGCGGTCGCGCCAGATGTCCAGCGCGGCCATCGCCTCGTCCTTGGTCTTGGTCCGGGCGATCTCGATCAGTGGCATCGAGGACCGACGGCGCCCGTCGGCACTCTTTGCCGCGCCGCGCGGCGCCCGCTCCGGCGGGCCCATCTCCTCGGCCAGCATCAGCAGCCGGTCCAGGTCACCGACCGCCTCGTCCATCCCCGCCCACGGGTCGCCGATATCGGCGAACCGGTCGGGAACGGTAGCGATCGTGAACGCCTCCGGCCGGCAGCCGGCGACCTCGTCCCAATGCAGCGGCGTCGACACCCGGGCGTCCGCAGTGGCCCGCACCGAGTAGGCGGACGCGACCGTGCGGTCCTTCGCGTTCTGGTTGAAGTCGACGAACACCCCCTCGCGCTCTTCCTTCCACCAGCGGCTGGTCGCGGCGTCGGGCACTCGCCGTTCCACCTCACGGGCCACGGTCTGGGCAGCCAGCCGGACCTGACGGAACTCCCAGCGCGGCGCGATGCGGGCGTAGATGTGAAAGCCGCGCGACCCGGACGTCTTCGGCCACGCGACCAGGCCGTAGTCCTCCAGCACCTCGCGGGCCACCAGGGCCACGTCGACAATGCCCCGCCAGTCGACCCCGGGCATCGGGTCCAGGTCGACGCGCAGCTCGTCGGGGTGGTCGAGGTCGGTGGCGAGCACCGGATGCGGGTTGAGGTCCACACAGCCCAGGTTGATCGCCCACGCCAGCCCGGCGGCGTCGTGGATGACGGCCTCGGCGGCCGACGTGCCCCGCGCGTAGTGGAGCTCGGCGACGTCGACCCAGTCCGGCCGCTTCGTCGGCGCACGCTTCTGGAACACCGCCTCGTGCGCGATTCCCTTGACGAAGCGCTTGAGGATCATCGGGCGCCCGGCCACACCCCGCAACGCTGCGTCGGCCACCGAAAGGTAATAGCGGACCAGGTCGAGCTTGGTGTAAGGCCCGGTCTCACCATGGGCTTCGAAGACGACCTTGTCCGGGTGGGTGACCGTGACGTGGTGCCCGGCAACCTCCAATGACACCGGACCGGCCATGACGTTCATCGTAATTCCGAGAAAATTTTCTGGCCGCGTTGCGACCCGCGTCACATATGGTGAGGTTATGCCTAACCTTCCTGGCCTGCCCGGGCACGCCGTATCCAAGGTCCAGCAGTATGTCGAACGCGGTTCGGCGGAGCTGCATTACGTGCGGAAGATCTTCGAGGCGGGCGCATTCAAGCTGGAGTCGCCGCTGAAGACCGCCGCCATGGCAACCGACATCGCGAAGTGGGGCGAGTTCGGCATGCTGCCCTCGCTTAACGCCAGACGGACTCCCGACCGCGCGGCGCTGATCGACGAGGACGGCGAGTTCAGCTACCGCGAGCTCGACGAGGCCGCCCACGCCGTGGCCAACGGCCTGATCGAAAAGGGCGTCAAGGGCGGCGACGGCGTCGCCATCCTGGCCCGCAACCACCGCTGGTTCGTCATCGCCAACTACGGCGCGGCCCGCGTCGGTGCTCGCATCATCCTGCTCAACAGCGAATTCTCCGGACCGCAGATCAAAGAGGTCTCCGAGCGCGAAGGCGCCAAGGTCATCATCTACGACGACGAATACACCAACGCCGTCAGCAAGGCTGAGCCCGAACTCGGCAAGCTGCGCGCGCTGGGCACTAATCCGGACAGCGACGAGGACTCGGGCAGCACCGACGAGACGCTCGCCGACCTGATCAAGCGCAGCAGCTCCGAGCCCGCGCCCAAGGCCGGCAAACACGCGTCGATCATCATCCTGACCAGCGGCACGACCGGGACACCCAAGGGCGCCAACCGCAGTACCCCGCCCACCCTGGCCCCCGTCGGGGGCATCCTGTCGCACGTTCCGTTCAAGGCCAACGAGGTCACCTCGCTGCCGGCGCCGATGTTCCACGCGCTCGGCTACCTGCACGCCACCATCGCGATGTTCCTCGGCTCGACGCTGGTGTTGCGGCGCAAATTCAAACCACCGCTGGTGCTGGAAGACATCGAGAAGCACAAGGTCACGGCCATGGTCGTGGTGCCGGTGATGCTGTCGCGCATCCTCGACACGCTGGAGAAGATGGACTCCAAGCCCGACTTGTCCAGCCTGAAGATCATCTTCGTGTCCGGATCTCAGCTGGGCGCCGAGTTGGCCAACCGCGCCCTGAAAGACATCGGTCCGGTCGTCTACAACATGTACGGCTCGACCGAGATCGCGTTCGCGACGATCGCCCGGCCCGAGGACCTGGAACGCAACGCCTCGACGGTCGGCCCGGTCGTCAAGGGTGTGAAGGTCAAGATCCTCGACGACAACGGCAACGAGGTGCCCCAGGGCGACGTGGGACGCATCTTCGTCGGCAATGCCTTCCCGTTCGAGGGCTACACGGGCGGCGGGCACAAGCAGATCATCGACGGCCTGATGTCGTCGGGCGACGTCGGCTACTTCGACGAACACGGCCTGCTGTATGTCAGCGGCCGCGACGACGAGATGATCGTCTCCGGCGGCGAGAACGTGTTCCCCGCCGAGGTCGAGGACCTGATCAGCGGACACGAAGCCGTGGTGGAGGCCACCGCGATCGGTGTCGAGGACAAGGAGTGGGGCCACCGGCTGCGCGCGTTCGTCGTGAAGAAGGAAGGCGCCGACGTCGACGAGGACACCATCAAGGGATACGTGCGCGATCACCTGGCCCGCTACAAGGTGCCGCGCGAGGTGATCTTCCTCGAGGAATTGCCGCGCAACCCGACCGGCAAGATTCTCAAGCGGGAACTGCGCGAAATGCAGGTCGACTAGCGGCGCGGTGGCGGGACCGGCTAACGCCGGTCTTGGATGGCTCGGACGATCTGGGCCGCGAGTTTGGGATCGGCCAGCAGCTGGTCGATCAGCGCGGTGAGCACCTCCTGGCCGGTGACCCGGGCGACGCCCAATTGATCGGCGGCGTCTCGCTGCCAGATGTCGAGTGCTCGATGGGTGGCTGCCGGGAGGTCGACGGTGCGCCGCGTCCGCTGGATGCGGGGGGTTTCGCCGGTGGAACGTGACCGCGATTCAGCGGGATCGGCGACCATTCGTTGGGGGCGCGGCTGCCGGAACCCGGAGAGGCGTTCAGTTGGTGCGCTGTCTCCGGCGGGTGTCGCGGCCGACATCTGCGCTCGGAACCCTCCGGCGCCGGGCCCGTTGTGGCCGGGGTTGAAGCTCACTGGGGCTACCGTCCCTCCCGTGGGTGCAATCAGTAAATCAGTGCTTCCGTACACGTTGCCTACTGATTGTCTCACTGACACCAGCGTAAGTCGTGTCGCGCGAGGTCGGGTGTTAGGGCGTACTGTCGTCGGGCCGCGGCCAGCCCGGGTCGCGAGCCCGGTCCTCACCAGCGAAATTTAAAAAGTAGCTGTCGAAATCGATCACGCGGTCTGAATGACCACGCAGATGTTTACTATGTGCCGTTGATACGTCATGGTAGGTAGTCTCTATTACATTCGAATTGAGCGCATTGGGCTGCAGTAAATGATGATTTACGCAGTCGAGTATATCCGTACGTCAGTACATCAGTATACCGCCCTCTAGATGGACTTATCCCATCTCAGGAGCTACTGATCTCAGTATCGTCGCATTTCTTGAATAACGCGAATACGCATTATTTGAAATACAGATTTCAGTCTTGCGACTACACAATGGCATTGCCAGTAGCGCAATTCAATTGTTACCGAATTCACAGTGCAATTTGGCGCCGTTGCTATTGTTTGCCAAGAAATTTATGCGTAGCGTTCGAGGTGTCGGGGGACAGGGTTCTCGGAAGGAGCTCACGATGAGGAACTCACTGCGATCGATCCGCGGCGCGGCCGCGGGCGCTGTCGGCGCCGGCGCGGTGGCCGGCGCGATGCTATTCGGCGGGATGCCTGCGGCGCAGGCCGCACCGGCGCCCGCCCCTGCCACGACTTTCGACATCGGCGGCCCGCACGGTGGCGCCCCGCTCAGCCCCGGGATCCTTCCCGAGCGGCCCGGCGGCGGCCACGGCGGCCACGGTTGGGGTCCCGGCGGCGGACACGGTGGTTGGGGTCCCGGCGGCGGCTGGGGCCACGGCGGCGGCTGGGGTCGCGGCGGCGACTGGGACCGCGGCTGGGGCGGTGGCTGGGGCCACGGCTGGGGTAATGGTTGGGGACACCCTGGCTGGGGTGGGGGCAACTGGTGGCGCCCCTGGTGGTGAGCCGCCAAGATCGCGGGGCCGGCCAGCCTCGTCCTGCCAGATACATAGGCGGGCCGACCCGCAACTAGGGGGGAACCCACGCCGGTCTGACGACCTCAGACCGGCGTGGCCCTCAATCAATAGACGTCCATGCCGAACCGGGACCGGCCCCGGTTCGGCATGGATTTTCTTTACGGGTCGCGCGGCAGGCCCAGCAGCCGCTCCGCGATGATGTTGAGCTGCACCTCCGAGGTGCCGCCGTAGATGGTGGTGGCCCGGCTGGCCAACAGGTACTCGCCCCACTTGCCCGCCAGCTCATCGGGGTCGCCGATGGCGGCGTCGGTGCCGAACGAGGAAACCGCGAATTCGGCGTAGCCCTGACCGGTGCGCATCGACAACAGCTTCGAGATCGCCGCGGACGGCATCGCGTCACCGCCGGCCAGCGTCAACAGCGTCGAGCGCAGGTTCAGCACCTTGGCCGCGTGCCCTTCGGCGATCAACTGCCCGGCCCGGTGCTGGGCGACCTGATCGAATTGGCCTTCAGAACGGTAATTGCGGACGAACTCGACGAACTGGGGCAGGGTCGCCAGGAAATTCGCGTCGCTGCTGCCGATCGACACCCGCTCGGCGGTCAGTGTGTTGCGGCTGACCTCCCAGCCGCGGTTGACCTCGCCCAGCACGCACTCGTCGGGAACGAACACGTCGTCGATGTAGACGGTGTTGAACATCGCGTTCCCGGTCAGCTCGCGCAACGGCTTGACCGTCACCCCTTCGCTGCGCATGTCCAGCAGGAAGTAGGTGATGCCATTATGTTTCGGAGCGCTGGGCTCGGTTCTCGCCAGCAGCGCACCCCATTGCGAGTACTGCGCGGCGGTGGTCCAGATCTTCTGGCCGGTGATGCGCCAGCCGCCGTCGGCCCGGGTCGCTTTCGTGCTCAGCCCGGCCAGGTCCGATCCGGCGCCCGGCTCGGAGAACAGCTGGCACCAGACCATCTCGCCGCGGAAGGTCGGCGGCAGGAAGCGTTGCTTCTGCTCCTCGGTTCCGAACGCGACGATCGACGGGATGATCCACGCGGCAATGCCGACCTGCGGTCGCCGCACCCGCCCGGTGGTGAACTCCTGGGCGATGATGACCTGCTCGATCGGGCTGGACGCCCGGCCCCACGGCTTGGGCAGGTACGGCAACACCCAACCGCCCTCGGCGAGTGCCACGGTGCGCGGCTCCCGATCCATCGCCTTGAACGCGGCGACCTCCGCGCGGATCTCCTCACGCAGCTTCTCGGTCTCGGGATCCAGGTCGATGTCCACCGGCCGCATCCCGGTGGTGGTCGCGGTGTTGACCACCTTCTGCGGGTAGTCCGAACTGCGACCGAAGCAGGCGGCCAGCATCAGCGCACGGCGGTAGTACACGTTCGTGTCGTGCTCCCAGGTGTAGCCGATGCCGCCGTGCACCTGAATGCAGTCCTGCGTGCAACGCTGGGCGGCCGCGGGTGCCAGCGTCGCGGCCACGGCGGCGGCGAACTCCACGTCCGGCGAGCCTTCGTCGATCGCGCGTGCCGCATCCCACACCGCCGCGGTGGCCCGCTCGGTGTCGGCGATCATCTCGGCGCACTTGTGCTTGATGGCCTGGAACTGGCCGATCGGCCGGCCGAACTGCTCCCGGATCTTGGCGTACTGCGCCGCCGTGTCGGTCGCCCAGCGGGCCACGCCGATCGCCTCGGCGGACAGCAGCGTCGACATCAGCGCGTGGGCGTTCGTCCTGGTCAGGGTGCTCAACAGGGCATCCTCGCCGACCTCGACGGCGTCGGCAGTCACATGGGCGATCGGCCGCAGCGGATCCAGGCTTTTCACCGGCTCGACCTCGAGTTCCTCGGCGCGCAGCACCACCCACTCGTCGCCGGAGTCGATCGCCACTGGCAGCACCAGCACCGACGCCTGCGCCGCGGCGGGCACCGCGCGGACCTCGCCGCGGATCACCAGCACGCCCTCGTCCTCCGGGCCCTTGCGGGTGGCGGTCAGCCCGGAGTCCAGCGCGTAGGCGGCGATGGCCGCGCCCGACGCCAGCTCGGCGAGCACCTTGGCATCCGGGTCGTGCGACGCGATCAGGGCACTGGCGATCGCCGACGGCACGAACGGCCCGGGCACGGCGCCGTAGCCGAACTCGGCCAGCACGATGGCCAGCTCGAGCAGGCCGAAGCCCTGCCCGCCGACCGCCTCGGAGAGATGAACACCCTGCAGGCCTTGCTCGGCGGCCGCCTGCCAGTACGGCGGCGGATTCTCGACCGGAGTCTCCATGGCCGCGTGCAACACCTCCGACGGCGCGACGCGCGCCACCAGGGACCGCACCGAGTCGGCCAGATCTTGATGCTCGGAAATTATTGCGATCGGCATTGGTCGCCTTCCCATGCGCTCGGGGTTCGTTTCGGCCAAGCACTCTTCAATCTAATAACCGGTGGGTTGGTTGACTACTGGGGTTACCAGGTTGGCCAGCGGCTCGCCGTCGCGCAGCCGGCGGCAGTTGGCGACGGCCTCGACCAGATAGCGCCGCATCGTGTCGACGGTGTACCAGGTGACGTGCGGTGTCAGCACGACGTTGTCCAGACCGAACAGCGGATTGTCGGGCGCGGCCGGCTCCGCCTCGAAAACGTCGAGGCCCGCGGCCGCCAGCCGTCCGTCGCGCAGCGCGCCGGCCAGCGCGTCCTCGTCGACGATGGCCCCCCGCGACGTGTTGACCAGCACCGCACTCGGCTTCATCAGGGCGATCGCATCCCGATTGAGCAGATGATGGGTATCGGCCGTCAAAGGCAGGTGCAGCGAGACGATGTCGCTGCCGGCCAGCAGCTCGGGCAGCGGCCGCCAGCCGGGCCGGCCGTCGTCGCGCGTGCTGGTGTGCACGACGGTGGCGCCCATGGCGCCGACGACGGCGGCGACGCGCTTGGCGATATTGCCGTAACCCACCAGGCCGACTGTGCAGCCGCCGATGTCGCGGACTGTCTCGCCCAGGTCGGGATCGAGCGGCCAGCCACGCCCCTGCCGGGTGGCGCGGTCCAGCTCCGGCAGCCTGCGCAGGGCGGCCAGCATCAACAGCACGGTTCCCTCGGCCACCGACGGCGCATTGGCACCGGGCATGTTGGCGACCGCGATGCGGCGGTCGGTCGCGGTCGCCACGTCGACGGTGTTCACCCCGGCACCGAGCTTGTGCACCAACCGCAGCTTCTCCCCGCGTTTCAGGTCTTCGCCTGACAACGGCCGTAGTACATGCCAAATAACTTCGGCTTCGGGCAGCTCGCGGTAGAAGCAGGCGTCGTCGTCGGCGGCGCACCAGCGAATGTCGAGCCAATCTGCTTCGGCTGCAAGGAAATCGAGGACTTTGTCACCGGGAACGAAGTGGGCGAGAACTCTCAGCGCCACCGCTTGCTGATCCACCTGGCGATGGTATCCGCCTGCTCGCTACGCGCGCCCGGGGTGGTGAAGTAGTGGTCGCTGTCGATCGAGACCTGAAGTTTGTCAGTGCTCGCGAGCGCGTCGTAGATGCGTTGCGCGTCAGAGGGAAACACGCCGGTGTCTGCCTCGGCGTTGATCACCAAGGCCGGGCAGGCGACGCGGCCCAGGTGCGGCTCGGCCCGGGTTTGCGCCACCCGCAGGCTCCACATGCCCAACCAGTTACGCAGCGTGCAAGACGCGGCGATGCCTTGGGCCGACCGGTTGGCCTTAGCCGGCACGCCCGCGTAGCACAGGTTGGGCGAACGCTTGGTGGGCTCGATGTTGGGATCGACCATGCGGGGATCGGCCCAGGTTCGCATCACCGAGAACGGTCTATCCGAAAAGCCGGCTGCACGAACACGTTTAAGCTCCATCTCGGCCCAGTCGGTGATGGCGTGGTTCCGCGCGAGCTGCGCCGAGCGGTAGCGAGCGATGAATTCCGGCGGGTACGGCGGGCCGTTGACATCGTTGAACAGGTCGAGGTCTGCATCGGTGGCGACGGGGTCGTTTTCGTCGACGACGGCGGCATCCATCCAGGCGGTCAGCACCTCCGGGCGTCCGGGATGCGCCGCGGTGGCGACATAGCCGTCGGCGGGCAGCAACTCCGTCAGCCCGCTGGCCGGCCGCATGCCCGGCAGCGGGGTCACATTCGGCTCGACGGCTTGCGATTGGTATGCGGACATCAACGATCCGCCTCCCGAATTGCCCAGCAGGACAACGGTATCCACGCCCTGAACCTCGCGTAGCCAGCGCACGCCCACGCCGATGTCGACCAGCGCGTGGTCGAGCAGGAAGTTGCTTTCGAAGCCACGGAACCTGGTGTTCCAGCCGAGAAATCCGATGCCCCGAATCGCCATGTAATCGGCGAGATAGTGCTCGGAGAAGTCGATCTGGTAATGCGCGGCGATCATGGCCACCTTCGGCTTGCGTCCTACGCCGCGGTGGTACAGCCCCTGGCAGGGGTGTCCGCCCGCGCCGGCGCGCCCGGCGGTAGGCGACGGAAGGCCGACGAACTCGCGGACAACCCCTGCGCTGGCGCTGTTAGGCGTCAATTCAGTGACCTTCCGTTGAGTAGATCGCCCGGTAGTAGATGTTCGCGAGGGTTTGGATGCAGGCCTGGTCGTCGAGTTCCCCGTCGGTGGATCGACTGAGCTGGATGTAGCAGAACTGGTTGAACATCGCCACGATCGCCTCGGCGATCAGCTGTGGATCGTCGCCCGGGCAATACCCCTTGGTCTGCGCACGACGGACGGTTTCGGCAATGAAAGATATTGGGATATCACAGATTTCGGCCCAGTACTGTGCGAAGTCGTCGTTGACCATCGCCAGCTGGGACACACTGATCACCTCGGCCAGCCGGTTGCGATAAGAGTTCCAGTGCGCCGCGGCCGCCTCGTGGGCACGTTCCTGGTTGGACAGGCCATGCCCGGTGACCGAGCGGGCGCGCTCGTTGGCCTCGTCACGAAAGCGCAGCGCCCACTGCCGGACCATCGCCTCTTTGGAGTCGTAGTAGTTGTAGAAGGATGCCGACGAGCGGCCGGCTTCGGCGGCGATGTCGGCAATCGTCGTCGCCAGGATTCCCTTGCGCGCGATCACTGTTCGCGCGGCCGCGTCGATCGCCGCCTGCGTCTGACGGCCGCGGTGCGTCGGGAATTCGGCCGGCCGGCCGGCCCGACCGTCGGATGCCGCCGCGATCGACACCTGATATTCCTCCCTGGAGCGAAACTGAATCTGATGTTAGATTCAGTTTCTCTGATTGGCCAGGCCCGACGCGCCAGGAATCTAGGGGAGCCGCAACATGATCAAGCCCGACAACCCCAACACCGAATTCGAACTCGGCGGAATCAACCATGTTGCGCTGGTGTGTTCGGACATGGCTCGCACCGTGGACTTCTACAGCAACATCCTCGGCATGCCGCTGATCAAGTCGCTCGATCTACCGGGCGGCGCCGGCCAGCATTTCTTCTTCGATGCCGGCAACGGCGACTGTGTCGCGTTCTTCTGGTTCGCCGACGCGCCCGACCGCGTCCCCGGCCTCTCGTCGCCCGGCGCGATTCCGGGTATCGGGGACATCACCAGCGCGGTCAGCACGATGAACCATCTCGCCTTTCACGTCCCGGCCGAGAAGTTCGACGCCTACCGGCAGCGACTCAAGGACAAGGGCGTACGAGTCGGCCCGATACTCAACCACGACGAGAGCGAGATGCAGGCTTCGGCGACGTTGCATCCCGGCGTCTACGTGCGCTCGTTCTACTTCCAGGACCCTGACGGAATAACGCTTGAGTTCGCTTGCTGGGTAAAGGAATTCGGCGTGAGTGACGCTCAGGCTGTTCCCAAGACGGCGGCTGACCGGCGACCCCGGGAGCACGCCGTAACCTAGTCGGCAAAACCGTTGCCGAGTCGGGGGAGTCGATGATGACGGACGGCGTTTTGACCGACGAGCAGATCGCGGCGCTGACACCCGCACAGCGGCGGGATTTGATCGCGCGGCTGGAGGCACCGCTGTCCGAGGTGATCGACCCGGCGGTGATTGCCCGGATAAGACGTCTGCGATTGGGCTTGATGGTCGGTGGCTCGATCGCGATGATTCCCTGGCTGGCCTACCTCGCGCTGACGCTGCCCGATAGCTATGTCGCGCATAATTGGGTACTGACCTGGGTGGGCTTCGACATCCTGTTGGTCGGATTCATGGTGGCGACGGCGGTTTTCGGTTACTTCCGCCGCCAGGTATTGCTGTTCGCCGCCTTCACTTCCGGCGTGCTGCTGATCTGCGACGCATGGTTCGACCTGATGACCGCCGGGCCCGAGGACATCTGGCTGTCGGTGGTGACCGCACTGGGCGTCGAGGTGCCGCTGGCAATTTTCATGATCCGCGGCGCCCAGCGCATCATGCGGCTCACGATGTTGCGGCTGTGGCTCCTGGATCCCGGGATGCGGCTGTGGCAGGTGCCGTTGTTTCCGTAAGGCCGTACAGCCGCGGGTGCGCGAGCTCGTCGAGCAGCCCGGCGAGCTGATCGACGAGTTGATCGGGGTCCAGCACCACGTCGCCGACCAGCCAGGCGCTGATCACCTGCCCGACGCCGCCCACCGCGAAGTGCGCGCCCGCCTTCATGCTGTTGCTGGCCGCCATCTTCAGCATGTCGCCGCCGTGCTGGCCCAGCAGCATCGCGAACAGCGCGGTGGATTCGGCGCGCTTGCGCACGATCACGGCATCGGCAAGCTGGGTGCTGAACAGCAGCCGCCCGACCCGGGGATCCTCGGCGATGGTCCGCGCGATATTGGCCATGCCGGCGCGGGACTGTTCGGGTATCGGCACCGCCGCGACCGCGGCCTGAGTGGTGGCGGCCAGGTCGGCGATCACCGAGTCGAACACCGCGCCGACGAATCCGTCCCTGTCGCTGAAGCTTTCGTAGAAGTAGCGAGGGGTCAGGCCCGCGCGGGTGCAGACCGCGCGAACGGTCAACGCCGAGGCGTCCTGCTGGCCTGCCCCCAGCAGATCCAGGCCTGCGGCCAACAGCCGGCCCCGTCGTTCGGCCAGTCGCCGCGCGGCCTCGACGCCGCGGTAAGGGCGCTCGCTTGGGGTCTGGTCCATGACCACCATCTTGACACCGGCGCGATACGGCGACAATATCAGGAAACAAGCGTTGTCACATTTAGCGCACGGAGCGGCGGAGGGGTTTCCGGATGGCGATTCGCGAGACGGTTCAGCAGCTCATTCCCCATGTCGAGCGCGCGATCTCCGATCCGCCGCGGCCACAGTCGAGGCGGCGGAGCCGGCTGGTCCCCGACGACTACGCGCTGATGGGTGTGGCGCTGCTGGCCGGTCCGGCCAACGTGATCATGGAGCTGTCCGTTCCCGGCGTCGGCCACGGCGTGGCGGAAAGCCGCGTCGAGAGCGGCCGAATCGACCGTCATCCGATCAAGCGGGCGCGCACCACCTTTACCTACATCGCGGTAGCCAGTGCGGGGACCGACGAGCAGAAAGCCGCCTACCGCCGCGCGGTCAATCGTTCGCACGCGGAGGTCTACTCCAGGCCGGGTGACCCGGTGCAGTACAACGCATTCGATCCGGAATTGCAGCTGTGGGTGGCGGCGTGCATCTACAAGGGCGGCATCGACATCTATCGCACCTTCATCGGCGAGCTGACCGAGCAGGACGCCGACCGGCGCTACCGCGACGGCATGTCGCTGGGCACGACCTTGCAGGTGCCGCCGCAGATGTGGCCGGCGGACCGGGCGGCGTTCGACAAGTACTGGCAGGAGTCACTGGAAAAGGTGCACATCGACGACACCGTTCGCGAGTTCCTGTATCCGATCGCCGTGTCCCGGGTGCGCGGCGTGCGCCTGCCGCGGCGGGTGCGCGAACCGCTGGAGAACTTCAACCTGCTGATCACCACCGGCTTTCTGCCGCAACGGTTTCGCGACGAGATGCGGTTGCCGTGGGATGCCGCCAAGCAGCGGCGCTTCGACCGGCTGATGTCGGTCCTGGGAGTCGTGAATCGCCTGCTGCCGCGGATCATTCGGCAGTTCCCGTTCAACCTGATGCTCTGGGATCTGGACCGCCGGATCCGGACGGGACGCCCGTTGGTCTAGCGCACCGTGGGGCCGGCGTACCAGGCTCTGTTGATAACGACAATCATTTTCAGTACGCTCTGGGCAACCTCATATCTTCCAGCCCTGAGGAGTTGCCGTGCTGCCAACTGGCGATGTCGCGTCAGGTTCGTCGTGTTTGGTTGTGGGCGGTGGCTTGGGATGACGGCGCCGGTGTGGATGGCTGCGCCGCCGGAGGTGCACTCGGCTTTGTTGGGTAGCGGTCCGGGGCCGGCGTCGATGTTCGCGGCGGCGGCGGCGTGGAGTTCGATGAGTGTCGAATACGCTTCGGCGGCAGAAGAGCTCAGCGCATTGTTGGCCTCGACTCAGGCCGGGGCGTGGCAGGGGGCCAGCGCCGAGTCGTATGTGGCGGCGCACGCGCCGTACTTGGCCTGGTTGACGAAGGCCAGCGTGGACAGTGCCGCGGCGGCTGCCGAGCACGAGACGGCGGGGATGGCGTATACCGCGGCGTTGGCGGCGATGCCGACTTTGCCGGAGTTGGCCACCAACCATGTCGTCCATGGTGCTTTGATGGCGACGAATTTCTTTGGTATCAATACGATTCCGATCGCGGTCAACGAGGCCGACTATGCGCGGATGTGGGTCCAGGCCGCCACCACGATGACGACCTATGAAGCCGTCTCCACCGCGGCCGTGGCGGCCACACCGCAAACCGACCCGGCACCGCAGATCATGCGCGCCGACGACGCAGTCGCCCAGGACGACGAGGAGTTCCCCGACCCCTCGGTCGACAACCCGTTCAACCAGTTCCTTACCCAGATTCTGCGGTGGTTCGGGATCGATTGGAATCCCGGCCAAGCGACTGTCAATGGCATCCCGTACGACGAATACACCAACCCGGGCCAGCTGATCTACTGGGTTGTTCGCGCACTGGAACTGCTTGAGGACTTTGAGCAGTTCGGCGAGTACCTGCAGACAAATCCGGCCTTGGCTTTTCAGTACATCGCCTTCCTCGAGTCAGTCGACTGGCCGACCCACATCGCTCAGATCGCCAGCTGGCTATCGAGCACGCCGCAATTGCTACTCGTTCCGGTCATTGCGGCGGTTGCGCCGCTTGGGGCCGCCGGCGGCTTGGCCGGTCTGGCCGGACTGGCCGGAATCCCTCAGCCAGCCGTCCTGCCGGCGCCGCCCGCTCCGCCGCCGCCCGGACTGGTGCCGGCGCTCGGGTCGACCCCGATCGCCGCGCCGGCTGCGGTCCCCGCCTCGGCGCCCGCGCCCGCGCCCACTGCCGCGCCGAGTACCGTGGCCAGTCCGGCGCCGCCCGCGCCCCCGGCTCCGGCCGGGCCTGGTTTTGTGCCGCCCTATTTCGTCGCGCCGCCCGGCGTCGGGGCGGGTTCGGGAATGAGCGCGGCCGCCGCGGCGGCCGCGAAAAAGAAGGCGCCGGAACCCGATTCGGCTGCTGCCGCCGCCGCTGCGGCAGCTCAAGAGGCCCGGTCGCGGCGGCGCCAGCGGTCACGGCAGCGCGGGTACGGCGACGAGTACATGGACATGAACGTCGACGTCGACCCGGACTGGGAGGAGCCGACGACGACGGCGTCGGATCGGGGCGCGGGAAACCTGGGTTTCGCGGGCACCGCGCGCGTGCAAAGCCCCGCCGCTGCTGGGTTGGCCACGCTGGCCGGTGACAAATTCGGCGGTGGCCCACAGCTGCCGATGGTGCCGGGCACCTGGGACGCAGGCAATGGCGCCGCAGAAAGTGAAGGGCCACAAGACAGTAGGTAATCTCACGGCCAACACCAGCGGCAATGGCGATGCCCGTATCGGCGGGGCTGATCGCTAGTTTGACGCTGTCTTGATAACGACAATCATTTTCATTAGGCTCCTCGGCAACTTTACAGTCCGTCTCAGCCGAGGAGTTGTGGTGATGTCGTGTTTGGTTGTGGGCGGTGGCTTGGGATGACGGCGCCGGTGTGGATGGCTGCGCCGCCGGAGGTGCACTCGGCTTTGTTGGGTAGCGGTCCGGGGCCGGCGTCGATGTTCGCGGCGGCGGCGGCGTGGAGTTCGATGAGTGTCGAATACGCTTCGGCGGCAGAAGAGCTCAGCGCATTGTTGGCCTCGACTCAGGCCGGGGCGTGGCAGGGGGCCAGCGCCGAGTCGTATGTGGCCGCGCACGCGCCGTACTTGGCCTGGTTGACGAAGGCCAGCGTGGACAGTGCCGCGGCGGCCGCCGAGCACGAGACGGCGGGTATGGCGTATACCGCGGCGTTGGCGGCGATGCCGACTTTGCCGGAGTTGGCCACCAACCATGTCGTCCATGGTGCTTTGATGGCGACGAATTTCTTTGGTATCAATACGATTCCGATCGCGGTCAACGAGGCCGACTATGCGCGGATGTGGGTCCAGGCCGCCACCACGATGACGACCTATGAAGCCGTCTCCACTGCGGCAGTGGCGGCCACACCGCAAACCGACCCGGCACCGCACATCATGCACGCCGATGCGGCTACCGACGACGATCACGATCACCAGGAAGGCGACGGCCACGAAGGCCACGAGCACGGGTTTGACAGCCCGTTAAGTCGGTTCGTCGCACAAATCCTGCGGCTATTCGGAATCGATTGGGATCCCCTCGAGGCGACTCTCAACGGAGTGCCCATTCACGACTACACGAACCCCGGTGAAGTCCTGTGGTGGGTGGCGCGGGCGCTCGAACTCTTCTCAGATTTTCAACAGTTTGGCGCTTTGTTGCAGGAAAACCCGGCCGCAGCTTTCCAATTCATCACCGAGCTCGTGCTGCTCGATTGGCCGACTCACCTAGCCCAGCTCGCTGGTTTTCTCCCCACCCAGCCGCAGTTGTTCCTGGTGCCGATGCTCATCGTGGCTGCCCCCTTCGGGGCCGTAGGCGGCTTGGCCGGTCTGGCCGGACTGGCCGACATCCCTCAGCCAGCCGTCATGCCGGCGCCGACCGCTCCGCCGCCGCCCGGACTGGTGCCGGCGCTCGGATCGACCCCGATCGCCGCGCCGGCGGCCGCGCCGGCTGTCTCGGCGCCAGCGCCCGCGCCCGCTGCCGCGGCAAGCGCGGTGGCTAGTCCAGCGCCCGGCCCGCCGCCCATCAGTAGCGGATTCATGCCCCCGTACGCGGTCGGGCCGCCGGGTATCGGGTTTGGTTGCGGAATGAGTGCCGCTGCTGCCGCGGCCGCGAAAAAGAAGGCGCCGGAACCCGATACGGCTGCCGCCGCGGCGGCAGCTCGAGAGGCGGCCCGGCCACGGCGGCGCCAGCGGGTGCGGCAGCGCAGGCACGGCGACCAGCACATGGACATGAACGTCGACGTCGCCCCGGACTGGGAGGAGTCGACGACGACGGCGTCAGATCGGGGCGCCGGAGATCTTGGGTTTGTCGGTACGGCACGCAAGGAAACTGCAGCCGCGGCGGGCCTGGCAACTCTGGCCGAAGGTGAATTCGGTGGCGGGCCCAATATGCCAATGCTGCCGGGCAGCTGGGGCCTGGAGCGCAGCGAAGGGTCGCCAGACAGCGACGGCTAACGCGCGTAACGCTGGGGCGTCAGTGCTCGTCGTAATGGTCGTCGTGGGCGGCGTGCCGGCAACCGTCGTGCACGTAGTCGACGTGATCCCGGTGCGGGATCGCGACGTGCCCGCATCCCGTCCCGTGCACATGATCATGAGGCTCATGCACGGTGTGGCCGGAGGGCTCGCATTCGTCGTAGTGACCCTCGTGCTGCCGATGAATGTGACCGTCGTGCACGTAGTCGATGTGACCTCCGTGTGGGACCGCGACGTGCCCGCATCCTTCGCCGTGCACATGATCGTGTTCGGGGTGCTCGTTGTGAAGTGTGCTCGTCATCTAACTCCGCCTTCGTGCGGGATCTTGGAATCGCGCATCAACTGGCGCGATTACCGTGAGGCTAGCTCGCTGCCCCACCACCGTCGAGGGGCATCAGGCCTCCCGTCGGCGCGGTTCACCGGGCCGTTGACCGTCGGCAGGCATCCGGCTCGTCCACGCTCTAACCAGTCCGCGATGGGACCGATCCACAGCGGCCGGCCGCAAGATTTGGGTGGCCCTGCCTGATTGGCATCGGTACCGAATGAGCTGCTGCATCCGGCCGGCTATCGACGTGGCGAGCAAACCGTCCACCAGGCCGCTGCCTGAAAGCAACGTGAGCTGTCCTGGCTTCAATGTCCTTTGCTCCCAGCGGGAAAGGACGGTTCCGCGCGGCGGCGTAGTGTCGATTGAGTGCGTAGCGAAGGTGACACCTGGGACATCACAACGAGCGTCGGATCGACGGCGTTATTCGTAGCGACCGCGCGGGCGCTGGAGGCGCAGAAGCCCAACCCGCTGGCCCTGGACCCGTATGCGGAGGTCTTCTGTCGTGCCGTCGGTGGTTCGTCCGCCGACGTTCTCGACGGCAACGAACCCGACCACCCGCTCAAGAGCGCCGACTTCGGCGAGCATTTCGTGAACTTCCAGGCCGCTCGCACGAAGTACTTCGACGAGTACTTCCTGCGGGCCGCCGACGCCGGAGCACGGCAGATCGTCGTGCTGGCGGCCGGGCTCGACTCGCGCGCCTACCGGCTGGACTGGCCCGCCGCGACGACAATCTTCGAGCTGGATCGCCCGCAGGTTCTCGATTTCAAGCGTGAGGTGCTCGCCGGCCACGGCGACCAGCCGCGCGCCGAGCGCCGAGAGATCGCCGTGGATCTGCGCGACGACTGGCCACAAGCGTTGCGCGACAATGGCTTCGACCCCGCGAAGCCGTCGGCGTGGATCGCCGAGGGTCTGCTGATCTATCTGCCGGCCGCCGCGCAGGAGCAGCTGTTCACCGGCATCGACAGCCTGGCCGGACACGGCAGTCATGTCGCGGTCGAGGACGGCGCACCGCTGCAGGCCGACGAATTCGAGGCCGCGGTCGAAGAAGAGCGTGCGGCCGTGGCGCAGGGCGACAAGCGGCTGTTCTTCCAGTTGGTCTACAACGAGCAACACGCCCCGGCCACCGAGTGGTTCGGTCAGCACGGCTGGAACGCGGTCGGCACCCCGCTGGCCGATTACCTGCGCCAGGTCGGCCGCCCGGTCCCCGGCCCGGACACCGAAGCGGGACCGATGATTGCGCGCAACACCCTGGTCAGTGCCGTCCGGGCTTGAGCTCCGGTAGCCTCGCTCGGCCTTTCGGCCGCGGCTTTCTCCGAGCTTTCGATGAGTTGAAGACGCGCGGGAACTTTCGCACGCTGCTCGGCGACTACTAACGGGCTGATAGGTGTGCCGTCCACTGCCCGGGCGTCGCCGAATCCGGCCCAGCGAGGAGTGCTGACATGGCGCTACGGTCGGACGGGGGCGGCCGCGAATGACCGCGCCGATATGGATGGCATTGCCTCCCGAAGTTCATTCCACCTTGCTGAGCAGCGGTCCAGGGCCCGGCAGTTTGTTGGCCGCCGGCGGCGCCTGGAGCTCGTTGAGTGCCTCTTACGCGGAAACCGCGGACGAACTCTCCGCGATCCTGGCGGACACGCAGGCCGGGGCCTGGCAGGGGCCGAGCGCCGAGGAGTATGTGGCCGCACATGCGCCCTACCTGGCGTGGCTGACCCAGGCCAGCGCCGACAGTGCGTCGATGGCGGCCCAGCACGAGACGGCGGCCGCCGCGTACACCGCAGCGTTGGCCGCGATGCCGACACTGCCGGAACTGGCCACCAACCACGTCGTGCACGGCGCGCTGGTGGGGACCAATTTCTTTGGCATGAACACGATTCCGATCGCGCTCAACGAGGCCGACTACGCGCGGATGTGGGTCCAGGCCGCCACCACGATGACGACCTATCAGGCCGTCTCCACCACCGCCCTGGCCGCAGCGCCGCAGGCCGATCCGGCGCCGGTCATCATGCAAGCCGACGACACCGGCAGCTCCGATAGTGGCAGCAATCTTCCCTACGACGACATCATCGACAACGACGGGGGCAACCCGTACCAGCTGAGTTGGTGGATAAACCGCTTCCTCGAAATATTCCAGACGCTCGACCGCGACTTAAAGTTGTTCCAAACGAACCCGGCGCAGGCGTTCGCGCAGTTGTGGGCCGACATTGGGCTACTGGTCGCCGACGAGTTCACCCACGTCGGCGAGGCGTTTCAGGCCTTCGCTCCGCAAATCGCGATTATCGTGGCGACCTCCACCCTCGGGTTCGCCGGAGCCTTGGCGAGCCTGGCGTCGCTGGCGGCGATTCAGCCTCAAGTTGCCGCGGCCCCGGCACTGGCGGTGCCCACACCAGTGCCGGCGACGCCGAGCCTGCATGCGGTGGCGAGCATGCACACCGTGGGTGTGCACGCCGCTCCTACGCCGTCCTCGGTTCCGACTTCGGTTCCCGCGTCGGCGCCGGCTTCGGCGCCGGCAGCCGGATCCCCACCGCCGCCCGCCGGGGTCGAGAGCGCGTACCCGTACCTAGTGGGAGGCCCCGGCATCGGGTCCGGCGCCGGGATGAGCAGCGGTGCACAGCGCAAGGCTCCGCAGCCCGATTCGGTCGCGGCCGCCGCCACGGCAGCGGCGCGGGAAGAGAGCAGGGCACGTCGGCGCCGGCGGGCAGCGATGCGAGGCCACCAGCCTGGCTACCGTTACGAATTCTTGGACTTCGATGATGAGGTCGGCCCGTTCGTCGACGCGCCGGCAGTCGACGGCCCGACCACGCCGTCCGAGCAGGGCGCGGGTGCTTTGGGGTTTGCTGGGACGGTCCGCAAGGATGCCGCTGCGGCAGCAGGATTGGCGACGTTGGACGGCGACGGATTCGGGAGTGGCCCGTCGGTTCCGATGGTGCCCGGAACCTGGCCGGGGCCCGGCGCTGACGGACCGACGTGAAACGGCCGGGAGCTGGAACCGAGCGTGCCCGCTAGGGAACTTTTCCGGTCGAGCAGCCGACTATTAGCTGCCTGCTCGCGGCGCCGCTATCAGCTAGGCGGTCGTTGCGCCCCACCCGATCGGTTAGGAGTCGCTGCTGTGACCGCGCCGGGTTTGATCGCCGCACGCTCACGACGGCTTATGGCGCTCAATGACCTCAATGACCGCGGCGAATCCGAGTCGGTCCCTGGGATTGAGGCCGGCTCGTTCCTAGCGTCGGCGCGCGGGGCGGGGGTCCCAGCGGGTTTCACCCGTCTCTCGGGGTGCAAGAGTCCGGAAACCGCTTTGATAATGAAAACCATATTCAGTAAGCTTAGCCGCCGGACGAAGTGCGGCCAATGCCACAACAGGAGCGGGGAACCGGTGATCGAGCAGAAAGCCCAGTTCAAGGTGCTGATCGGGCTGGGTGGATGGTCGGTCGGACGACCCCAAGAGCCTCGACACTTAGCTTATGCAATGCTAACTTCAGCAAATTAAGTTAGGGGAGACTATCTTCATGGAAAATTGCGGCCGTGGAACTCGGTGATCGCGGTGTGCTCGCAGTCCAGCCCGGCACTTCCCGGGTGGACGCCAGAGTCGACGGCGACGTGGTCAGCCGCTTTGCGACGTGCTGCCGCGCCCTTGGCATCGCGGTCGATCAACGTCAGCGCCCGGCCGATCTGGCCGCCGCTCGCTCGGGCTTCATGGCGCTGACCCGCGTCGCCCATGATCAGTGCGACGCGTGGACCGGGCTCGCGGCCGCCGGCGACGCGTCCTTCCGGGTGCTGGAGGCGGTGTCGCGCACCGTGGCCACGGCCGGCGTGCTGCAGCGGCAGGCTGACCTCGCGCCCGGCGCCCTGGGCTTCCGTTACGACAGCGGACTGTATCTACAGTTTCGCGCCGCCAACCCGGACGAGTTTCACCTCGCCTTCGCCGCGGCCCTGGCAACGGCCGGGCGGTTTGCCGAGGCCGACGAGATCGTTGCCGGGCTGACCGCCCGCCGCCCGCGCTGGCGTGAGGCGCGGTGGATCTCGGTCGTGATCAATTACCGCGCGGAGCGGTGGTCCGACGTCGTCAAGCTGCTGACCCCGATCGTCAACGACTCCGATCTCGACGGCGCCTACGCCCACGCGGCCAAGATCGCCCTGGGAACCGCGCTCGCCCGCCTGGGCTTGTTCGCTCCCGCGCTGTCCTACCTCGAGGAGCCCGAGGGCCCGGTTGAGGTGGCCACGGTCGATGGGACGTTGGCCAAGGCGCTTGTGCTACGCATGCACGTCGACGAAGAGTCGGCGAGTGAAGTGCTGCAGGATCTGTATGCCGCACACCCGGAGAACGAACAGGTCGAAAAGGCGTTGACCGACACCAGTTTCGGGATTGTGACCACCAACGCGGCCCGCATCGAGGCCCGCACCGATCCGTGGGATCCGGAAACCGAGCCCAGCGCAGAGGATTTCGTCGACCCCGCCGCGCACGAGCGCAAGTCCGTGCTGCTGCACGAGGCCGAACGTCAGCTCACCGAGTTCATCGGCCTCGAAGAGGTGAAGAACCAGGTATCGCGGCTCAAGAGCTCGGTGGCCATGGAGTTGGTGCGCAAGCAGCGTGGCCTGCAGGTCGCACAACGCGCCCATCACCTGGTTTTCGCCGGACCGCCCGGGACCGGTAAGACGACGATCGCGCGTGTGGTTGCCAAAATCTATTGCGGCCTGGGCCTTTTGAAGAAGGAAAACATCCGCGAGGTGCACCGCGCCGACCTCATCGGTCAGCACATCGGCGAAACCGAGGCCAAGACCAACGCGATCATCGACAGCGCGCTGGACGGGGTGCTGTTCCTCGATGAGGCCTACGCCCTGGTGGCCACCGGCGCCAAGAACGACTTTGGCCTGGTCGCCATCGACACGCTGCTGGCCCGCATGGAAAACGACCGCGACCGACTGGTGGTGATCATCGCCGGCTACCGGGCGGATCTGGACAAGTTCCTGGACACCAACGAGGGTCTGCGGTCGCGCTTTACCCGCAATATCACTTTCCCGTCCTACAACTCCCACGAGCTGGTGGAGATCGCGCGCACGATGGCCGAACAGCGCGACAGCATCTTCGAGCAGTCTGCGCTCGACCACATGGACGACCTGTTCGAGAAATTGGCGACGGGCACGACCCCCGACTCCAACGGGGTCGAACGGCGCAGCCTCGACATCGCGGGTAACGGTCGTTTCGTCCGAAACATCGTCGAGCGCTCCGAGGAGGAGCGCGAATTCCGGTTGGACCATTCAGAACAGGCGGGAACCGGTGCGTTCACCGATGAGGAGCTGATGACGATCACCGACCGAGATGTCAGTAATTCGGTAGAGCCGCTGCTGCGCGGGCTTGGGCTCTCGGTGCCCTCATGACCAATCCCGAACCTCAGGACGAACGGCGTTCCTTCTCGTCGCGTACCCCCGTGAACGACAATCCCGACCAGGTGGTCTACCGCCGCGGGTTTGTCACCCGGCATCAGGTGACCGGCTGGCGTTTTGTGATGCGCCGCATCGCCTCGGGAATCGCCTTGCACGACACCAGGATGCTGGTCGACCCGCTGCGCACCCAGTCGCGCGCGGTATTGATGGGCGCCCTGATTCTGATCACCGGGCTGGCCGGCTGCTTCGTGTTCTCGCTGATCCGACCCAACGGTCAGGCGGGCAACAACGCGGTGCTCGCGGATCGGGACACGGCCGCCCTGTATGTGCGCATCGGCGACGAACTGCACCCGGTGTTGAACCTGACCTCGGCCCGGTTGATCGCCGGCAAGCCGGTCAACCCCGCAACGGTGAAAAGCAGTGGGCTGGACCGGTTTCCGCGCGGAAACCTGATCGGCATCCCGGGTGCGCCGGAACGTATGGTGCAGAACGCATCTCATGACGCGAACTGGACGGTGTGTGACGCGGTCAGTGAGGCGGCTCAGGGCTCGCACGCCGTGCACAGCACCGGCGTCACCGTGATCGCGGGCACCCCCGACAGCAGCGGCGCACGTGCGGCGTCGATCGCACCCGCCGACGCAATCCTCGTCGAGTTCACCGGCGACAAGGGCACCAGCACTTGGGTGCTGTGGAACGGCAGGCGCAGCCAGATCGACCTGGCCAACCACGCGGTCACCAATGCGTTGGGGCTGGGTGCCGACCTGCCCGCACCGCGGCCCATCGCGGCGGGGCTGTTCAACGCGATTCCCGAGGCGCCCGCGCTTTCCGCGCCCGCCATCCCGAATGCCGGTGCCCCGGCGAACTATCCGGTCCCCGCGCCGATCGGGTCGGTGGTGACGTCCTACGGTGTCGATCCGGGCAACGTGCGTTACTTCGCGGTGCTGCCGGACGGCCTGCAACCGATCTCGCCGGTGCTCGCCGCGGTCCTGCGCAACACCAATTCCTATGGGATGGAACAACCCCCGCGACTGGGTGCCGATGAGGTGGCCAAGTTGCCGGTCTCGCGGGTGCTGGACACCACGCGCTTTCCGGATCGCCAGATCGTGCTGGTCGACGCGGCCAAGAATCCCGTCGCCTGCGCTTACTGGAGCAAGCCGGCCGGGGCTGCGAGCAGCTCGCTGGCCCTGCTGGCGGGTTCCGCGCTGCCGGTGCCGGACGCGGTTCGCACCGTAAACCTGATCGGCGGCGGCACCCAGGGGATCGCCACCCGGGTGGCCCTGGCACCGGGCACCGGCTACTTCGCTCAGAGCGTCGGTGGCGCAGCGACTTCGCCGGGTGCCGGCTCACTGTTCTGGGTGTCCGACACCGGCGTGCGCTATGGCATCGACAACGAGGCCGAGAGCGCCGGACACGGCAAAACCGTTGAGGCCCTTGGCTTAACGCCACCCCCCGTTCCCATTCCCTGGTCGATACTGTCGCTGTTCGCGACGGGTCCGACGCTATCGCGCGCCGACGCGTTACTTGCGCACGACGGCTTGGCGCCCGATAGCAAGCCCGGACGTCCGGTATCGGCCGAAGGAGGACCCCGATGAGCCGACTGATCTTCGAGGCCCGCCGGCGCCTGGCGCCGCCGAGCACCCGCCAGGGCACCATTACGATCGAGGCACCGCCCGAGCTGCCCCGGGTGATTCCGCCGTCGTTCCTGCGCCGCGCCATGCCCTACGTGCTGGTGATCCTGATCGTCGGCATGATCGTCGCGCTGGTCGCCACCGGGATGCGGGTGATCTCCCCGCAGACGCTGTTCTTCCCATTTGTGTTGCTGCTGGCGGCAACCGCGCTCTATCGCGGCAACGACAACAAGATGCGCACCGAGGAGGTCGACGCCGAACGCGCCGACTACCTGCGCTACCTGTCGGTGGTCCGGGACAACATCCGCACCCAGGCCGCCCAGCAGCGTGCCGCCGCGCAGTGGTCGCATCCCGAGCCGGCGGCATTGGCAACGGTGCCCGGGTCTCGCCGCCAGTGGGAACGCGACCCGCATGATCCCGATTTCCTGGTGTTGCGGGCCGGGCGTCACCAGGTCCCCCTGGCCACCGCGGTCCGGGTTCAGGACACCGCCGACGAAATCGATCTGGAACCGGTGTCGCACAGCTCATTACGCAGCCTGCTCGACACCCAGCGCACCGTGCGCGATGTGCCCACCGGAATCGACTTGAGCAAGGTCTCCCGAATCACCATCCTCGGTGAACCCGACGAGGTGCAAGGGGCGTTGCGGGCCTGGGTCGCTCAGGCCGTCACCTGGCACGACCCGACCGTGCTGGGAGTGGCGCTGGCCACCCGCGATCCGGAGAACCGCGACTGGTCGTGGCTGAAGTGGTTGCCCCACGTCGACATTCCCGGCGAGGTGGACGGTGTGGGGCCGGCCCGCTTCCTGTCCAGCAGCCCCGATGAACTGGCCACCCTGTTGGGTCCCGCGCTGGCCGACCGGCCGCTGTTCAACGGCGAGCCGGCCGACGCGTTGCGGCACCTGCTGATCATCATCGACGACCCTGAATACGACGTGAACGCCTCGGCGCTGGCGCTCGGACGGGCCGGCGTGACCGTGGTCCACCGCACCACGAATTCGCCTAACCGCGAACAGTATTCGGATCCGGAGAAGCCGATTCTGCGGGTCGCGAACGGGGCCATCCAGCGCTGGCAGACCGGCGGCTGGCAGCCCTTCATCGACAACGCCGACGCGCTCGGCGCCGACGAAGCCGCCCACCTGGCCCGTCAGTTGTCGCGCTGGGATTCCAACCCGACTCACACCGGGCTCCGCTCGGCGGCCACCCGGGGCGCCGCGTTCACCACGCTGCTGGGTGTTCCGGACGCCTCGCAGCTGGATGTGCCGACGCTGTGGGGACCGCGTCGCCGCGACGACGAGTTGCGGGTACCGATCGGCGTCACCGCGACCGGCGAACCGCTGTACTTCGACCTCAAGGACGAAGCCGAGGGCGGGATGGGTCCGCACGGCCTGATGATCGGTATGACCGGTTCCGGCAAGTCGCAGACTCTGATGTCAATTCTATTGTCGCTGTTGACAACTCATTCAGCCGACCGACTCATCGTGATCTATGCCGACTTCAAGGGTGAGGCCGGGGCCGACAGCTTCCGGGACTTCCCACAGGTCGTCGCGGTGATCTCGAACATGGCCGAGAAGAAATCGCTGGCCGACCGGTTCGCCGACACGCTGCGCGGTGAGGTGGCACGGCGCGAAACGTTGCTGCGCGAAGCCGGCCGGCGGGTTCAGGGCAGCGCGTTCAACTCGGTGGTCGAATACGAGAACGCCATCGCCGCCGGGCATGACCTGCCGCCGATCCCGACCCTGTTCGTGGTCGCCGACGAGTTCACGCTGATGCTGGCCGATTACCCGCAGTACGCGGAACTGTTCGACTACGTGGCGCGCAAGGGTCGCTCGTTCCGCATCCACATCCTGTTCGCGTCCCAGACGCTGGATGTCGGCAAGATCAAGGACATCGACAAGAACACCTCGTATCGCATCGGGTTGAAGGTGGCCAGTCCCAGCGTTTCTCGCCAAATCATCGGCGTGGACGACGCCTACCACATCGAATCAGGTAAAGAACACAAAGGCGTGGGCTTCCTGGTGCCCGCCCCCGGTGCCGCCCCGATCAAGTTCCGCAGCACCTACGTCGACGGCATCTACGAGCCGCCGCGAACCGCTAAAACCCTTGTGGTCCAGTCTATTCCGCAGCCCAAACTGTTCACGGCCGGACGGGTGGAGCCCGATCAGGGCACGGTGATCACCGGAGCTGACCAAGACGAGTTCGCCGGTCCGCCGCGCAAGCTGATCGCCACCATCGGCGAGCAGCTGGCGCGCTACGGGCCCCGGGCGCCGCAGCTCTGGTTGCCGCCGCTGGACGAGCCGATCCCGCTGACCACGGTGCTGGCGAACGCTCGAGTGCCGGAACGGCAATGGCGTTGGCCGCTCGGTGAGATCGACAAGCCGTTCGAGATGCGCCGCGACCCGCTGATTTTCGACGCCACGTCGGCGTCGGGCAACATGGTGATCCACGGCGGTGCCAAATCAGGTAAATCGTCTGCGCTGCAAACGTTTATCTTGTCCGCGGCCAGCTTGCACTCGCCGCGTGACGTCACTTTCTACTGCCTGGACTACGGCGGTGGTCAGCTGCGTGCGCTGGAAGACCTGGCACACGTCGGCAGTGTGGCGTCGCCGTTGGAGCCCGAGCGCATTCGTCGCACTTTCGGCGAACTCGAGCAGCTGCTGATTTCCCGGCAGCGCCGCGAGGCGTTCCGCGACAAGCACGGTTCGACTCACGACGACGGCTTCGGTGAGGTGTTCCTGGTCATCGACAACCTCTACGCCTTCGCCCGGGACAACACCGACCAGTTCAACACGCGTAACCCCCTGCTGGCCAAGGTGACTGAGATCGTCAACGTCGGCCTCGCGTACGGCATCCACGTGATCATCACCACCCCGAGCTGGCTGGAGGTGCCGTTGGCGATGCGTGACGGCCTCGGGCTGCGCCTCGAGCTCAAGCTGCACGACGCGCGGGACAGCAATGTGCGGGTGGTCGGGGCGCTGCGCCGCCCGGCCGACGCCGTGCCGGCCGACCAGCCGGGTCGCGGGTTGACCATGGCCGCCGAGCACTTCCTGTTCGCAAACCCCGCGTTGGACGCGGAAACAAACCCAGTGGCCGCGATCAACGCCCGCTACCCGGGCGTGGCCGCACCGCCGGTTCGGCTGCTGCCGACCAACCTGGCACCGGACGCCCTCGAGCCGTTGTATCGCGGACCCGAACAGGTCGTCATCGGCCAGCGCGAAGAGGACCTGGCGCCGGTCGTGCTCGACTTCGCGGAGAACCCGCTGCTGATGGTGTTCGGCGACAGCAAGTCCGGCAAGACCACCTTGTTGCGCCACATCATCCGCACCATCCGCGAGCACTCCACGTCGGACCGGGTGGCGTTCACGGTGCTGGATCGGCGGTTGCATCTCGTCGAGGAGCCGCTGTTCGCCGATAACGAGTACACCGCCAACATCGACCGGATCATCCCGGCGATGCTGGGCCTGTCCAACATCATCGGATCGCGGCGCCCGCCGGCGGGCTTGTCGGCGGCGGAGTTGGCCCGGTGGAGCTACCAGGGCCACACCCACTACCTGATCATCGACGACGTCGACCAGATTCCGGACGCGCCGGCGATGAGTGGCCCATACATCGGCCAGCGCCCATGGACCAGCCTCATTCCGGAGCTGAGCCAGGCTGCCGACCTGGGGCTGAGGGTGATCGTGACGGCGCGGGCCACCGGGTCGGGGCATGCCCTGATGACCAGCCCGCTGCTGCGGCGTTTCAACGACTTGCAGGCAACCACGTTGATGCTGGCGGGCAACCCGCAGGACAGCGGGAAGATCCGCGGTCAACGATTTGGCCGGTTGCCTGCCGGACGGGCAATTCTGTTGGGAGACACCGAAAGCCCGACGTATGTGCAGTTGGTCAACCCGTTGGTTGGCGAGTCTGTTGTAGGGGGAGCCGACGAAGGTTTCGCCCGCTGATGGTGATTAGTGAAGCGCAACAAAAGGAGTCATTATGACGTTGCGAGTTGTCCCTGAAGGCCTGGCGGCGACGAGTGCGGCGGTGGAGGCGCTGACGGCGCGGTTGGCGAGTGCACACGCGGCGGCCGCTCCGGCGATCACCGCGGTGGTGCCACCCGCGGCGGATCCGGTGTCGCTGACGACCGCTGCCGGATTCAGCACCCAGGGCCAGCTGCACTCCGTGGTGGCCGCCGAGGGCGTCGAGGAGTTGGGCCGCGCCGGCGTCGGTGTCGGCGAAGGCGGCGCGAGTTATCTCGCGGGTGACGCCGCGGCGGCCGTGACGTACGGAGTGGCGGGCGCCTGAGCATGACCGCGCCCATCTGGATGGCTTCTCCGCCGGAGGTGCATTCGGCGTTGCTGACCGCTGGACCGGGACCGGGGCCGCTGTTGGCGGCCGCCGGTGCGTGGACCTCGCTCAGCACCGAATATGCCGACGCGGCAGCCGAACTCAGTGGGCTACTGGGGGAAGTACAAGCGGGGGCGTGGGAAGGACCGACCGCCGAGCAGTACGCGGCGGCGCACCTGCCGTATCTGGCGTGGCTGATGCAGGCCAGCGCCGACAGTGCGGGCGCGGCCGCCCAGCATGAAGTCGCGGCGGCGGCCTACACCGGCGCCCTGACGGCCATGCCGACGCTGGGGGAGCTGGCTGCCAACCACCTGATCCACGGTGTCCTGGTGGGGACGAATTTCTTTGGAATCAACACGATCCCGATCGCGGTCAACGAGGCCGACTACGCACGGATGTGGGTCCAGGCCGCCACCACGATGAGCACCTACCAGGTCATCTCCGACGGGGCGCTGGCGGCGTGGCCCCAGACCGACCCCGCTCCCAACGTGCTGCGTCCCGGTACCGAGACCAACAACTTCTCGACGTTGGCCCAGCAGAGCGATTCGAACCTGGGGAATTGGATCGACGATCTGCTTCGCCAGCTGCAGCAGTTCTTCCAGGATCTCTTCCAGAATCTGCAGCAATTCCTCTCGGATCTCATGAGGAATTTGGGGCCCTTCCTGGTGGCCAATGGGCCGCTGCTGTTCTTCCTCGCCTACCAGCTGATCACCAACTTGCTCGGTTGGCCGACGTGGGGCGCGATTTTGAGCGCACCCTTCCTGATCCCGCTGGTGATCGGCATCGGGGCGTACCTGTACCTACGGGCCCCCGCGGACCTGCCCGAGGTTCCGGGGGCGGTGGCCGTGCCGCCGGCGCCGGCTTCCCAGAGTCCGATGCCGCCGGTTGCAGCCATGGCCCCGCCGGCTCCGTCGCCGGCGTCGGCTCCCGCGTCCGCACCTGCTGCGCCCGCCACCGCGGCGACCGCACCGGCGCCCGCGCCGGTCGCCGGAACTTTCGGCTACGTGGTGGCCATGGGTGGCGATCCGGAGACCGGCTTCGGCCCCACCCTTGGCGGCCGCGGCGGGATCAAGGCGCCGGCCGCGACCATCCCGGCGGCTGCCGCGGCGGTACCGGGCCGCGCGGCCGCGGCGCGACGGCGCAGACGGGCCGCGATGCGCGATCACGGTGACGAATTCCTCGACATGAACGTCGATGTCGATCCCGACTGGGGTGGCGCCGATGAAGAGGAACTCGTGACGGCCGCAATAGCTTCGGGAAGTGGGGCCGGGCGGCTGGGATTTGCCGGAACCGCGCGCAAAGACGCGGATCTGCAGGCGTCGGGACTGACCGAGCTGACCGGCGATGAATACGGCAGTGGCCCGCGGATGCCGATGGTGCCGGGAACCTGGGACCGTAACGGCGCGGGCGCGGGTGAGCCCGACGAAGCGGGGGGAGGGGGCTCGGACAGTCAGCAGTAACTCAGCCAATAGACGAAATCGTAAGGGACAGAAGAGAAAGGAAACGTCATGAGTCTTCTGGATGCTCACATTCCACAGTTGGTGACCTCGCAGTCGGCGTTCAGCGCCAAGGCGGCCCTGATGCGCAGCACGATCAACGGGGCCGAGCAGGAAGCGATGGCCGCCCAGGCATTCCACCAGGGTGAGTCGTCGGCTGCGTTCCAGGCCGCGCACGCCCGGTTCGTGGAAATGGCCGCACGGGTCAACACCCTGCTGGACATCGCCCAAGCCAACCTCGGTGACGCCGCGGGCACCTATGTGGCCGCCGACGCCGCCGCCGCGTCCGGCTACACCTCGTTCTGAGCTTGACCACTAGTAACCGCGAAAGGACTTGAGATGTCGCAGATCATGTACAACTACCCCGCGATGCTGAGCCACGCTGCCGACATGTCGGGCTACGCCGGCACGATGCAGGGCCTCGGCGCCGACATCGCCACCGAGCAGGCCGCGCTGCAGAACGCCTGGCAGGGTGACACCGGTATGACCTACCAGGTCTGGCAGGCCCAGTGGAACCAGGCCATGGAGGCGTTGGTGCGCTCTTACCAGGCGATGGCCAGCACGCACGAAAACAACACCCTGGCCATGTTCGCGCGCGACACGGCCGAAGCAGCCAAGTGGGGCGGCTAGTCCTCGGTCGATGAGTGTCGAGCCGAATGCCGTCGAGCTGACGGTGGAAAACGCATGGTTCATCGCCGAAACCATTGGAGCGGGCAGCTTCCCCTGGGTTTTGGCGATCACCACGCCCTATCGCGATGCGGCGGAGCGCGGCGCGTTCTTCAAAGATCAGAAGGACGAGTTGACCCGGATGGGTCTGATGGAGTCCGACGGGTCCGAAACGGGAAGAGTGAACCGGGTGGTCGCCGACTGGATCAAGTTGGTGTGTTTTCCCGACCAATGGCTTGATTTGCGCTACGTGAGCTCCGGCGCAGCCGACGGTGCCGGGGAGTTGCTGCGCGGTGTGGTCGCGCGGCGCGCCGGCACCACCGGTAAGACCGTCGTCGCGCTGCGCAGCGCGCAGCTGGTCACGTTTACCGCCATGAATATCGGTGACGCGCGGGCACTGGTTCCGGTCCTCGGTGTGGGGCTGGGCCAGCGTCCGCCGGCGCAGTTCACGGAGTTCAGTATGCCGGCGTGCGTCGGAGCCCGCGCCGACGAACGGCTGCGCTCCGGCGCGGAGCTGACCGAAGTCCTTGACTACCTCGGCATTCCGCAATCGGCCCGCGCGGTGGTGGAATCCGTCTTCACGGGCCCGCGTACCTACGTGGAGATCGTCGCCGGCCGCCAGCGCGACGGCCGGCATGCCACCACCGAAGTCGGAATGAGCATTGTCGACACCACCGCGGGCCGGATCCTGGTCAGTCCATCCCGCGCGTTCGACGGCGAATGGGTCTCGACGTTCAGTCCGGGAACCCCGTTTGCGATTGCCGTCGCGATCGAGCACTTGACCGCCTGCCTGCCCGACGGACACTGGTTCCCCAATCAGCGGCTGTCGCGAGATTTATCCACCCAATACGCCTAAAAACACAACAAGATAGCGAGATAACACCATGTACCAGGCTGATTCGAGGGTCCGTTGACCTCCGGCGCCGTCATGCCCATTGTTCGCGTGGCCATCCTCGCGCACAGCAGGCTGACAGAAGTTGCCCTGCCCACCGAGCTGCCGCTGCGCGAAGTCCTGCCCGCGGTGCAGCGATTGGTGGTCCCGACGGCACAGAACGGCGACGGCGGTGACCCCGACGGTGCGCGCACCGGCGCGATTTCCCAACTGAGCCTGGCACCGATCGGCGGAGCGCCGTTCAGTCTGGACGCCAGCCTGGATACCGTCGGCGTGGTCGACGGGGATCTGCTTGCGCTGCAGCCGGTTCCGTCCGGCCCGGCCGCGCCCGGCATTGTCGAGGACATCGCCGACGCCGCGATGATCTTCTCGACGTCGCGGCTCAAACCGTGGGGCATCGCGCAGATCCAGCGCGGGGCGCTGCTGGCGGCGATCCTGGTGGCCTTCCTGGCGACGGGCCTGGGCGTGACCTATCGGGTCGCCACCGGCGCACTGGCCGGGCTGGTCGCGGTCAGCGTGATCGCGGCAGTGAGCGCGATCGCCGGTCTGTTCGTCACGCTGCGTTCGGAACGCACCGGGATGGCGCTGTCGATGGCGGCGCTGGTGCCCGTCGGCGCCGCCCTCGCGTTGGCGGTACCCGGCAAGTTCGGCGCGGCACAGCTGGTGCTGGCCGCTGCCGGTGTGACCGCGTGGTCGCTGATCGTGCTGATGGTGCCGACCGCCGAGCGCGAACGCATCGCCGGTTTCTTCACCGCGACCACGGTGCTCGGGGCCGCTGTGTTGTTGGCCGCGGGTGCCGAATTGCTCTGGCAGCTACCGATATTGACGATCGGTGCCGGGCTGATCGTGGCGGCTCTGCTGGTCACCATCGAGGCGGCACAGCTGTCCGCACTGTGGGCTCGCTTCCCGCTGCCGGTCATCCCGGCACCGGGGGATCCGACTCCGGCGGCGCCCGCGCTTCGGGTGCTCGAGGACCTGCCGCGACGGGTGCGCATCGGGGATGCCCACCAGAGTGGCTTCATCGCCGGTGCGGTGCTGCTCAGCGTCCTGGGATCGGTGGCGATCGCGCTGCGGCCCGAGTCGTTGAGCGGATGGGGCTGGTACGTGCTGGCCGCCACCGCGGCGACCTCCGTCCTGCGCGCCCGCGTGTGGGATTCGGCCGCCTGCAAGGCGTGGCTGCTGGCTCAGCCGTTCCTGGTCGCCGGTGTCCTGCTGGTGTACTACGCCTCGACCGGACGCTTCGCGGCCGCACTGGTTGCGGCGGCGGTGCTCGTCGTGCTGGTGTTGGCGTGGGCAGTGGTGGCGCTGAACCCGAGCATCGCCTCGCCGGACACCTATTCGCTGCCGCTGCGCCGCCTGCTGGGCTTCGTCGCGACCGGCCTGGACGCTTCGCTGATTCCCGTCATCGCCTACCTGGTCGGCCTCTTCGCCTGGGTGCTCAATCGATGATTCGTGCCGGATTCGCCTGCCTCACAGCGGCGTTGGTCTTCTCACAGGCCATTGTGCCGTGGGCCTGTCCGCCGGCATCGGCGATCAGCCAGCCCGTGGTGGACCCGGGCATGCAGCCGCCGAGCGGAGCTGCGGGACCGGTGCAGCCGATGGAGCAGCGCGCGCCCTGCGCCGCCTCCGGCGTCATCGGCGGTAGCGATCCCACGGCCGTGACTCCCAGTCAGGCGATGCTGAATCTGCCTGCGGCATGGCAGTTTTCCCGCGGCGAGGGTCAGCTGGTGGCGGTGCTCGACACCGGCGTGCGACCGGGACCCCGGCTGCCGAATGTCGATCCCGGCGGCGATTTCGTGGAGACGACCGACGGCCTGACGGACTGCGACGGGCGCGGCACCCTGGTCGCCGGGCTCGTCGCGGGCCAACCGTCCGCCGAGGACGGCTTCTCGGGCGTCGCGCCCGGGGCCCGGGTGCTGGCGATCCGGACGGCGTCGGGCAAGTTCTCGCCGCGCTCACCCGGCGGCGACCCGATGGTGGCGCGAGTGTCCCTCGAGGTCGCGACGCTGGCCCGGGCGATCGTGCACGCGGCCGACCTGGGCGCGCGGGTGATCGATATCTCGGAGGCCACCTGCATGGCCGCCGACCGGCCCGTCGACCAGGCCGCGCTCGGCGCGGCGATCCGCTTCGCGGCGGTGGACAAGGACGCGGTGATCGTGGCCGCCGCGGGCAACACCGGGTCCACCGGCTCGGTCGGCGGCGGAATGTCCTGCGAGTCGAACCCGCTCACCGATCTCGCCCGCCCCGACGATGCGCGGAACTGGGCCGGCGTCACGTCGGTCTCCATCCCGTCGTACTGGCAGCCCTATGTGCTGTCGGCGGCGTCCCTGACCACGGATGGGCAACCGTCGAAATTCACCATGTCCGGGCCGTGGGTGGGTGTCGCGGCCCCGGGCGAGAAGATCGTGTCGGTGAGTAACCGCGACGGTGGCGGCCTTGCCAACGGTCTGCCCGACGACCATCAGCAACTGAGCGCGCTCAGCGGCACCAGCTACGCGGCCGGATACGTGTCGGGCGTTGTGGCGCTGGTCCGCGGCAAGTACCCCACCCTGTCGGCCACCGAGGTGGTGCGCCGGATCACCGCGACCGCGCACAACGGCGCCCGGGCGCCGTCGAACATCGTCGGCACCGGCAGTGTGGACCCACTGGCAGCGCTCACCTGGGAACTGCCCGCGAACACCGGGCCGGCCGCAACGCCGGCGAAACCGGTCACCGTGCCACCGGCACCGGCACCGAAAGACAACACCCCGCGGACCGTCGCGTTCGCCGGGACCGCCGCGCTGGCGTTGATTGTCGCGGCGGTTGCCGCCGCGGCCGCGATCGCCGGCGCGCGCCGACGGAAGGAGACCACCTCGTGAGCTCGATCCCGATCCCGGGGAGCGCCCGAATCACTCTGGCGGCGTTGGCGGTAGTGCCAGCGGCGCTGGCCTATCCCTGGCACTCGACTCGCGACTACTGGCTGCTCGGCATCGCCGTCGTGGCGGTGGTCGTGTTGTTCGGCTGGTGGCGTGGACTGCATTTCACCACGATCCTGGGGCGCCGCCTGGCCATCATGAGGCGTCGTTCCAACCGCACCGACGAGGCCGACGCTCAATCCGCGGTTGGGGCAACGACAACCGCATTGGTGCGGATCGGGCCGTCCAGCGCTGACGGCGCGGTGCTCCCGCTGGAGCTGATCGCCCGGTACCTGGACCGCTATGGCATTCGCGCCGACAAGGTCCGTATCACCAGCCGCGACAACGTATCCGACGCGTCGCGACGCGAGACGTGGATCGGTATCACGGTGTCGGCGGTCGACAACTTGCCGGCCCTGCAGGCGCGTTCCTCGCGCATCCCGCTGCATGAGACCGCCGAGGTTGCCGCGCGACGGCTTGCCGACCACCTCCGCGAGATCGGTTGGGAAGCCAACACCGTCGCGCCGGACGGCGTGCCGCGGTGGTTGACGGCCAACGCCCGCGAGAGCTGGCGTGCGGTGCAGCGCGGCACCTCGGATTTCGTTGCCGCATATCAGATCGTCGTCGATGCGGGCCTGCCCGCGACGCTGGAGGCCATCCGGTCGCATCCGGCCCGCGAGACGTGCACCGCGCTCGAGATCGCGCGTTCGGGCGACCAGGACGCCGTCGCGGCCGCGTGCGCTTTCCTCACCGATGCGCTGCCCGACGGCACGGCGCCGGTGGACGGACTGATCCCGCAGCGCGGCAACCAGGCGCCGGCCCTGGCGGCGCTGGATCTGTTGTCCACGCAACGGCTTGACGGCCACACCGCAGAGCCCGACGGCCTGCTGGCGACCTTGGATTGGCCGACGCCGGTGAGCGGCGCCCACCGCGCGGTGCGAACCGAGGCGGCTAGTCCAGCATGAACCCGTTCAGGAAGCTGGTCATCCGGCGCAGGTAGTCCAGCTGGCTGGTGTGCAGCACGTGACTGCCCGGAAACCAGTGCAGCGCACAGCGATCCCAGTGCTCCCACAGCATCACGGCCTGCTCCGGGGGAGCCATCCGGTCGGCGAGGCCGGTGATGATCATCCGCCGATCCTTGGGAAGTTGCGGCTGGTAGTTCAGCGGGCAGTGGTAGGCCAGGCCGGCGTTTAGGTCGTCGCGGTTGATGCTGGACAACGCAAGTCCCAGGCCGACCAGCTTGTTGGCCGGGAACCACTGGTCGAACATCGTCGCCGGCGTGACGACCGGGCAGTTGGGGATGACGGCCTCCAGCCGGTCGTCGACGGAGGCCACCAGCGCGGAGGTGTAGCCGCCCAGCGAAAGGCCGGTCAGCGCAATGCGTTCGACGCCGGTGTGCCGCAAATAGTCAACGACGGACCGGAAGTCGTGCACGGCCTGGGCCATCGATTCGGCGAAGCCGCCAAGCCCGCCGGCGAAGTAGCCGAAACCGCTGAACGGCGAGCACTTTTCGGCGCGCTGGCCGTGGAACGGCAAGGTAAACAGCAAGACGTCGTAGCCGGACCGGTAATACCACGGCATCGAGAAGAAGCGGCCGTTTGCCAGATACGACGATCCCATGAAGCCGTGGATTACGCACAGCGTGGGACGAGGTGCGTCGTCGTGGCGCCAATGCTGAGCGCGCACGATGTTGTTGGACCCCCATGCATTCCACCGCTCGCGCATCGCGGGGTTGATCGTGGTGAAGCTGCTGGGGAACGAGATGTTGTCGACTGTGCCGCGCGCGATCCATCTCGCGAGCGGTCCGGCGGGCCGCGACGACACCCGCGGCGGTTCGGTGGGAGCGGGGAACGACTTCGCCGGATCGTGCTCGGCGGCCAACTCCGCGTAGAAGTTCAGGTTGGCGCGTTCACTCCCGGATTCGGTGTGGCGCAACGTGGTGGCCACCACCACCGGCGCGGCCGTCGCGGCCAGCAGCGACGACACCCAGGTGCGCAAGGCGATATCGCCGGCGGCGCAGGCCGCGACCACCCTGCGTTCATGTGGCGACAACGCCGAGAGCGGTGGCAATCCGTCGGCGCCGGGCGGCACATCGGCACCGGGAACGTCGGGAACTGGAATGGGCGGATCGATCGGATCTGTGTCGGACCCCACGAATGCCGATGCTATCCCGGCCCAGCGTCCGATCCCGGGCATTTGACGCGATTCCGGGCCCACTCGGGCACCACGGGGGCACGATGCGGTAATACGGTTTGGTCTATATCGCCGACCGCCACGGCGTTGATCAGGAGGACCGACATGTGGGATCCAGACGTCTACCTGGCATTCGCAGACCACCGGAGCCGTCCGTTTTACGACTTGCTCTCGAGAGTGGGGGCCGAGAGGGCCCGCCGAGTGGTCGACCTGGGCTGCGGACCCGGCAACTTGACGAAATACCTCGAGAAACGCTGGCCCGGCGCGGCCGTCGAGGCGATGGACACCTCACCGGAGATGGTGGCCGCCGCCCGGGAACGCGGGATCGATGCCTCGGTGGCGGACTTGCGGGACTGGAAGCCGAAACCCGACACCGACGTGGTGGTCAGCAACGCCGCGCTGCATTGGGTTCCCGAACATGCCGACCTGCTGGTCCGGTGGGCCGGCCAACTACCGGACCGGTCGTGGATCGCGGTGCAGATTCCGGGTAATTTCGAAACCCCGTCGCATGCCGCGGTGCGGGCCGTGGCGCGCCGTGAACACTACGCAAAGACGCTGAAAGACATACCGTTCCGGGTCGGCGCGGTGGTCCAGCCGCCGGCGCATTACGCCAATCTGCTGATGGATGCGGGCTGCCGGGTCGATGCCTGGGAGACCACGTATCTGCACCAGCTGACCGGGGAACACCCAGTGCTGGAATGGATTACCGGGACCGCGCTGGTTCCGGTTCGTGAGCGCCTCGACGACGCGGGCTGGGATCAGTTCCGTGCGGAGCTCATCCCGCTGCTCGACGACGCCTACCCGGCGCGGGCCGACGGTACGACGATCTTCCCGTTCCGGCGGGTATTCATCGTCGCCGAGGTCGGCGGTGTGGCTGCGGGGTAGCGGCTGCCTACTCCTCGACGCCGCGGTCGGCGGCGATCGCCGACCGGCTGGTCGGTGTCGTGTGATGGATCTGTAGATACGTTTCGGTATAGCGCATCGCGATGCGGGTACCGGCGAAGTCCGAGGGGATCACGTCGCCGGTGCGCTGGCGCCAATCATTAAGGCGGACAGCCAAATCGGCGGCGATCGCATCCATACCCGGATCGCCATCGGCCAGTAGATTGGTGGTCTCGGTGGGATCGATTCGCAGATCGTAGAGTTCGCGTTCCGGGCGCGGCGATTTGACGAAGGGCGCGACCGCCATCCCGGATGGGCTCTCTTCGATATCCCAAGGTAGGTCCAACAGCGGGCGCGGCACGTAGTTCTCGATGTAGCTGTATTCCTTGGTGCGGATTGCCCGAATCGGATCGAACGAGTCGTGATAAGTCTTCATCGTGTACACCTGCTCGCGCACCGGGTCGGTCGGCGTATCGGGCGCGAGCAGGGCGTGGGCGTGCGAGACGCCCTCGACCTCGGCGGGCACGTCGAGGCCCAGCAGCTCCAGCAACGTCGGAACCAGGTCGACGCCACTGAACAGCTCTTCGTAGACCTGGGGTGTCGCGGCCCCTTTCGCCGAAGTGGGCGGCCGGATGAGCAGCGCGATGCCGGTTCCGGCGTCGTACAGCGTTGATTTCGCCCGGGGGAAGGCCGGGCCGTGATCGGTGAAGAACACCACCCAGGTGCTGGCGTCCAGACCCGTCTCGGCCAGCGTGTCCATTATCTGCCCGACCGCGGCGTCGGCGGTGCTGATCGCGCCGTAGAAGTCGGCGAGATCGCCGCGCACCTGCGGCGTGTCGGGCAGATAGTCCGGTGGATCGACGGCCGCGCTGTCGGCCGGTTCGTAGCGGTCCCGCGGGTAGGGGCGATGGGTCTCGAAGAATCCCGCCGTCAGCAGGAACGGCTGACCATCCCGCGCCGCGGCGTCGTTGCGCAGCCAATCCTGGACCCTGTCCGCCACGTAGTCGCAATAGGAGTTCGACACGTCGACCTCGTCGAAGCCCAGCCGTTTCGGGTACGACGTCTCGTGTTGCATACCGAAAAGCGCCGAGTGCCAGCCTGATTCGGACAGGATCTGGGGAAGGGTCTGCACGCCCGCGCGATATTCCCAACCGTGGTGGGCCAGGCCGACGAGGCCGTTGCTCTGCGGGTAGCGGCCGGTGAACAACGAGCCGCGCGACGGTGTGCACAGCGGAGCGGTGGCGTGAGCCCGGGTGAACAGGATGGCATCGGCGGCGAGCTGATCCAAGCGCGGGCTGCTGACGTCAGAGTGGCCATAGGCGCCGAGATAGCGCCCCAGGTCGTGCCAGTGCACGATCAGTACGTTGTCGCCGGTCACTGCCACCTCCCTAACGTGCCTTGCCGACCGGCGACGATACCGCAGCCGCCTGCTAAGAATCTGAACGCGTCGCCGCGTCCCCCTTCGCCGAACGTGCTCTGAAGGTGGATTTTCGGCGCTTTTCTATCCCTGAGAGCACGTTCGGCGCGTGGGTATGCCAAAGTCGCCGGCCGCGGCGTTCACGAGTCACACCGAGTGGACGGAGCCGTGCTGGCCGGGCCGGGTGTCCGGCGGCTGAGTCCATCGGTTTTCGGAAACGAATTCCGAGAGCGGCCGCGCATGCGTCCAGCCGTCGAGCTCCAGCGCCGGCCGGTCGGGAAAGTCGGGCACCGGCCCGACGCACAGGATGGCCACCGGCTCGGCATCGGCGGGCATGCCCAGCAGCGCGGCCAGCGGTTGCGGATCGAACAGCGAGACCCAGCCGACCCCGAGACCTTCGGCCCGGGCCGCCAGCCACAGGTTCTGAATCGCGCAGGACACCGACGCGAGATCCATCTGCGGGAGCGTGCGCCGGCCGAAGATGTGGACGTCGCGTTTGTCGGCCAGCGCCACCACCAACAGTTCGGCGCATTCGAGAATGCCTTCGACCTTGAGCCGCAGGAATTCCGCGCCGCGCGGTCCCAGCGCTGCTGCGGTCCGCGGGCGTTCCTCGTCGACCAGGGCGTGGATGCGGCGGCGCACCGCGTCATCGGTGATCCGGATGAAGCGCCACGGCTGCATCAACCCGACGCTGGGCGCGGCGTGCGCGGCCTGCAACAAGCGGGACAGCACTTCCTCGGGCACCACGCTGCCGGGCACGAATCGGCGCATGTCCCGCCGTTCGGCGATCACCCGATACACGACGCGCCGATCTTGCGAGCTGAACGCGTGTTCGCTCACAGCGCCATCGGAGTATTCGCCGGAGGAGAATGGCATTAGCGTCAATGTATCGCGCAGTCCCACAACACGACCAAGGGAGCGTGCAGTGAAGTATTCCGACGTGCTCGACCAGCTGCCCACCGACCGCCGGCCGGGGCGTGTCTACGGCGAGCCCTTCGAGACCACCGACGGTGCCACCGTGATCACGGTCGAAAAGCCCGTCGGCGTCTTCGTCATCCGCGAGGGTCGGGCAACCTGGGTGCCCGCCGTCAACGCCAATCGCGTCGCGCTGATCGGAGTGCTCACCGGCCTGCTCGCCGCGGTGATCGGCAGCCTGGCGGTGCTCCGCCAGCCGCCGTGGCCGCTGATGACGATCACGGAGAGTAGGTAACGCCGGAACACGGAGGATACGGACTTGTTTTCCCGTTCTCACCTGACGCCGGCTGAACCGTCCTGGTTCACCAACGCGCTCGGTCAAAAGCCGGACCATTGCGATGTCGAAGTCGCCGGTTGCCGTATACACCTGCGCGCCTGGGGTGGCCTGGAACAACCGCCTGTGGTGTTCGTCCACGGAGGCGGTGCGCACTCTGGTTGGTGGGACCACATCGCGCCGTTCTTTTCCCATACCCACCGGGTGATCGCGCCGGATCTCTCCGGACACGGCGACAGCGACACCCGCGATAGCTACGAGCTACAAACCTGGGCACGGGAAGTGATGGAGGTTTTGCCCGCCGCGGGGGCCTCGGGGCGGCCCACGATCGTCGGCCACAGCATGGGCGGTTGGGTGGCCGCGACCGCGGCGATGCTGTACGGCGAAGAGATCAACAGCGTCGTGGTGGTCGACTCGCCGCTGCGAGACCGTGCGCCCGAAGCAGAACGGCTGCGCAGCCGTAACTCCGTCGACTATGGGTCACGAGATGAAATCCTGTCCCACTTCATACCGGTGCCCCGGCAGGAGTTGGTCCTGCCCTACATCGCAAAGCACATCGCCGCCGAATCGATACGCAAAGTCGGCAAAAGGTGGACTTGGAAATTCGACCGAACGATTTTCCACGGCGAGTTTCTGGAGCCAAGTCCCGATGACGACGAGTCAATGGAAGCGATGATTGCCCAAATGCGTTGCCGCATAGGTTATTTGAGTTGCGAGGCCGGGTTAGTTTCCGCTGCCATGGCCGAGCGATTGCGCTCCATCTTCCAGCTCAGGGGTCCTTTTGTGGAGCTGGCCGAAGCCGGCCACCATCCCATGCTCGATCAACCGCTTCCGTTGGTGGCGACCCTGCGTACCCTGCTCGAATTCTGGTCGATCACCTAGCCGCCGTTCGCCGTGATCACGGAGAATAGCTAACGCCGACCGCGCGGACGATACAGTCCGGCGCCATGTCGAACGTCAACGAACACACCGGCAGCCCACTGAGCACATCCGCCGGGATCGCGGTCTTGTAGAGCAGCGATAGTTCGCCGCTGAACTTGTCGTCGACGCGCGCGACGTCGACAATTACCTCCAAACCGCCCGACGAGATCTCGGCCCTGGCCGTGCCGGTCTGCGGGGCGTCCCAGGGCACGTCGACGGTCGCGCCGGCCAGCTTCGGCAGCATCGACAGCGTCGCAAGTACCCGTTGCCGGGTGAGCACCAGCGAGCCCGTGTAGTAGGCGACGCTGTGCGGCAACCGCACCCCGGGGATGGCGCCGCTGAACCGCCTGGTCACCGGGACGTAGTCGGCGAGGTAGAGCAGACCTTCCGCTTCGACCTGAGCATGCAGGTCCTCGGGTAGCTTGCCGATACCGAGCAACCTGCGGACAAAGACCGCCATGACGCCAGTATGACGCGGAACCGAGCGGGGTCCACCAATCCGCATGGTGATCCTGGTATCGCTAAGGGGTGACCCGCGCCCGAACCCGGATGGCCCGTTATGCCGCTCCCGTGGCCGTCGCGGTCTACGCGCTGATGTGGGTGGGCTACCTCCAGAATTGGGGCTGGTTGCGTTGGATCGATTGGTCGCTGTTGAACGCCTCGCACGACGCCGCGGTCAAGCATCCGGCGTGGTTACGTTTCTGGGAAGCGGTGACCAATGTGTTGGGGCCGGTCCCACTGCGGGTGCTGGACACGGTCGCGGCGGCGGCGGCGTTGGTGCGGCGCAACGTGCGCGCGGCGTTGGTGCTGGTGGCCTGCGGCCTGCTGAACGGACTGGTGACGCAGGCGGCCAAGGGCCTGGCGGATCGTCCGCGGCCGTCGACCATGCTGGTGCCCATTGCCCAGACGTCGTTTCCCTCCGGGCACGCGCTCGAGACGACGGCGTCCCTGCTCGCCCTGCTGGCCTTCGTCATGCCGATGATCAGCTCGACGCTGGGTCGTATCGCGATGACGGTGACCGCGATCATCCTTGTGTTGGTGGGCTTTTCGCGGGTCGCCTTGAACGTGCATTACCCGTCCGACGTACTGGCCGGCTGGGCACTGGGGTATCTGTACGTTCTGGTGTGCCTGGCAGTGTTTCGTCCTAAGCCGCTGCCGCCGTGGGCCTTTCGTAGATCACGGCGCTGTGACCCAACCGGGTCTAAAGCTTGACTTGACCGTTGAGGTTGCGTCACTGGACGATGGAATGCATGCGCCGATTGCTAGCTTCGCTGTGTGCTCTGGCGTGCTGCGTGTGGGCATCGTTGCTACTCGCGCCGATGGGAACTGCCGCCCCCACGGGCAACCCCTTGGCCGGCACCCCCTGGTTCGCGAATCAGGTTGGCAATGCCACACAAGTGGTTTCGGTCGTCAGCACTGGCGGCTCTAACGCGACCATCGACATCTACCAACGCACCGCTGCCGGCTGGCAGGCGCTGCGCACCGGTGTTCCGACGCACGTGGGTTCGGCGGGGATGGCGCCGCAGGCCAAGAGTGGGGTACCGGCCACCCCGACGGGCGTCTACAGCCTCGACGCCGCGTTCGGCACCGCCCCGAACCCCGGTACCGGGCTGCCCTACACCCAGGTGTCCGGGCCCAACTACTGGTGGAGCGGCGACGACCACAGCCCCACCTTCAACTCGATGCAAATGTGCCCGAAGGCGCAGTGCCCGTTCAACACCGCCGAGAGCGAGAACCTGCAGATCCCGCAGTACAAGCACGCGGTCGTGATGGGCGTCAACAAGAACAAGACCCCGGGCGGCGGCGCCGCGTTCTTCTTCCACACCACCGACGGTCAACCCACCGAGGGTTGCGTTGCGGTCGACGATGCTCAGCTGGTGTCGATCATGAAATGGCTGCGGCCCGGCGCGGTCATCGCGATCACCAAGTAGCGCTTAGTCGACGCTGGCGATGGCGCGACCGGGCTTGAGCGTGAAGTTCATGCCCTCCAACGACATCGTGGCGTCGTAGGTCCGGTCGTAACCGGTGCCGCAGATCTTCCAGCCGGCGTCGGTGCGCCGGTAGGTGTCGCGGTAGAAGGCGGCACCGATCAGCATGAAGTTCAGGTCGGCGACCATCACGCGGTCCTGCAGATACCAACTGCCCGTTGCGGTGTCGCCGTCGACGACGATGTCCGGATGCGTCACCCGGTGTTCGGTGATGACGTTCGCGGGCAGCGACGTCCGCATGTACTCGACCAAGTCGGCGCGGTTGGTGAAGTGCAACTCGTTGCCGATCGACGGCCCGTAGTCGGCCTTGATGTCCTCGGCCAGGGTGTCGTTGAAGTCGTCCCAATGCTTGGTGTCCAGCGCGCGCAGATACCGGTATTTGACTTGCTTGATGGCTTCGATATCGGCCAGATCGTCGAGGGTCATCCCGTCATTGCAGCACACGGGTAACCATGTCGATCAGGGCCCGTCGTTCCAGGCTCCAATCGATGGTCGTTCCGGTGACCATCTGGGCCAGTACCACACCCCGTAGTGTCGCCCAAATGACTTCGGCCACACCGGCATTCGCCGGATCGGTGGTGATCGACCGGCCCAACTGGGCGATCGCGGAGTTCATCTCGAGCAGGTGGCGTCGCGAGGAATCGCCGAGGCTGCCGCGGGTTGCCCGCAGGATCTCGAACGCGGCCAACGACGTCGGGCTGCTGTAGCAACTCCACGCGGTGTCGATGACGACCTCGATGCGCTGTTGGGGTGGCAGCTCGCTGACGTCGGCCGACGACAGGCTCTCGATCAGCCGGTCCACCCCGTCGTCGACGACGGCCATCAGCAGGCCGTTGCGGTCGCCGAAGTGGTATTGGATCACGCCCCAGGTGACGCCGGCGCGTTCGGCCACATGCTTGGCGGTAGCGGCGGCAAAGCCTTCCTCCTGGATGCAGCGGACCGTCTCGTCGATGATCTTCGCCCGGGTGTCGTCGCCACGTTTGCGCGGCGCGGTGGTGCGCCGGGTCGGACTGACCGAGCGCCCGGACGTCTGGCCTGCGGCAATGGGCATTGTTGACTTTATAACATAGCCGAGTCTATTTTTGTGGCGTGAGCAGCCCCTCGCGATACGCGCAATTGTCCCGCGACGAGCTGGTCGTTCTGCTTCCCGAACTCTTACTGATCGGGCAGCTGATCGACCGGTCCGGAATGGCCTGGTGCATTTCCTCGTTCGGCCGCGAGGAGATGGTGCAGATCGCCATCGAGGAGTGGGCGGGCGCCAGCCCGATCTATACCCGGCGCATGCAGGAGGCGCTGAATTACGTGGGCAACGACGTGCCCACCATCTTCAAGGGCCTGCAGCTCGACATCGGTGCCCCACCGCAATTCATGGACTTCCGCTACACCGTGCACGACCGGTGGCACGGTGAATTCCACCTCGACCACTGCGGCGCGCTGCTCGACGTGGAACCGATGGGCGAGCAGTACGTGTTCGGGATGTGCCACACCATCGAGGATCCGACTTTCGACGCGACCGCCGTGGCGACCAACGCCCGGGCTCAGGTGCGCCCCATCCACCGCCCGCCGCGGACGCCGGCGGGCCGGCACCCCCACTGCGCGTGGACCGTCGTCATCGACGAGTCCTATCCAGAGGTGCAAGGCATTCCCGCCCTGGACATCGTTCGCCAAACGCGAGCCGCGACATGGAAACTCGATCCCATCGACACCGCGGACGAGGGGCAGGCGGATTACTCGGGTCCGCTGCTCTCCGATTTCGACTTCGCCGCCTTCTCGCATTCGGCGTTGGTCCGGATGGCCGACGAGGTCTGCCTGCAGATGCATCTGCTCTATCTTTCCTTTGCGATCGCGGTGCGGGCACGCGCCGCCGACGAGGCCGAGGCCATCGGGGTGTGCACTCGCGGCCTGACCGGTATCGCGGGCCTGGCCGCCGAACGAATTCACCGCGCGCTCAACTCCCCCGCAAGCGGGAGCGACCCCCGTCCCGGCGGCATTGAAGGAGTACGCCGCGTCCTCGAGCTGCACCCGCTGCTGAACCCGATGGGCTACGTTGCCGCAGAACTGGAATCGAACCGGCTGCACGTCCACCCGTCTCCGGCCCATGACGACGGTGCCTGGATCTCGTTGTGTTCGCCGGAATCCGCGCAGCCGCTGCAGGCGATCGCCACGGCGATCGATCCGCGCCTCGAAGTGCGAGTTAGCGGAACTGCCAATGACTGGACGGCCGAGCTGATCGAAACCGACACTGACGGCGCGGAACTGCCAGAGGTTTCGGTGGTCAGGGTCAGTGGCGGAGCGACGTTCCAGTTCGAGTCGAGGCGTTCGCTGCCGCTGACCGTGGTCTGACGCCCAGCTCTTTGTCAAGGGGTTTTTAGTACCACTTCGGTGACACAACCGCATCGGGGCGATACCAATGGCATTGCAAGCCATCGGCTTTGCGCGTGTCGGCGACTATCGTTAACGCTGGCCACCGACCCCTATAGACGAAAGTATTCGCTCTATGTACGACCCACTTGGGTTGTCGATCGGAACCACGAACCTGGTCGCAGCGCGTGACGGAAACCAGCCGGTTTCACGTCGAGCGGTACTAACGTTGTACCCGCACTGCGCACCGAAAGTTGGTCTACCCGAAGAGAACCCGCAGCTCACAGAGCCCGGCATGTTGATGAGCGGGTTCGTCGACCGCGTCGGCGACTCGGTGGCACTGGTGTCCGTCGATGGCTCTGCTCACGACCCCGACCTCTTGATGGTCGAAGCACTCGACGCGATGGTGTCAGAGGCCGGCGCGGATGCCGGCTCTTCGGAGATCTCTATCGCTGTTCCGTCACGATGGAAACCGGGGACCGTACAAGCATTACGCAACGGGCTACGCACGCATCTGGGCTTTGTGCGAAGCGGTATGGCACCGCGCCTGGTTTCGGACGCGATCGCATCGTTGACCGCGGCGAACGCCGAGCTGTGCCTTGCCGCAACCGGTGTCGTCGGATTGCTCGACTTCGGCGGCTCAGGCACGTCGGCCACCCTGATAGACCTCGCGGGCGACTTCAAACCGGTCAGCGACACAATGCGTTACACCGACTTCTCTGGTGACGAGATCGACGCGGCCTTATTGCTCTGCGTGTTCGAGGAACTGGGACACGGCAGCGGTATCGATCCGGCCAGCACCGCCGCGGTCGGGCAGCTCGCCCGGCTGCGCGAGCAGTGCCGTACCGCCAAGGAGCAGCTATCCACGGAACGCACAACGGAATTCGCGGCCGAGCTGGGTGGACGCCGGGCCACCATGAAGTTCACCCGCGACGAGCTGGGTGACCTGATCCAGGACCGGCTCACCGGACTCATCTACGCGTTCGACGACATGCTGTGTCGACACCGCAAGGGCTGGAACGACCTTTCCGCGGTGATCACTGTTGGTGGTGGCGCCTGCATTCCGCTTGTCAACGAACGCCTTTCGGTGCACAGCCGCCGACCGGTCATGTCGCCGGCGCAGCCCGCATTCGCCGCCGCCGCCGGCGCGCTGCTGCTGGCCGCCCGCGGCGAGGAACTCGACCTACGCACCCGCACGTCGATCAGTTTGCTTACTGCGGCGTCGGGCAACGACATCATCGAACTGCCCGCCGGCGACCTGTTGGTGATCGACGAGGAAGCGCTCACCGACCGCGAGTTGGCTTGGTCGCAAACCGAATACCCCGGTGACATCCGGGTGCCCTACACACCCGAGGCGTTCGACGAAGACAGCAACCCGGGCGGCTGGTCGATGCGGTTGAACGTGATCGAGCCGCCCCGGGAACGGGCGTGGCGCCGGGTTCGGCTGTCGCAGTTGGTCGTCGGGATGTTCGCACTAGTGGCCATGACCGCGATCGGCGGCGTGGCGTACACCTTGACCGGGATCGAAAACCGCCAGGCGCCGCCGGTGCCCTCCGCCGTCCCGGTGCCGCTGCCGCCGGCCAGCACCCTGGTGCCCAGTCCCGCCCCACCCACAGCGGTGCCGCCGCCGCCCACCGCTGCGCCGGTGCCCAGCTCGGTGCCGCCTCCGCCGCCACCGCCGGAACCTGCGCCGTCGCCCGAGCCTCCGCCCGTCGTGGTGACCACGGCGCCGCCGCCGGTGCACACCACGCACCGTCCGCCGCCGCCGCCGCAGACGACTCAGACTTCTCAGCCCGCGCCGCCGCCCACGACGGAGATGACGACACCGACCACCGAGCCTCCACCGCCGCCCACGTCGACGCCGCCCACCACGACGACGGTGCCGATGACCACGCAGTGGATCCACGTTCCGCTGCTGCCGGTGCCGATCCCGATCCAGGTGCCGGCCAGTCAGGCACCGGCGAACCCGGCTCCGCAGTACCCGGCTCAGCAATATCCCGGGCAGTATCCGGGCGGTGGCTACGGGGGCGGTTATCCCCCCAGCGGTGGCGGGTACTCGCAGAACCCGTTCCTGGGCCCGGGCTATTAGCGGTGGGATTCGGCTGGGAGCAAACTCCGTGGCGCATCACCGCGCGGGAGCGCACACTGGGCACTAACGCTACGAGCGGCTAGGAGGTCACGTGGGCGAGCATGGTCCATTCGGGTTTGATCCCGAAGAGTTCGATCGGGTGATCAGGGAAGGCAGCGAGGGACTGCGCGACGTGTTCGAGCGGATCGGCAGGTTTGCTGCTGCTCCGGGCGCCCGCAGCGGTTTTTCGGCGTTCTTCGACGACCTGTCACGGCGGCCCCGGTACGAGCCGGAAACCGCAGGCGAGGCCGGCGACGGCGTCTGGGCGATTTACACCGTGGACGCCGCGGGCGACGCGCGCGTCGAACAGGTGTATGCGAGTGAGCTCGACGCGCTGCGGGCCAACAAGAACAACGTCGACCCCAAGCGCAAGGTGCGCTTCCTGCCGTACGGTATCGCGGTCAGCGTCCTCGACGACGACGCGGAAGAGCAAACATAGTCTGCCGATTTCCGGGCGTTTCCACTAACAGGGATTCCGCCTAGGGTTTCAGACGTGACGCCACCATCGCCGGTGTGCCAGGTGTGCGGCTCGCAGCCGCGTCAGGGTGCGCGTTTCTGTGATGCTTGCGGCAGTCCACTGGCGCCGGCCGCCGAGCCCGCCGAGTACAAACAGGTCACCGTTCTGTTCGCCGACGTGGTGCGCTCGATGGACATCGCCGCGGCATTGGGTCCCGAGCGGTTGCGCGAGGTGATGACCGAGCTCGTCGATCAGTCGGCGACCGTGATCCAGCGTTATGAAGGCACCGTCGACAAGTTCACCGGCGACGGCATCATGGCTCTGTTCGGCGCCCCAATCACCTTGGAGGACCATGCTTTTCGTGCCTGCCTTGCGGCGCTGGAGATCCAGGATGCGGTCCGAGCGCTGGCGGTCGAGCTGGGCCGCCGCGATGGAATCGACCTGCGCTTGCGCGTCGGGTTGAATTCCGGCCAGGTGATCGCCGGCGAGGTCGGCGCGACTCATCTCGGCTACACCGCGGTGGGCGAACAGGTGGGAATGGCTCAGCGAATGGAAACGGTGGCGCCACCCGGCGGCATCATGCTCAGCGAATCCACCGCGCGGCTCGTCGAGGATCGTGCGGTGCTGGGCGAGCCCGAAACCGTGCACGTCAAGGGTTTCGCCACCGCCGTGCCGGCCCGGCGCCTGCTTAGTGTCGATGCCGTCCGTCGCAAGCCCCGTCACCAATCCCGTCTGGTTGGACGCCAAAGCGAGAAGGACGCCGTCGCGGAGTTGCTGGACCAGGCCACCCGCGGTGCGGGATCCGTGATCACGGTGACCGGCCGGCCGGGCGTGGGCAAGACCAGGCTGATGCGTGAGGCTGTGGCGACGGCACGTAGCGGCGGGTTCGAGGTGTCGGTCACCTACTGCGAATCCCATACCCGCGAGATTCCGTTCCACGTGATCTCCCGCCTGCTGCGCAGGGTCTTCGGTCTGGGCGGGCTCACCCTCGAGGTGGCGCGGGCGCGGGTGCGCGCCGAAATACCCGAGGCGAACAACGAGGACCTGGTGCTGCTCGACGATCTGCTCGGCATCCGCGACCCCGACATGCCCTGCCCGGACATCACCCCGGATGCGCGGCGCCGCCGGCTCGTCGACCTGATCAACACGATTTCGCTGGCGCGGCCCGACTCCGCGCTCTACGTCATCGACGATGCCCAGTGGATCGACGGCGTCAGCGAATCGCTGCTCACCGAATTCGCGGCGGCGGTACCCGGCATGCGCGCGGTGCTGCTCGTCGTCTATCGGCCCGAATACTCGGGGCCGCTGTCGCGGATCCCGGGCGCTCATCCGTTTTCACTTGCACCACTGGGTGATTCGCACATCAACGAATTGATCAACGAGCTGCTGGGGACCGACCCTTCGGTGGCCGGATTGCCGACGGTGATCGCCGACCGGGCGGCCGGCCTGCCGTTCGCCGCCGAGGAGATCGTGCGTGACCTCGCCGAGCGAGGCGAGCTCGAGGGTGCGCCCGGAGCCTACGTGTGCGTGCGCGAAGTGCGCGAAATCCATGTTCCGGCAAGCCTGCAGGGCATTATCGGGGCGCGCATCGATCGGCTCGACGCCACGGCGAAGCGCACGCTGCACGCCGCGGCCGTCATCGGCGCGCAGTTCGACACCGAATTGCTGAAATGTCTGTTGGGCGCGGTCGACGTGGCGCCCTTGGTCCAGGCGTCACTGGTCGAGCAGGTCGGCTTCACACCGCACGAGACGTACGCCTTCTGTCATCCCCTGATTCAGGCGGTGGCATACGAATCCCAGTTGAAAGCCGACAGAGCCGAATTGCATCGACGGGTGGCGGCCGTATTGCAGCGCAGCTACGGCGAATTCACCGGTCAGGAGGCCTCGATCGTCGCCACGCAGTACGCGGCCGCCGGGGATTTGCGTGAGGCTTACGAGTGGTACATGCAGGCCGGGACGTGGTACGGCGGGCGGGATATCCGCGCGGCCCGGGCCAGTTGGCAACAGGCGCAACGATTCGCCGACCGGCTCCCGCACGATCACCCCGACCGGCTGGCCACGCGCATCGCCCCGCGAGCCCTGCTGTGCGGCAGCGTGTTTCAGGTGGGTGGCACGCCCGATGAGACCGGATTCGATGAATTGCGGGCGCTGACCACGCAGGCGGGTGACAAGAGGTCATTGGCCGTCGGCATGGCGGGCCACCTCACTACACTGACGTTCAACTCCCAGCATCGGGAAGCGGCCGCCATGGCGATGGAGTTCGCCACGCTCGTCGAGTCGATCGGCGACCCGGCGATGACGGCCGGCCTATTCTATGCGGCCGCCCAGGCCAAGTGGGAGGTCGGCGAGGCGACCGAATGCCTGCAGCTCGCGCAACGGATCATCGACGTCGCACACGGCGATCCCACCATGGGCAACTTCGTGATCGGCTCCCCGCTGGCCTGGGCGATCACGTTAAAGGGCGCGGCCGGAATGTTTTTGGGCCGGCAAGGCTGGCGACAGGACCTCGAGGAGGGCATCGCGATGGCCCGCTCGTTCGACCCGACCACCCACCCGTTCGCGCAGTTGTACAAGTATGCGGCCGCGGTCCAGAACGGCGGGGTGCTGCCCACTGCCGAAGACGTGGCGCAGACGGCCGAGTCGCTGGAAATCGCCCAACGCTCCGGCGACACCGCCGCATTGGCGTACGCACTGGTCAATCGCGCTAACGCGCTGATCCACTGCAACGACGAAAACGCGGGGGAGGGCTTCGAATATCTGGCCAAGGCTCGCGAGATGCTCGTCGACGAGAAGCTGATCGTGGCGATTCGCCGCATGACTGACGCCGAAATCGCCCGTGGCCGTGCGCGATCCGGCGATCTCGATGGCGCGATCGACCTGGTGTCCCGGATTCTCAACGCGCAGTTCGACGCCGGGACGATGATGTTCCGGGCACCCGCCACGACCGTGCTTGTCGAGACACTGCTAGCGCGCGCCGGCCCAGGCGATGTCGAGGCAGCGCAGCGCGCGATCGACCGACTCGAGGACGTCGCGACCGAGCCGGGCTTCGTGCTGCACGAAATTCCGGTGCTGCGGCTGCGGGCAATGCTGGCCCGAGTCCGTGGCGACGAGACCGGCTATCGGCAGCTCCTGCAACGCTTTCGGGCCAGGGCGCATGACGTCGGATTCGAGGGCTACGTGGCGCTGGCCGACGCGATGGCCGCGGACTGACCCGTCACCCCTGCGCGACGACGTTGTCGACCCCGGAGTTGGAGACCTTCGGGGCGCCCGAGTGGAACGTCACCTGGTTGTTCATCCCGGACGCTTCGATGGTGTCGGAGGAATCGACGGTGACCGAGTTCTTCATGCCGGACACCGACAGGCTCGCACAGTGGCCGGTGATCACGATCGTGTTGTTGATCCCGCTGACCGTAACCACGTTGTCGTTGCACGCGATCGTCTTGTTCTCGTCGATGCCGGATACGTCGAGCGGCGCGCCCTGCGGCGGCAGCGGCAATGTCGAGGGACCCGAACTGCGGGTCGGGCTCGTCGCGCTGGTCGACGGCCGGGGACTGCGGGTCGTGCGGGGTGACGTCGTCGCCGGCGTGGTCGTCACCTCCGACGAGATGATCGACCGGACAGTGGAAAGCTGGTGCGCGGCAAAGGCTGCGATGACGCCCGCGAGCACCAGCACGCCGATGACGATGATGGTGCCGACGATCCACCACATGCGATTGCCCGAGGATTTCGGCGAGGACCCGCCGTAGGGGCTGCTGTACCCATACATGGGTGGTGGCGGCGGCGCCCCGCCGTAGGACGGCGGTGGCACCGGGCCCGGGGGCGGTGGCGGGTAGGCCTGGCCCTGCGCTGCGCCGCCCAATTCGGAAGCGCGCGCGGTCTCAGCCAGCGGGCGCTCCAGGTCCCGGATCCGCTTTTCCGGGTCGTCCTGCGATTCCATGGGACAGATGCTCCCACCAGACCGCGTCTCATAGGAAGTTTCGGCTTCAATCGGTAGTTTCAGCACCGTGCCCGACATGCCGAATCGCCAGATCCTCCTTCGTCGTCGCCCGACCGGGCTGGTTGCGCCCGACGACACCGAGCTGATCACCCGGCCGGCACCCGAACCCGGCGACGGTGAGGCGCTGGTCCGAACCACCTACGTCGGGCTCGACGCGGCCGTCCGGACCTGGCTGAACGACCAGCCGGGCTACCTGCCGCCGGTGCAGCTCGGCGAGGTGATCCGGGCGGCCGGCATCGGCGAAGTCGTCGCGTCGCGGTGCGACGCCTACGCCGTCGGCGACGTGATCACCACGCTGACCGGGTTTCAGGAGTACGTGATCATTCGCGACGATCTGTTCAGCACGCCCATTCCCGGCGAGGACGATCAGCTCGCGATCATGTCGGTGTACGGCCCGACCGGGGCCACCGCCTACTTCGGCATGACCGACATCGGTAAGCCCAAGGCCGGTGAGACGGTGGTGGTCTCGGCGGCGGCGGGTGCCACCGGATCGGTGGCCGGGCAGATCGCCAAGATCGCCGGCGCCCGGGTGGTGGGCATCGCCGGCGGGCCGGAGAAGTGCCGCGCCGTGGTCGAGGACTTCGGCTTCGACGCCTGCATCGACTACAAAAACGACGACGTGCCCGCCGCGCTCAAGCAGCATTGCCCGAAACGCGTCGACGTCTATTTCGACAATGTCGGTGGACCGATCCTCGACGCGGTGCTCGGCCGGCTCGCCAACAACGCGCGCGTCGTGCTCTGCGGCGTCATCTCCAGCTACCTGACCGGGGAGCACCCGGGTCCCGCGAACTATGTGAACCTACTGTCGAAGACCGCGCTGATGCAGGGCTTCAACGCCCTCGACCAATGGGGCCGCTTCGACGAAGCCTTTGCCGCACTGCGTCAATGGGAGGCCGAAGGCCGACTCAACCACCGCGAGACCATCTTTGAGGGCATCGAGTCGTGCGTTGACGCCCTCAACGGGTTGTTCACCGGAGCCAACATCGGCAAGACGCTGGTCAAGATCAGCGAGCCGGGATCCGGCTAAGGGCGCGACGGCGACTGTGCATATAGCGCTTGAGTGTGCGCCCACGGCGTCTTCGCCCGGTGTGTCGCCGCCCTGCGCGCACACCCAACGCCGTGGGCGCACATTCGCCCCGCCCGCTAGTCCTCGCCGAGAACGCGGTGCAGCGTTTTCTTGGCCTCGCGCACGGCTTCCAGCACCTTGGTCCGGGCCTCGGCGAGCTTTTCCTTCTGCTCGTCGGTGCCGGTCCAGGTGATCGTTCGGGCCAGCCCGGCGATCTCGACCAGTTCCCTGCGGATCTTGAAGGCGTCGCCGAACTTGGCCGCCCGCCCCAGGAAAGCGTGAGCGGTCTCGCTGCTGACGCCGCGCCAGGCCAGCAGGTTGTTGCCGAGCTCGGTCAGGGTCGCGACGCCGTTGTCGACGGTCACCACGCCGCGGCCGGCGAGCAGGCCGATGGCAAGCTCGGCCACGTCCTGCGGAGGGGTGAATGCTCCCTCGGTCGCCTCGGTCACCCGCTGCACGATTTGCGCGGCATCAGCCGGCCCGTCGAGCAATAACGCCGCGGTGACGAAAGCCGCGTGCTTGAGCGGTGGGCGGCCACCGCCCGGGCCGAAGCCGCCGCCGAAGCCGGGGCCGCCATGACCCTCGCCGTGCTTGCCCCAGCCGCCACCGAAACCGCCGAAACCGCCTGGGCCACCGCCGAAACCGCCGGGTCCGCCGAAGCCAGGCCCACCAAAGCCGCCAAAAAATCCACCAGACATCCTTGTCTTCCTTCCGTATTGGAGTATCAATCTCCTTGATACCACCCGCAGCGACAATGTCAACAAAGTTGATGGTTCGGTGCGATGAACGATGCGGCGCATGTCAGCATGTGAAGCATGAGTGCATGCCACGACGAGCCGCTGGGGTTTCTGCTATACCGCGTGGTGTCGTCGTTACGACCCCAGATGGCGGCCGAGCTCACGCCGCTCGGGCTGGGCCTGCCCGAATTCGTATGCATGCGCATTTTGTCCGAGCGCCCCGGACTCACCAGCGCCGAGCTCGCCCGCGGTACCCACGTCTCCGCACAGGCAGCCAACCAAGTGCTACGCGCGCTCGAGGAACGCGGTGCGCTGAGCCGCCGGGCGGGGATCCCCACCGGCCGGGCGATGCCGGCCCAGCTGACGCGGCGCGGGAAGGCGCTTTTGAAGCGCGCCGAGGCCGCGGTCCAACGGGCCGAAGAGCGAATCTTGACGCGGCTCACCCCTGAGCAGCAAAGCCAGCTCAAAGAACTGCTTCATGCTGCGGGCACCGCTGGCACCGAAAGTGCCAGCTAAGGATCGTCGCGCGATGATGCTGCTGGCCGGATTCGGAGCGCTACCTACCCGGCGGAAATGCTGGTCGACTGGGCGCGTGTCTTCCAAGTCCCGGGTGCGGGATGCACGCCATCGGCGCGCATGGTTGTATAACACCGTTTGCGGGAGTTGGCCGGGGGGACCGTGCCGAGTCGGAGCTCCGGCTTCTAACGATGGGTGGTAGTACAGATGGATCGTCGCCACATGTTGATGACGACAGGGCTCGGCATGCTGGCAGCGGCCGCATCGATGCCTCTCCCCGAAGCACTGGCGTCCCCGGCGGCGCCGGCCGCACCGGCCGCCGGTCCGGGTGGGCCCTATCTCTTCTCCGACGAGTTCGACGGCCCGGCCGGCTCGGCTCCGGACCCGGGCAAGTGGACGATCCAGACCTGGCAGGACGACGTCTACCCACCGGTCGCGGGGATCTACCGCGACGACCGGCAAAACGTGTTCCAGGACGGGCACTCCAACCTGGTGCTGCGCGCCACTCACGATTTCCTGGCCAACACCTACTACAGCGGCAAACTGCGCGGCAACTGGCGCGGGATGATCAACACCACCTGGGAAGCCAAGATCAAGCTGGATTGTCTGACCCCCGGCCTGTGGCCGTCGTTCTGGACGGTCAACGAGGACCCGCTGCCCGACGGCGAGGTCGACATCTTCGAGTGGTACGGAAACGGCGAATGGGCCCCGGGTACCACCGTGCACGCGGCATCCAACGGAAAGACCTGGGAAGGCAAATCGATCCCCGGCCTGGTCGACGGTGACTGGCACACCTGGCGGATGCGTTGGGACGACAAGGGATTCGCGTTCGCCCGCGACGGCGCCGAGTACTTCAAGGTTCCCCCCAAGCCGATCCACGTCGCCGGCAACCCGCCGGAAGACATGCGCTGGCCGTTCAACAATCCTGGCTACTGGATGACGCCGATGTTCACGCTGGCGGTCGGTGGCGTCGGTGCCGGCGATCCCGCCGGCGGGGTCTTCCCGGCGTCCATGCTGATCGACTACATCCGCGTCTGGTGATCACCGCGTCGCTTTGAACACCTGAACGAGGTTGAACTGCCAGCGCTCGACGAGCCGGAATCCCAGGTCGTGCGGGACCGCGAACGCGGGCGTCGCGCCATAGCGCGGGCCGGGCGGCAACGCCGAACCCTCCTCGTGGGCGGGCATCGACTCGTCGGCCTGGGTGATGATCCACACCATCCGGCACTGGCCGAGCGGCGTGACGACGACCTCCGGGATGAGGTTGGTATCAAAGACATCCCGGCGATCGGTGGCCCGTTGCCACAGCGTGAGGTCGATTAGCTTGCGGTAGGCGTCCGGGCGCGCCGCCATCAAGGGACGCATCGGTGCAGGCATAAACGTCACAGTGTCGTTAATCAGCAGGCAATCACCCGGCGCCGCCTTGGCGGTGATCAGATCCGCTACCTGGCTGTAGTCCATGCCGTACTTGGCATACGGGTTATGTTGCACCCATAGGTAATTCGGTGCCGCCGCGACCGCGAAAAGGGTGACGATAGCGGGCGCCACCCATGGTTTGGCCGCCAATGCGCCAATGCAGACGCCGAGGACCAACGCGATCGCCGGCGCGGTGAAGCACAGGTACCGCGGCGTGTAGATCGGGTGCACCAGCGCCGACCACACCACGATCAGCGTGGTCGGTATCAGCAGCCAGGTGCCCGCCAAGGTCAGCAACTGCCGTTCTGCCGCAACGAGTTTCACCGATGTCCACCGCCATACGGCAACGGCTGTCACAACCACCAGAGCCGACAGCGCCGCGAATGGTGGACTCCGCTCGAAGTACTGCTGAACCGCCACGTCCTCGATCGTGCGGTGCCCGATCGGTGCGACCCAACTGATCTGATGCACCTGCCCCGCGGCCACGACCAGAAACGGTGCCACGGCACCACTCGCCAGAGCCGACGTGACGACGAAGGAGACGACGACGGTTCGCTTGCGCAGGAACGCGCAGACGAACGCCAAGTGTACCGGCAACAGCAGCACCAAATACACATCGAGCACGACCGAAACCGCTTGGGCTACACCGTAAGCCACCCAGATCCGGGCGCTGCTGCGGCGCGTCGCGTAGACGAACAGCACGGTCAGCCACACCGCGGCCATCATCGACATGGCGTACGGGCGAGCCTCGATGCCGGCCCACGTCGACCGCGGCAGGATCCCGCAGATCACCCCGGCGGCCAGTGCCACGGTGCGAGAGGAAAACTGGTTGCCCAGCAACACGACTCCGGCCGCAGCGCCTCCGACAGCCAGACCGCTTGGCGCGCGCGACCAGAACTCGGTCGGCGCGAAAATCTGGAACCACCCGTGCATCAGCAGGTAGTACAGGCCGTGCACGGCGTCGACGTTGCCCAGCATCTGCCACAGCTGAGCGAGGGAACGGCTGTATGCCGCCGAAATCGTCGCGGCCTCGTCGTACCAGAACGAGGGACGGCCGGCGCCGACAAGACTTACCGCGGTGGCCAGTACGCCGACGATCAGCGGGTCCAGCACGCGACGCCCTGACACACCGTTATGGTGCCAGAAGCAAACCCGGGCTCTCCCCGGGCGCGCCTACTAGTTGGTCAGGTACAGGTAGTAGAGGCCGTCGGCGTGCTGGCGGCAGTCCCAGTGCGTGTACAAGTGGTCGTTCTGGGTGATCTCGACATGGGGGCCGTCGGCCTCGCACGCTCCCAGGGTCGAATAGACGCCGTCGACCTGAATTTCATCGGCATTGGCCACGCCCACCGCAGTGGTCATCAGCCCGCCCAAGGCCAGTAAGCCCGTAGCGATAAGCCTGATCATGCGGATCTCCCCACTTGTAGCGGTCGGTTGCGAGGCGAACTATATCGATTCGCCGGGGGCGCGGAGGGGCAATTGACCGGACGCAACCAGACCTTCACGTTTCGAACGTATGATCGAACAATGAGGCCGCTCGCGTCGATCGGGTACAACGGACAGCCGGTCCGCGACCCGTTTCGGGTGGTGCGTCCGCCGATCGCGGTGCTGATCGACCTGACGGTGCTTTTTCCGCGCGAGCCACATCGCTCGGGCCGGTATCAGCCCAATGGTCTGCAGCTGCACAAGGTCGTCGAAGGCCGGCTGAGCTGCTGGGGTCTGTGCGAGCAGGGCGACTGGTGGGGACTGGTGACCTACCCAATCGCCTACGGGTCCAAGCAGAAAACGGTGACACACTGGATACCGGCCTGGACGCTGCGCCGAAAGGGGTAGCGGCGGTAAGGGTTACAGTCGACGACCCTGCACATAGGTGCCGGCGATGGACGTCTCGCGCGTTCGCATCAGCAAGCCGAACAAGGTCTGGTCTCGGGCCATCGCGGGATCGTCGGATCGCACGCCGTCGGTGATCACGGCCTTCAGCGCCGGCGTGCGGTTCGGGTCGACGACGACGAAGTCGGCCTCCTTGCCGACGTCGAAGTTGCCGAACCGGTCCTCCATGTCCAGCGCCCGGGCACCGCCGAGCGTTCCGATGAACAGCATCTCGGCCGGATGCATCGACACGCCCGCTTCGCCGGGCTCGCAGATGTGCACCTTGAAGGCCGTGGCGAGCACCTGCGGAATCGGCCACTCGTCCCCGCCGCCGAAATCCGTTCCGGCAGCGATGTTTACCCCGGAAGCGACCGTGCGGAGCCACGGCATGGTGCCGGACCCGAGAAACTGTTGCGACACCGGGCAGTGCGCGATGGACGTGCCCGTCTCCGACATGCGCTGCAGTTCGGTGTCCTGGCAGTGCACCGCGTGCGCCATCACGCTGCGCCGTCCCAGCATGCTCGGGCCGCCGACATTCGAGCCGGGTAGAAACTTGCCGTCGTAGGTGTCCAGGCACGTGTCGACTTGATAGGACTGCTTGGTCTTGCCGACTTCACCGGTGCCCGGCCGGTTACTCTCGTTGAGGTGTGTGTGGAAGTACACGCCACGATCTCGCACCGAATCATACAGTTCGCCAAGTCTTTTCAGAGTCTCTGTGGTCACTGCGATCGCGAAGCGCGGGACCAGCGCCACGTGCAGCCGGGCGGTCTTCACGTTGCCGGTGTCGGCGGCGTGCCATTTGTTGATCTCCTCGCGCGCCAGCCGGATCGCGTCGTCTTCCGACGTCATCAACGGCTTGGCAGCCGTCGGCCCGACGGTCTGGATGCCGCGGCCGCTGACCATCCGCAACCCGCGGCGCGCCGTTTCGGTGAACAACGCATCCTGGGCGCTGGGGAACGGCGACCCGAAGACCATGGCCGCCGTGGTTCCGCTCGCGATGCGGCGGTCGCAGAACTCGACAGCTGCCCGCCGGGCGAAGTTCGGGTCGGCGAAGCGGGCTTCGGCGGGATAAATGCACTGGTTCAGCCAGTCCAGCAGCTGTCCACCGTGGTACGAGTCGGCCGCGAAGGTCTGCGGGAAATGAACGTGGGTATCCACGAAGCCCGGAAGCAGATAGCCGGGCCGATGATCCGTCACGGGTGTGGACCGGTACTTGAGCGGGACGCCGGCGCGGTCACCACAGAAAGCGATCTTGCCGTCGTCCTCGATCACCAATGCGCCCTCGGGGATGGACACCAATGCATGGGCGGCTTCGGACACCAGCGGCGAGCCGGCGAGGTGAAAAATGTGCCCAAGATGAATCCGAGCCACGTGATCTTCCCCTAGTGTTTTCCCCGTCGCGCTGCATTCACATACAACCACCTGGGCGTGGTCAACGGCCCGGTCAGTTCGGTAGCTCGGTGACGACGTCGATGAGAGGATTGCTACCCGTGGCTGGAAGCTGGAGCTCGCTGTTACCCACTCTTATTCCGCTGGCTCTCGTTATCGCCGTCTCTCCGCTGTCGATCATCCCGGCCGTCCTGGTGCTGCACGCACCGCAGCCGCGGCCCGCCGGACTGGCCTTCCTCGGCGGCTGGGTGTTCGGCCTGGTGGCGCAGACCGTGATCTTCGTGGCCGGCTCGGGTGGGCTCGGCGACATGCACAAGTCGTCGCCGCCGACGTGGGCGTCCTGGACTCGGGTGGTGCTGGGCTCCGCGCTGATCCTGTTCGGCATTTACCGATGGCTGACCCGGCACCGCTCCACCGAGTCCCCGGCCTGGATGAGGCACTTTTCCACCATGCGCCCCCGGCGCGCGGCCATCACCGGACTGGTCCTGACGGTGGTCCGCGTCGAGGTACTACTGATGAACGTGGCGGCCGGCTTGGCCATCGGCACCAGTCACCTCGACGATATGGACAAGCTGTCGGCCGGCATTGTCTTCGTCGCCGTGTCCGCGTCGACGGTCGCGATCCCGATCCTGGCCTATGCGGCCGCGGGTCATCGCCTCGACGATTTCCTGGAACGCGTCCGGGACTGGATGGAGAAGCACAATGCCGCACTGATGGCGGGCATCCTGGTCCTGATCGGTGTGATGGTGCTGCACAACGGAATTCGCGCCCTATAGCACGGTGCTACGGCGGTTACTGGTAGCCGCCGTCGCCCAGACCCGCCTGCGCCTCGAGCCGGTTCGTCTTGCCAAACAGCCTGTCGCGGGCCACTTCCCAGAGGTAGGCAACGATCATCCGGGAGTGGCCCTTGGCGGCCCACTGCTGGGAATGCAGCTCCTCGTGGTGCAGTACCCGGTCCAGCGCGAGAGTGCTTTCCACGGGCCGGCCCTTGCGATCGGTGTACCACGCGTGCCCGGACTCGACCATCTGGCGCAGCCGTCGGGCGGGGCCGGTCGAGTCCGCGACGTCGACCGCGACGTTGACCATGAAGATGTCACCCCACGCGGTGCCGCCCTGCTGGCTGAACAGTCGCTGGATCCAGTTGCCGCCCAGGCCCATCAGCATGCCGTTCGGGGTGGTGACGAGGCGTCCGCCATTGCGGTCGACGAACCCGACGTCCTCGTCGTAACTCCAGCTGTTCGCATGCTGGCGATCGACGATCCGCTGTACCTCGTCGGCGCAGTACGGCGTCGCGGGAAAGTCGGTGGGCGGGCGCGCCGGGGCGCCGTAGCCGGTGCCCGCGTTGAGGATGTAGGTCATCAGCGTGGCCGCGCGCGCCTGCTCGCCGGTGCTGCCCGTAGGAATGAGAAAGAACGACTTGCCATCCGGATCGGTGATCTCCGCCATTTGCTCGAGGACCCGAAAGCTTTCGGGCGTGATGCCGTGTTGCGCCGCGATCGCGGTGGTGACCGCCGCGGGGACGCCCAGACGTTCGGCGTTGGCTAGCCACTTCTGGTGATGGTCGGCTGCCGGTCGCCTGGTCATAGTCCGTCAATTGTTATCAGTCCCACCGCTAGGGTGTAGCGAATGAGCAGGGGGCCCTGGCAACGCGCGCGCGGCATCAAACAGATCACCCGGGGTTTGGGCACCCTTGATCGCGAGTTGTTCGTCGCGGTGGCCGAAACCCCCACCCCGCTGCTCGACACCGTCATGCCGCCGCTGACGCGGGCGGCCGACCACTCCAAGCTGTGGTTCGTCATCGCCGCGGGGCTGCTCGCGACCAGGAAGCCCGCCGCGCAGCGCGGCGCGACGCGCGGGCTCGTGACGCTCGGCGTGACGAGCTTGTTCACCAATCAGATCGCCAAACGAATCCGCCCGCGCTCGCGACCGCTCTACGAGTCGGTGCCGGTGGTCAGAAGAGCCCATCGCCGCCCGACCTCCAACTCGTTTCCGTCGGGACACTCGGCCAGTGCCGCCGCATTCGCCGTCGGCGTGGGTCTGGAGAGTCCGCCGTTGGGCTTCGCGCTGGCGCTGCTGGCCGGCCTGGTCGGGTTGTCGCGAGTGGCGACCGGCGCGCACTACCCCGGCGACGTCGTCGCGGGGCTGGGCGTCGGCGCCGGCATCGCCGTGCTGGGCGGCAAGCTGGTCCCGCCGTCGCCGAAACCGCGCTGCCGCAATCGGAACCGCTGCGCATCGAGACGCCGGAACGGCCCGACGGCTCCGGCGTGGTGTTCGTGGTCAATCCCGCCTCGGGCAGCGGCACCGGCGCTCGCGTCGTCGCGGAGGTTCGCGCCGAGTTGCCGAAGGCCGAGATCGTCGAGCTCGGTCCCGACGATGACCCCGAGCAGGTGCTGCGCACTGCCGCCGCGCGCGCCGAGGTGCTCGCGGTCGGCGGCGGCGACGGCACGGTGGCCACCGCCGCGGCGGTGGCTGTCGACGCGGGGCTCCCGCTGGCCGTCTTTCCGGCCGGAACGTTCAACCACTTCGCGAAGGACATCGGCTGCGACACCGTCGGCAAGACGGTGGAGTCGATCCGTCGCGGCAGCGTGGCTTGCGTTGATCTGGTGTGCCTCAACGAAAGTCGGATGGTGATCAATACCGCCAGCATCGGCGCGTATCCGACGTTCGTGCAGCAGCGCGAAAAGCTGGAGAAACGGATCGGCAAGCCGCTGGCCGGCTTCTACGCGATGCTGCACACGCTGCGCAAGGATCGGCCCGTCCGCATCCGCTACGACAACAAGACCTTGCTGACGTCGCTGTTCTTCCTGGGCAACTCGCTCTATCTGCCAACGGGATTCGCGCCGTCGCGTCGAACACGCATGGACGACGGCCTGATCGATGTGCGCATTCTCGAAACCGGCCGCCGGTTCGCCGCGACCAGGATCCTGACCGCGCTCGCCTTCGGACGGTTGCAGCGCAGCCCCCTCTACCACGAGCTGCAGGTGCCCGAATTCAGCTTCACGGCCGTTGACGCACCGACGGTGATCGCGCACGACGGCGAGGTCGGCGACGAATACCGCGAAGCGAGCTTCGCCGCGAAATACCGGGTGCTGCCGGTGTTCTGCCCGGTTCGCTGAGCTACCCGTTCGGCTGATCGGCCAGGCGATCGAGCCATTCCGCCAACATCGCGTTTTCCCCGGCGGTCAACACGCCATTAGTGCTGTCGCGCAACGCTTCTCGCAATGCTACAGCGCGTCCGGGAAGCACCGAAGGTGCCGGCTGCCGCGAGCCGCCGAGATGATCGGCGGGTGAACCCACGGTTTGGCCGACACGGACGATCACCCTGCTGCGGCGCGAGCGCACGCTGGCCCCTGACTTTGCGGCGCAACGAGCGCTGGGTCTGCGAAGTGTTCGTCGGTCGCCCGACGCTCGGGCTGCCCACCGAACGTGACGAATTACGTTCCCTCGCCTAAGCGAGCGCAGGGTCTGCGCATAGGCATTAAGGTGTGTGCGTGGCTTTCGCCGCGAGTCGCAGCTTGGCACGCAACCCGCAATTGCGCATGCTCATGTCTGCCTGGACGGTCTTTTACATCGGGGCGTTTGCGCATTTGGTCTTGCTCATCGCTTTCACCTTCGCGGTCGGAGGTGCTGCCACTGTCGGTGCGGCGACCGTGCTGGCAACGCTGCCAGCGGGGCTGGTCGGGCCGCTGACTGCGCCGCTTGCCACTAGTGCGCGTCCGCAGTTTCATCTGGCGCTTGGGATCGGGGTTCGTTGCCTGGCGATGGTCGCGACGATCATTGCGGTGCTCAGCGGAGCGTCCGTCAGCGTCGTGCTGGTGCTCGTGGCCGTGGACTCCATTCTTTCGGCGGGGGTGCGGCCGCTGCACGGCGCGTTGGTGGTCAGACTTTCCAACACCGCAGCCGAGGCGGCCGCGGGAAATGCCATGACCAGCTCACTGGTCAGCGCCAGCGCGTTAATCGGACCGGCGCTGGCAGCAGTGGCGTTAGAGTTTGGGGGCATCGCCTGGGCCTTCGCCCTCCCGGCGACCACCTTCGCTCTCGGCTTAGTCGTGGCGCTGCTGATCCGGGTGCCGAATGACGATTCCCAAACTCCTACCTCTGGGCGGTCCGGCGGGTCGGTGAGGTCGCAGCTCAGGATGCTGGGGGCGGGGTTTCGTGCCATCGCCGCAAGCCGTCCGGCCGCCGCGGCCACCGTGTTGTTCGTGGCCAACGTCACCGTGTTGGGCGTCTGGTTTGTCGCCAGTGCATTGGTGGCCAAGGAGCGGCTGCATCTAGGCGATGGCGGTGTCACAACGATCATGACGCTGTACGGCGCCGGGGGATTGGTCGGCGCGCTGGCGACTCTGTCGATTGTCGCGCGGCGCGGCCTGGCCGGCGTGCTCGTCGGGGCGCTGCTCGGCTTAGCCTTGGCCTTCGCGTCGATAGGAGCGATTACTTCCCCTGGCATCGGCCTGACGCTGGCCGCTGGCCTTGGTGGCGCCGGTGCGGTCACTTACGCCATCGCGCCGACGTTGGTGCAGCGAAGTGTCGCCCGCGCCACGATGGTGCCGGCGGTGGCCAGCTTGCAGAGCCTGTACATGGTCGGCATGGCTTCGGGCGCAGTAATCGCGCCATTCCTGATCAGTCCGTTGGGGGTGCCCGCGACATTGAGCGTTGTGGGGGGTTTGGCGGGCCTGATCACGCTGTTGGCGTGGCCGCGGCTGCGCGGCGCCGACGAGTTGAGTGATGAGGATGCGGCCAAGCTGGCGGTGATTCGCGCCGCCCCGATGCTGCAACCCCTGCCGGCGCTGGCGCTCGAACAGCTTGCCCGCGCCGCGACGCGCGTGACGCTGCCCGCCGGGTGTGAGGTGTTCCGGCAGGGCGACAGCGGTGACCGCTTCTACGTGATCGCCGCGGGCTTGGCCGAGATCGCCGTCGACGGGCGCCGGGTGGCGACGCTGGGGCCCGGCGGGTCGTTCGGGGAAATCGCGTTGTTGCACAAGGCGCCACGGTCCTCCACGGTGACGGCGCGCGAGGATCTCGATCTGGTCGCCATCGACCGCGCTGAGTTCCTCAGCGCGCTCTGCACCGACAATGTGTCAATGGGCCGCCTCGGTCGGATTGCCGACACCCGCGTGGAGACCCCGCCGGTTGCCGAGCGCCTCGTCGAGTTGAACCGCGAGGCGACGCTGGGCAGTGGGGCCGCCCGCGAGCTGTTGTCCTCGCAGCCACCGATGGCCACGATCGAGGCGGCGGCGCTGGGTGAGCTTGCCGATACGGCGCGGGTGTTCGAGGCCGGCGACGGTGCGCTGATCACCCGCGAGGGCGACTACGGCGACACGTACTACGTGATCGTCGACGGCGCCGCAACGGTTTTCGAAAGCGACACCGAGATCCGTGAACTGCGGCCCGGGGACGGATTCGGCGAGTTGGCGATCCTGCGCGACGTGCCCCGCACCGCCACCGTGAAGGCACTGGGCGACACCACGCTGTTGGCCGTCGACCGGGACGCCTTTCAGCGTGCCCGACATGCGGGGTAGCGCTCGACGAGCCAACCCGGAGGATCCGTCGAGACACAGACTGGTCGCGGGCTGTCGAGCGATGAGCTTGAATTATGTTGTCTGAGCTAACTTTCCGCGTCGGAACCCAGGTATGCGTCGGCCCAGGCGCCGATGATTCGGCCGGCCCGATGGGCCTGGCCGCGGGCGGTGAGCAGGTGATCGGATCCCTCGAGTGAGACGAAGCTGCGCGGGTGGCGGGCCAGCCGGAAGATCTCGCTTGCGTTCTCGATGCCGACCGTGTTGTCGGTGGGCGAGTGCAGGATGAGCAGCGGTAGGCGCAGGCTTTTGATTTTGTCGTGCAGGTGCGCCGCGCGGACATCCTCGACGAATGACCGCTTGAGGATCAGCGTGCGTCCACCGACCATCCACTCGGCGCTGCCGTCGGAAATGCAGCGGTCGACCACGGCGTCGTAGTGCTTTTCGACATGGCTGGGGTCAAACGGTGCTGCCACTGTGACGACCGATCGCACGCCCGGCGCCCGCATCGCCGCGGCGATCACCGCCGCGCCACCCCACGAGTGCCCGACGAGGATGTCGGCCGGCGTCCCGCGGTCTGCCATGAACTCGCATGCCTGCACGACGTCGTCGACCTTGACGGTGAACGACCCGTCACCCCAGTTCCCGTCGGATCCACCGAGCCCTAGTGCGTCGAAGCGCAGCATGCCGATGCCGTCGGACGCCAGCTGCTTGCAGATCCGGGCCGCGGCCGGACAGTCCTTGCCGAGCGTGAAGCCGTGCGCGAACACACCCCAGCCGCGAACCACCGTTTCCGGGACCTCGATGACGCCGGCCAGATTCGCGCCGCTGGAGCTTTGGAACGTGACGCGTTCGCCCATAGTGCCGATCTAACTACGTGTGGCCGGACGGTGCCCCGCGCGCGGCTACGTCGGTCATCGGGTAGCGCCTGGACGGGCGGTGATTTCCAACAGGCTATGAACCGCATTTGAAACCAGCCTTGCGAGACGCGGCCGGCACTCATCCGCATAAGGTGTGTGCGTGGCCTTCGCCGCGAGTCGCAGGTTGGCGCGTAACCGACAGCTGTGCACGCTCATGGCGGCGTGGACTGCCTTTTATATCGGCGCGTTTTCGCACTTCGTCCTGGTCGTCACCTTCCTTTTCGCGGCGGGCGGTGCTACCACCGTCGGACTGGCGACCGTTCTGGTCACGCTGCCGGCGGGGCTGCTCGGGCCGCTGACGGCGCCACTGGCCGCGAGCGCGCGCCCAGAGCTTCATCTGGCTTTCGGTATCGGAAGTCGTTGCGTGGCAATGGCCGCGACCATTGCCACGGTGCTCAGCCACGGGTCCGTCGACGTGGTGCTGGTGCTCGTCACCGCGGAGTCACTGTTGTCGGCGGGAGTACGGCCGCTGCACGGTGCGCTGGTGGTTCGGCTTTCCAATACCGCCGGCGAGGCGGCCGCGGGGAATGCACTGACCAGCTCACTGGTCAGTGCCGCTGCGCTGGCCGGTCCGGCGTTGGCGGGTACGGCGCTGGATGTCGTGGGAATCGGGTGGGCCTTTGCGCTCCCGGCTATCGCGTTCGCCGTCGCGATGGCAGCGGCGCTGTTGATCCGGGTGCCGCGCGCCGACGGTGACTCATCGCGTAGCTCGGGAGGGTCGAAGGCTCCACGGGGATCACAACTCAAGTTGCTCGGGGCCGGCTTTCGCGGGATTTTCGCCAGCCGTGCCGCCGCGGCGGCCACGATGCTGTTCGCCGTCAACGTGATTGTGCTGGGCGTCTGGTACGTCGGCGCCGCGCCGGTCGCCGCATACCGGCTACACCTGGGCGAGGCCGGCGTCGCAACGATCATGGCGTTCTACGGCGGCGGGGGATTGGTCGGCGCGCTGGCGACCCTGTCGATCGTCACGTGGCGCCGCCTGGCCGGGGTGCTCGGCGCGGGACTGCTTGGCATGGCGGCGGTGTTCGCGGCGCTGGGAGCGATCGGATGGCCGCCGGTCGGCCTGGCGCTTTCCGCTGTCCTGGGCGCCACGGGTGCGGTTATTTACGCCATCGCGCCAACCCTGGTACAGCGGGGCGTCTCGCGCGAGGCGATGGTGCCGGCGGTCGCGACATTGCAGAGCCTGTACCTCGTTGGCGAGGCGGTGGGCGCCGTCGTCACGCCGGTGCTCCTCGGTTCGTTCGGAGTTGCGGCCACGTTCGGCATCGTCGGTGGTGTGACAGGCCTGATCACGCTGCTGGCATGGCCGCAACTGCGGGGTGCCGACAAGCTCAGTGATGAGGATGCGGCCAAGCTGGCCCTGATTCGCGCCGCCCCGATGCTGCAACCCCTGCCGGCGCTGGCGCTCGAACAACTTGCCCGCGCCGCGACGCGTGTCGCGCTGCCCGCGGGCTGCGATGTCTTCCGGCAGGGTGACCGTGGTGATCGTTTCTACGTCATCGCCGCCGGCCTGGCCCAGATCACCGTCGACGATCAGCGGGTGGCGACGCTGGGACCCGGCGGGTCGTTCGGAGAAATCGCCTTGCTGCACAAGGTTCCACGCTCGTCCACCGTCACGGCACTCGAGGACCTCGATTTGATCGCCATCGACGGCGAGGAATTCCTCGCTGCGCTCAGCACCGACAGCGTGTCGGTCGGTCGTGTCGGCCGAATTGTCCGCGCCCGCATGGACACCCCGCCGGTTGCCGAACGCCTCGTCGAGGTCGACCGTGACATGACGCTAAGCAGTGGGGCCGCCCGCGAGCTGCTGTCCTCGCAGCCACCGATGGCCGCGATCGAGGCGGCGGCGCTGGGTGAGCTTGCCGATACGGCGCGGGTGTTCGAGGCCGGCGACGGTGCGCTGATCACCCGCGAGGGCGACTACGGCGACACGTACTACGTGATCGTCGACGGCGCCGCAACGGTTTTCGAAAGCGACACCGAGATCCGTGAACTGCGGCCCGGGGACGGATTCGGCGAGTTAGCGATCCTGCGCGACGTGCCCCGCACCGCGACCGTGAAGGCACTGGGCGACACCACGTTGCTGGCCGTCGACCGGGACGCCTTTCAGCGTGCCCGGCAGGCGTACTAGCAGCCGATTTGCGCAGGCGCGGCGCAGTATTCGCGCTACCTACTTGTGACGGCGTCGTAACGTCACCATTTGGAAACGGCGCGGTGCGGCGTGCGTCGTGCTGCGGGTTGCCCACCAACAATGGGGGCGGTCGTCGAGGGGCGACTTGGCTACGGCGATGTGGTTCTGCTGCGCGAATGAAGGAGTTGGACGTTGATGACGATCTTCGATCGATTCAACATCGGTGTTATTGCTAGCGCTGGATTGTGCGGTGCCGCTATAGCGTTGAGCCCGGACGCTGCAGCCGTCCCATATATGACGGGTGGCGGTGCGTGCATGTACGGCCAGTCTGGCGAAGCCGGTGCGCCGGCGGCGGGACCCGTGGGTGCCGGGGGCGCAGCCGGAGCGGCAGCACCCTGTGCGGCCCCGTTGACTGACATGGCGGGTGTTCCGATGGTGGTGCCCGGTCCGGGAATTGTCCCGGTTCCGGCTGGTGCTCCGTTGATCGCCCTCGGACCGCCGATTCCTCCGGTGCCGGTGGTGCCCCCGTTGCCGTTTGCGCCTCCGGTGCCGATCGGTGCTCCGTTGCCCCTGGGTGCTCCGCTGGTTGCCCTCGGTGGGGTCGCGGACGGCCTTCCGGTCGCCCCGCTGATTGACATGTCCGGGGTGAAGGACGCGCCGACCGGTCCGGCGCCGACCGGGGGGCCGGTGGCCGGTCAGCCGGTTTCGCCCGGTCCCTCGCCGGTGCACGGAGGCTGATCCCGAGCAGTGAATGACCCGCTGGCCGCACCCAGCGGGTCATTTTCATTGCGGGCGAGTGCCTTTGGCTGGGAGTACACCCCCTCGGGTCCCCCGTTGCGTGGGACCCTCGGGTCCCCGTTGAGCGTGACGCCACGGCGGAAAATCCGCTGAAATCCCGTCGTGAGTTCACACACGACGCCGCCGAGCAACGCTAGACGAAACGCTAGAGACTGTGCGACAACGGTTTACGACGAGGGCAGTTCGTTTGTGGCCTCGCGCACGACTACCGGGTCGCCGACGTTGACCGTGTTGTAGTACCACTCGGCATCCTCGGGGCTCAGGCTGATGCAGCCGTGGCTGACATTCTCCAGTCCCAGCGAATTGACCGCCCAGGGGGCGGAGTGCACGAAAAGGCCATGGTTGGTGATGCGGACGGCGTAGTCGACCGTGACGAGATAACCGTCGGGATCGCTGACGGGAATGCCGACGCTGCTCGAATCCATTTGAACCGAGCGGTCTTTGGACAGAACCGTGTAAGAGCCGATCGGGGTGGGGTACTCGGGTCTACCCAACGAGGCGGGCAGCACGCCTTCTTGGCCGAAGTGCGGCCGATGGTGCGGCGACGGCAATGACGACGGCGGTCCCGCCTCAACCCCGTCGATGCTCACGGTGAACGTGTGCTCGGAGATGCTGGCAATACCGATGACCCTCGGGCCCGTCTTGATCTCCGTCGGCTGGCCTTCCACCGTCAGCGCGATCGTGGTGTGCGCGGGCCAGTATCGGTCGGGAACCCACTGCACCACCTTGTTGTCGAGCCATTCGTACTTACCGGTCATCGCGGGCGTCGACTTCACGTCCAGGGCACGCTCGGCGGCGCGCCGGTCGGTGACGGGGGTGCGGAAGGTCACTATCACGGGGTGTGCCACACCGACGGCCTGGCCGCTTGTGGGCTGCACCGACGCGATGGGGAAGGGGGTATATGACTGGCTGGCGGCCGCGAGGCTCACATCGGCCGGCGCCGGCAGATTGACGACGGCGGTCCCCGCGACCACGCTCGCGGCGATTCCGATGACAGCCACGGCACACCGAATACCCGCGCGCATAACCCCAATTCCTTTTAACTGACAGAGTTGCAATAGGAATGGTAAATGCCCGCTGAACTGCGGAAGCGTAAGGGCGCGTTAGTAATTGGTCAAGTGTCTGTCACGATTTGGCCACAGCGGTCCGATCTGTCAACGTGGGTCATACGCAGGGCGGATGTCTGAGCACCAGTGTTGTCAGCAGAGGAGGACGGTGTGTCGGCATGTTGGGTTCGTGGGGTTGGTCTGGCGGGTGCCGCGCTGGTGTGCGCGACGGGTCTCGCGGGCCCGGCGGTTGCCGCGCCGCCTCCCGCACCCGGGATGCTGGTCAGCGATGGAATCACCAAGTGCTCAACGGGTTTCGCGGCCCAAGGCGGCGACGGCAGTTACTACTTGTTCACCAGCGGGCATTGTGACCACGGGGCGCCGTTCACTTACGACGAGAATGTCCCGCTCGGACACGTCACCGCCAGCGAGATGCTGGGCGACCTGAAAGACGCCGCCATCATCCGTCTCGACCCGGGCGTCGGCGCCCCGGGCGCTGACGTCGGCGGCCAACGCGTTCGGGGCGTCTTGAGCACTTCCCAGATCAAGGCGGGTATGCCGTTCTGCAAGTTCGGTGCGATGTCGGGTGAGACCTGTGGCTCCGTCAAGAGCATCGACGGCGAAGTCGTCGAAGCCAATGTGTTCGCCCAGCCCGGTGACAGCGGCGGTCCGGGCTATGTCAAGAACGGGGACGGCACCGTGACCGCGGTCGGCCTGGTGATGGAGACGTCGCTCGCGGGTGACCCCAACACGACGTACTTCGTGCTGGTGCAACCGCTGCTTGGCAGATGGGGTGTGCACATCGTCGGCTGACGACGGCGCCAGCCCACGACGGCGTTAGCTCGCGCCCGCCGCGATCACCTGGTCCACCTCGAGGGCCCGGTCGGCCATTTCGTCGTGTGCCTTGTCGAGCGCCTCGGCCTGATCCTCATCGGCCTTCATCAGCGACTCGATGTCGAAGCCGCCCATGTCCAGGACACCCATGTCCGAGAACGCCTTTTGCACCTTGTCGCCCCACAACCCGATGTCCTTGACGATCGGCACGATGCGGCTGAACAGGTGCGAGCGGAACTGGATCATCAGCGGTGACGTGTCGACCCACTCGGCGCACGCTTTGACGTCGAGGCCGAGGGTCTCGAAAACCTCCTCGGCGCGGAACCGGTCGCGCATCAGGTAGCAGGCGTCCACGACAAACTCTTCACGCTCGTCCCGCTCGGATTCGGTCAGCTCGGAGTAATAGTCCTTCAACGAGATTCGGCCGAAGGCGACGTGCCGGGCCTCGTCCTGCATGACGTACGCCAGCAGTTGCTTGGCCAGCGAGTCCGGCGCCGCCATGTCACGCAGCACTCCGAACGCGGCCAGCGCAAGCCCCTCGATGAGGACCTGCATCCCGAGGTAGGGCATGTCCCATCGGGAGTCGCGCAGGGTGTCGTCCAGCAGGGCGGTCAGGTGCTTGTTGATCGGGTAGACCAGGCCGACCTTCTCCTGCAGGAACTGCGAGAACGCCTCGACGTGCCGGGCCTCGTCCATCGTCTGGGTGGCCGCGTAGAACTTCGCGTCGAGGTCCGGGACGACCTCGACGATCTTGGCCGCGCACACCATCGCCCCCTGCTCGCCGTGCAGGAACTGGGAGAACTGCCAGGCTTGGGAGTGCAGGCGCATCTCGGCGCGGCGTGATTCGTCCGCGGCCTCCCACATGGGGCTGCCGAACAGCGGGTGGAATTCGTCGGGCAGCCCGACCGGATTCATCGGGTCGACGTCTCGTGCCCAGTCGATGCGCGACTGGGCGTCCCACTGCTTGTCCTTGCCTTTCTGATACAAGGACAGCAGGCGGGCGCGCCCCTCGTCGTACTCCCAGGTGAAGCGCGCGTCGCCGGCGCTGGGGACCTCCCATGAATACGGCTCGGGCACGTCCGTGTACTTGTCTCTCGTGGTCATGGGCTGCCGCCTCTCCGCCTCGTGTGACCAGTGGTCATGTGATGGCTATCACAGTGCGCCGCATGAGGGGCGCTGTCAACCCTGGCGCGTGAGCAGAATGACCGCGGTCCGCTCCACCGGTCACGACCAGCGGGTGGCAGCGGCGCGCCGCACCACACGAGTAGTCAGCTGGTTCGAATGTCAGTGGATGCGGGCGCTGCCGCCCAGGCCGATCTCGAGCACGCTTCCGGTGATGACCCCGGGATCGGTGACCAGATACACCACGCCGCGACTGACGTCCTCGGGCTGCAGCCAGGGCTGGGGAATGGGGTTGGCTCTCATCATCCGGCGCACCAGATCGTCTGGAATGTCATCACGTCCAGCGGGTTGCACCATCGGGGTTTGGACGGTGGTGGGGCAGATGACGTTGATCGTGATGCCCTCTTTGGCTACCTCCAGCGCGGCGGACTTCGCCAGGCCGATGACACCCCACTTGGTGGCGTTGTAGGCGGCCAGTTCGGGAATGCCCATGCGGCCGCCCATCGAGGAGGTCACGACGATCCTGCCGAACCGCTGCCGTCGCATCACCGGTATCGCGGCCCGCAGGGTGTGGAATGCCCCGGTCAGGTTCGTGTCGATGAGCTGTTGCCAGACCACATCGCTGACGTCTTCCAGCAGTCCGGTGCTGACGATTCCGGCGTTGGCCACCACGATGTCGAGGCTGCCCATGTCGGCGACGATCTGCTTGATCGCGGCACCGACCGCGGCCGAATCACGCACGTCCAGGGTTAGTGGTAAGCACCGCCGGCCCAGTTCGTCAACGAGCTTTGTCGTCTCCTGCAAGTCTTGCTCGGTGCCCAGGGGGTAGGTCAGCTCCGCCATCGCTTCGGGGGCGTCGGCGACCACGATGTCGGCTCCTGCGGCCGCCAATGCCAGCGCGTGCGCGCGCCCCTGCCCCCGAGCCCCGCCGGTGATCAAGGCCACGCGTCCGTCCAAGGCACCCATGGGGATAGAAGCTACCAGCGCGTTAGACGTTTACCGGCCACCGGTGTGGGCTCATGAAATCGATTGCTGTGGAACATATTCCGGTGTCGGACTGACACAGGCCGGGTTAGTGGTGGCCGCTACTGCTCTCGCTGCCGGAGCTGCTGCTGCTGCCGGAGCTACTGCTACTGCCGCCGCTGCTGGAGCTGCTGCCACCGCTGCTTGGACTGCTGCCGCTGCTGCCACCGCTGCTTGGACTGCTGCCACCGCTGGAGCTGCTGCCACCGCTGGCGGGCCCGCCGGCGCTGGGGGTTTCGCCACCGCCGGTCGGCACACCGGCACCGGGGCTGCTGCCGCCGCCGGTAGGCGCGCCAGCGCTGGAGGGTTCGCCACCGCTGGTCGGTGCGCCGCCGTGCGGACCGCCGCTGGTCGACCCACCGCTGCCGGGCGGAGTACCGCCCTCAGCAGGGCCGCCGCCGCGAGTGCCGGGGCCGCTAGCGGGCCCACCTGCGCCGGGAGAGCCGTGGCCGGGGCCGGTGCCCTCAACGGGTCCGCCGCCGTGCGGCCCCCCGCTGCCTGGATTGCTGTGGCCGGGTCCCGGGCCGCTAGCCGGCCCGCCACCGCCGGAGCTGGGCGGTGGGCCTTGCCACGGGGGCGGCCGGTGCGACGGCGGCGGGACGTAGATCGGCGGCCACGAGTGCGGCGGAGCCTCGACCACGGGCGGAGTCACCGGTGGGTTGGGCAGCTGAACCGGCGGCTCGGGAGCCGGGACGAACACGGGAACAGGCAGGGCCGGGGCCGCGGGGACCACAACGGCCGGGGCCGCGGGCACCACAACGGGCGGCGCCGCCGGAGCCGGAGCCGGAGGCGGCATGATCCGCGGTGGACTCAACGGTTGAGGCGCCTCCATCTTCATCGCAGCGACTTCTGGAGCGGGCAAGAGTGCCTGCTGGACTGGGGCGACGATGCCTTTGATCGGGGCGGGCAACGCATCGACGGTCGTGCGGATGCCGAGCGACAGCGCGATCTCCAGGGCCAGCGCCGCACTGAATCCGGCTATTGCCACCACACTTCCGACCAGCAGCGCCGGCCTCGGGCGGGGCTGACTGTCATCCGGCGCGCCCAGGATCACCGTCGGGGCGTCGGCCTCGTCGTCGGCCACCGCGCTGTACGCGAGGTCGTCCTTGCCGAGCTGGGCGTCGGCGGTGCTCAAATATTCAGGCACGGCAGATACGTCGACGGCACCCGTGCCGGGGTCTTGGGCGTATGCCCACGCGGTGGTGGCCGACGCGAGCGTGTTCGCGGACGCCAGCGCCGCGCCTCGGGCCAGTGCCGTCTCCGGTTCTTCCGGCACATTCACGACGAGCGACGTCGCCTCTTCTAACCGCCGCCTGATCGCGGTGACGTCCACACCGGAGCCGACCACGAACACGCCGCCGGGAGGAGTCGGCAGATCGTCAAGGCCGGCGACCAGCTCGAGCAGCTCCGCGGTGAGCATCTGCCCGGCCTCGGTATCCAACTGGTCCTTGTAGACATCGTTGATGGAGCCGTCGGAGGTCTCGACGACGGCCAACGTCGCGGTCTCGGGCTCCACGTAGAGCACCGCGGTGCGTTCGTAACCCATTGCCCCGCCGACAGATTGGGTCAGTGCGGCCGCGGCCACAAACGCTGAGACCAGCAAGACGTTCTCAATCTTGTGGGCGGCCAGCACGTCGCGTAGCACTGCAGCTTCGAGCTGGTCGGTGCACGCGACGCCGATGGAGTCCAGTTCGAGTCCGGCGTCGGCCGCATCCTCGCGAGTACACGTGATCGCGGCGATCACACGATCGGACACGCTGACGGTGGGCGAGTCGTCGGCAGCGCTGATGGGGAACTCGTTCTCGTCGATCGTTGCGCCGTCGGCATTTTCGCCTTGCAGCATCAGCATTTGAACCGAGGCCGGCGCTATCGAAACTCCGAGCACGATGTCCATTGCGCATGCCTCCCGACATCTCGGCAGCTGGCCATGGTTTGGACCGAAAGAGCCACGAGGAGTCGTGATCTGATCGTCGCTGTCGAGGCTGTGTCCGGTTCCTGCGGATGCTATGTAGGCGTTATGAAGCCATGAAGGCTATGAGGGCTCGGCTTCGGCGGGCGAGTGGTGGTCGTTGGCCAGGTGGCGCAGGACTCGTTCGTTGAGGGCGGCGAACATGTCGAGCTCGGCCGGAGTGAGCAGGTCGATGAAGTTGCGGCGGACGTCCTCGACATGCCCTGGCGCCGCCTTCTCGATAGCGGCGCGGCCGGCCGGCAGCAGGCAGACCATGGTGCTGCGGGCGTCGTCGGGGTTGGGCTCGCGGCTGATCAGCCCGTCCACCTGCATGCGCCGCAGTTGGTGGGAGACCCGGCTCTTCTCCCAGCCCAGGGTGTTGCACAGGTCCCGCGCGGGCATGCGGCCCCCGGCGTGAGCCGAGAGCACCGCCAGGATCTCGTAGTCGGCCCCGGACAGGCCCGATGCCTGCAGACCCCGGTTCAACTGCACGTCGAGTTGATGATGGGCGTGCTTGAAGGCCCGCCACGCGCGGTCTTCACGAGGGTCGAGCCAGTTTGGTCCCATCAGCCGGCATGATACCCGATTGGTTGACGATTCAACAATAAATACTACCTCGATCGCGCAGGAAGTTGCCAAGGCGGCCCGGCCAGCGCCAGCGTGGTGGAGGGCGTTCAACACAGTCTTCGGCGTTGTCCGTGGCTGGACGGAATGGGCCTGGTCGCGCTGGACGTGTTGCGCGCGCGGGCTGATCACTCAGGCTTGCGGACCTCGACGAGCAGCCGGGTCGAGTGCGCGACGAACGGTCCCTCGCTCTCGATCTGTTCGTGAAGTTCCCGCAGCCGGTCCCGATAGCGCTCCACAGTGAAGTCCGGCACCGTCCAAACCACTTTGCGCAGGAAGTAGATAACGGCGCCGATGTCGAAGAATTCGGCCCGCAGCCGTTCCATGCGCAAGTCCACGATCTGTAGGCCCGCAGCCTGTGCCTGCGCGCGCACGGTGTCCGGATGCAACTCGGCCCATATCTCCAGTTGCGGCGCGGTGAAATATTCGACCAGCTCGCGCACCGTGGCGGGCCCGATGTGTTGCGCGAAGTAGGTGCCGCCCGGTCGAAGCACCCGAAGGATCTCCGCCCACCACACGGAGATCGGATGACGCGTGGTCACGAGGTCGAACGCTTCATCAGCGAACGGCAACGGTGGCTCATCTCGGGTCGCCACGAGCACCACGCCGAGCGGATGTAAGCGTTGGGTTGCCAGGGCCGCGTTTGGGGGCCAGGTCTCGAGCGCCGCCATGGCGGGAGGAAACGGTCCCGCACCGGCCAGCACCTCCCCGCCTCCGGTGTGAATGTCCAACGCGGCCGACACCGTCGCCAAACGTTTGCTCAGCAAGCGCTGGTAGCCCCAGGACGGCCTTTCCTCGGTCGCGCGGCCGTCGAGCCAGGAGAAGTCCCAGCCGTCAACGGATACCGAATCGGCTTCGGCCACCAGATCTTCGAATGTTCGAGACATACATTGCATCCTCGTCAAGTGTCGATCGAACGTCGTGCAAGCGATCGTAGGCATGCTCGACACAATGGCGACAGCAGATCAAACTTCTGGATGGCGGCGTGCAGCGTACGAGCAATCCCGAAGGGTCGAAGGTTATGAGACATGCAACGTATGTCATCGCCTCCACTCCTCGTTCGGGTAGTTCACTTCTGGCCGCCGGCCTCGTTGCGACTGGAGTTGCCGGGCGGCCCGAGGAGTACTTCACGCCCGACCACATCGGGGCCTACAAAAAAGATCTCAAACTGCCGATGGATTGCTCATGGGACGAATATCTGGCGAAGGTCATGGCGTTCGCCGGGACGCCGAATGGCGTTCGGGGCGTGAAAATTCATTGGCGGCATGTCGTTTCGCTTGCGCAGGCCCTGGCTTTGGGTGGCGATCCGGGAGTTGTTCTCGAAAAACTCTTCCCTGCGGCAGTTTTCGTCAACATCGTCCGCGCTGATCAGCGCGCGCAGGCCCTTTCGCTGTTTCGTGCCGAAACGACCGGCGAGTGGTTTCGTTCTCGCGGATCATCGCGAAGTGTGCGCCCCTGGGGGCTCTATATGGCTCGGCCTACACCCGGCGAGGCCGCGGTCGATCTCACCCGCGTCGCGCCGACATACGAGCAGATAGTGGAGATAGAAGGCGGTCTCAAAGCCGAACAGGCAGCGTGGATCGACTACTTCACCACTCGGCGTCGTACCGTTCTGACGGTCCAGTACGAAGAGCTCGACGCGAATTATGCCGGTGCGATTGCGCGAGTTCTGCAGTTCCTCGGCGCCGATCCCGCGCGTGCCGCCGACTTGCCCAAGCCCCCGCTTGAGCGTCAGTCCGACCACATCAACGACAGCTGGCGGCAACTGATTGACCGAGAGCATCGTCATAAGTCGACGCCGAAAGGCTCGTGATCGCGCCGGAGCGTGGTCCCGTGTTCGAGCAGCGTCGATGTTGGGATCGGTAGCAACACGCTGGGTGTGCACTGACCGCGACGAGATAATTCGCGCTACCCCAGGGAGTTCCCATGAGGATTGCCGCCATGGCACTTGCCGGTCTCTTGGCCGGCACATCGCTTACCGCTGGTCCCGCCCAGGCGGCCGTGCTGGCCGGGCCGCTGCAAGCCCACGGCTATCCGCTGCAGCCACCGCCCGGTCCTGTTGTCGATCCCGATCCATTGGTGGCGGTGCAGAACTTTCAAGCCCACATCTCCGATCTGCACGACAATTGGGATGCCCTCAGCCCGGACGAGCGGAATCGGCGGCTACAGGCCTTACAACAGGAGGCCCCTGTGGTCGAGGCCGAGACTCGCAATCTGCCGCCGGGTCAGCAGCTGCAGGTCGAGGGCATGCTCTTGTCGGCGATGTTTCAGCTGACCGATCTTCTGCGGCGAATGCGATAGCTCGACGTCTCGGGTGGAAGCCGTGAGCTTCGCTACACGGCGGCGGACGGTGTCGACGAGTGCGGCGCGCGGGCACCGGTCATGGGCTGTCTCCTTAATTCAGGGCCCGGTCGAGGTTGATCGCGGCACTAATGAGTGCCAGATGAGTAAAGGCCTGAGGGAAGTTGCCGACCTGGTCACCGGTCGCGCTGACCTGTTCGGCGTACAGCCCAACGTGATTGGCGTAGGTGAACATCTTTTCCAGTGCGAGCTGAGCGTCTTGACGGCGACCCGCGCGGGTCAGCGCCTCGACATACCAAAAGGAGCAGATCGAAAACGTTCCCTCCTCGCCGCCGAGGCCGTCGGAGGAGGGGTTGTAGCGAAATACCAAGCTGTCGGTCACTAATTCGCGTTCGACGGCGCTCAGTGTCGTCAGAAACTTGGGGTCAGCCGGCGACAGGAATTTCAGCATGGGCATCAACAGCACGCCGGCATCGAGCCGGTCACCGTCTTCCGTCTGAGTAAAGGACTCAAGCTCACTGTTGTAGCAGCGGGTCATAATGCGCTCATAGATCTCGTCGCGCGTTTTCGACCACGCGACAATGTCACCGGGCAGTCCGCGCTGGCGGGCGATACGGATGGTTCGTTCGAATGCCACCCAGCACAGCAGCCGGGAGGTGGTGAATGCGTGCGTGCCGTCGCGTACCTCCCACATACCAGCGTCGCCGCGGTCCCAGTTGTCCATCAACCAGTCGACGACTCTGACCACGTCATGCCATGCTGCGTCGCTGATCCCCGGGCCGTACTTGTTGAATAGATACACTGAGTCAATCAGCTCTCCGTAGATGTCGAGCTGCAACTGGTCGACCGCTTGGTTGCCAATCCGCACCGGCTTGGAGTTGTGGTGGCCCGAAAGATGCTCCAGTTCAACTTCTTTCGCAGGGACGTTGCCGTCGATGTCGTACAGCACGCGCAGTGGCCCCAGTTCGCCGTCGTCGTCCTCATTGCCCAGCCGTTCGGACAACCAACGGATGAACGATCGTGCCTCATCGGTGAAGCCGAGCCGCAACAGCGCATACAAGCTGAAACCCGCATCCCGCATCCACACGAAGCGGTAGTCCCAGTTACGGCCTCCGCCAACGTATTCGGGGAGGCTCGTGGTCGGTGCGGCGATCACAGCTCCGGTGGGCTCGTGAGTCAGGAGTTTGAGCGTGATCGCTGAGCGCTGCACCATCTCACGCCACCGGCCGACGTAGCGGGACTGGGAAAGCCAGTCGCGCCAGTAGTGTGTGGTCGCGGTCAATAATGAGTCGGTGACGTCAAACGCGTCTGCCGACGGCTCGTCCTCGCCGTCGAGTACTTCCAACACGAACGAAGCAGCGTCACCGTTGCTGAGTTGCAGTTCGGCGCAGACGATCCCGTCATCGATGCTGAGTTCGCTCGATGCCGTCAGCCCTAAACGGATGCCGCCGCCGGTGATAAGGACACCGCCGCCGGCGCGGCGGGCTGTGCCTGACTGACGCGCGTAGTCGGGTCGAGCGTCCAAGCGCATCCGCACGTCGATTGTGCCGCGCACGCTGCTGACTCTGCGCACCAGTCGCTGGCGGTGGCCGGCGTCGTTCTTGGCCATCACGGGCATGAAGTCATGGACCTCGGCGACCCCTTCGGCGGTGAGGAAACGTGTTATCAAGACCGCGGTGTCGGGAAAGTAGAACTGATGGGTTTTGGTGACGTCGCGCGCCGGGGCTAATTGCCAACTACCGCCGTGCTTTTCGTCGAGGATGGCACCGAACACCGAGGGCGAGTCGAAACGCGGAACGCAGAGCCAATCGATGGTGCCGTCGGTACCCACCAAGGCGCAGGTCCGTAGATCCCCGATGAGGCCGTGCTCGGCGATGCCCAGCCGTTCGTCACTCATCGGGCAGCCGCCAGCCACGCGGGCCTGCCAGCTCGACCGCCTCCTGCGGGCCCCACGAGCCCCGGGCGTACGGCTGCGTGCGGGGCGGAGCATCAAGCACGGGTTGGCATACCTGCCATAGCCGGTCGACCTCATCGGCTCGAGTGAACAACGTTTGGTCGCCGCGCATAACATCGAGCAACAACCGCTCGTAGGCCTCCAATGGAGCGTCGTCGGGATCCTCGTCGGCGATGTTCAGTTCGAGTTCCAGCGGCAAGAGATCGAGCTCTGGCCCGGGGCGTTTCGCGTTCAGGCCGACCCTAAAATCGGGGGAGTCAGACAGTTCGAGGACCAGTTGATTTGCCTCATAGTCAGTTTTACCGAAGCGACCGGACGGCGGCGTGCGCAACGTCAGTGTCACCGTGCGACGCGTTGCGGCCAAAGCCTTTCCGGTCCGCAGGTAAAACGGCACACCGTGCCACCGCTCGGTATCGACGAATGCTTCCAGCGCGACGAATGTCTCGACTGTCGAGTCCTCGGCGACGCCGACTTCGTCGCGGTAGCCTTCGTACTGGCCGAATATCGCCCGGTCGGGGTCTAGGGGACGCATCGCGGTGAACACTTTGGCCTTCTCGTTGCGCAACTGGACCGCATCGAAGTGCACCGGGGGTTCCATTGCGATGAATCCGAGCACCTGGCACAGGTGAGTCGAGATCATGTCGCGAAAACAACCGGTCGACTCGTAGAAGGTGCCGCGCTCCTCAACCGTCAACTTTTCGGGCACATCGATCTGTACCGAGACGATATGCTCACGCGTCCAAGCGGATTCGATCAACGTGTTGGCGAATCGCAGCGCGAGAATATTCTGCACGGCCTCTTTGCCGAGGAAGTGATCGATGCGGTACACCTGCTGCTCATCGAAGACATCTTTCAGCGCCGCGTCAAGGTCACGTGACGACACCAGGTCCGTGCCGAATGGCTTCTCGATCACCACGCGCACGCCATCGGTCAGGCCTTCGCGCCCCAGCATCCCGACCATCGATTCCATCGCGGTCGGCGGCACCGACAGGTACACCAGAACCCGGGCGTCGTTGCCAAGGTGATCTCTAGCGGAGCGCACCGCGGTTACCAACTCGGCGCCGTCGTTCGCGTCCGAGGTCTGAAATGTCAAGCGGCTCAACAGGGCATCGACGGTGGCTCCGTCGGCGCCGTCGACAGCATCGTTAAGGGCGGAACGTATGTGGTCGCGGAACTCGTCGTCGGAGCCGGGCGAATGCCGGCCCGAGCCGATGATTGCGTACTGATCAGGTAGGCGCCCGGCCGCGGCCAGATGGTAAAGACCGGGAAACAGCTTGCGCTTCGCTAAATCACCACGCGCGCCGAACAAGACGAATACGTGTGGTGGTAGTTGGTCGGGTTGCCCGGTCATTGCGCCACCGTCTGGGCGGCAGTGCCGAAGCTTGTGGCTGCGAGCTGGAGTGCGACGCAGAAGCGGAAGATGGTTATTGCACTCGCCTTTCATTAATTCCGACTCGTGATGGTGGCGACGCGATCGCTCAGTCTGCTACCCCAAGGGATGCGTACGCGGCCTCCGACTAGTCGTCGGTGCGCAATTCCCAGGGCTGCCAACCGAGAGCCTTGGCCATGTTCTGCTGGAGCGCGACGCCGGCCGGCAGTGTGCGGTAGAAGATTCTCACCTCGGCGATTTCGCCGCCCCCGTTGAGCTGAACCAAGAAGATTCCGTCGACCGCGGCGTCTCCGATCTGCAGACGGAAGAGCGCGGCGTGGTGGGTGTCACCACTGAGGACCTCCGTGTAGGTGTCGTCGGTCGACAGTTTGTTGACGCTTCGAATGGTTTCCACGACCGCGTCGCGGCCGCTGACCGGGTCATCGCCGAACGGCCCGTAGATCACCACGTCTTCGGCGAGTAAACGGGAGAGGGTGTCGGTGTCGACGCCATCGCGGCCGGCGCCGTTGATGCATTCAACGAATGATTCCAGCGTTTCGCGGTGCGGGGCGAAGGAGTTCATGGGGTTGCTCCTGTGTCTTCGTTGGCGGCGAAGTAGTGGCCGTTGTCCAGATCGGCGAGCAGGCCGAGTTCGACTGGATCCCAGCCCAAGGTCTGGCGGGTGATGAGGTTGGATGCCGGGTAGTTCTTCGTGACCAGGCTCGCGAGGGGCCCGAAGTACCCCGGCACCATCAGTTCGTCCACGGGAACGCTCACGACGGGCAAGTCCAGACGGCTGCCGATGGCCTCGGCGATCTCGCGGAGCGATATCCCCTCGTCCTGGACCGCGTGCCAGTACCTGCCAGCCGGACCCTTCTCCAGCGCCAAGCGGAATAAGGAGGCGACATCGCGGATGTGCACGGCGCTCCACGCGTTCGCGCCGTCGCCGGGGTATCCGGCGAAGCCCTTGTCCTTCGCGAGAGCGATCAGCTGCGGGAGGAAGCCGGCGGTATCGGTCGTGCTGTGCGCGATGAGCGGAAGCCGGACGATCGATGACCGCACTCCCTGCTCGGCCAGGCCGACGACAGCGCGTTCCACCACGTTGCGAGCCCGCAGGGTGCCCTTGTCCTGCTCCCTGCTGGGAAGGGCCGGGTCCTCCTCGGTGGCCGGCCGGCCCAAGCCCTGCCCGGGGCCGCCGATGCTGCCGGCCGCGACCAGCGGCTTTCCGGTTCCGGCGAGTGCCTCGCCGTAGGCGTGCATGATCGGGAGCTCCGCGGCGGCCACGGCGGCCATCCCGCCGGTGGGAAGCAGGTCTTGCCGGTGGGCGACGTGGATGACACCGTCGGAGTCCGCAGCCGCCTCCTTGAGCCCGTCGAGATCCTCGAGGCTGCCGCGACGCACCGTCGCGCCCAGCGCAGAGACCGCCGCCGCGGATTCCTCGGACCGGGCCAGGCCGGTGACCTCGTGTCCGGCGCCGATGAGTTCGGGGATGATGTGCGAGCCGGCATGGCCGGTCCCACCAGTGATGAAAACGCGCATGTGAGTGTCCTTTTCGGATTGGATGGGGATTGGAGGCGTCGGTAGTTCAGTCCAGAACCGTGATGCCCAGGGCGAAGTCGGTGTGCTTGAGGGTGTTCGTCAGGTTCATTTCCAGCAGGCCCGCGTTCTCCAATGCCTGCGCCAGGGGCAGCGGCCCGGCATCCATGGGACGCAGTCCCAGGCTCTCGATGAACACCGATACTTGGGCCTTGGCCTGCGCGTCGTCGCCGGCGATGAACACATCTAGCGAACGGCCCTCGGCCGCAGAGAGCACGTTGGCAAACAGGGTGTTGAACGCCTTGACGACATGCGCGCCGGCCGGAGCGGCTTTGGCGATCTCCTGAGCCCCGGAGCTGCCCTCGGGGGTGACCAAGCCCGAGATATCGGAGTTGGCGGGGTTGGTGATGTCGATGACAATCTTGCCGTTCAGAGCGTCCCCGTACGCGCTGACCACATCCGCCGCGCTGGCGTACGGCACGGCGAGAATGACGATGTCGCCGGCTGGCGCGGTTCCGGCCGTCCCGACGGTGGCGCCGTCGAGCGTGGCGGCCAATTCGTTGGCTTTGGCCGTGTCGCGTCCGATGATCTCGACGGCGTTGCCGCTCGCGAGGGCGCGCTGGGCCAGAGCGTTGGCCATGGTGCCCACGCCGATGATGCTGATGCTGCTCATGGGATATCCCCTCTCGGTTGACGAACATAAAGTTGATGACTCAACCATAAATCAAGATTGATGATGCGTCAACCAACGAGGTAGAACGGAGCCGATAACGCCGAACGGGCGCAACCCCCGTGATGAAGGGCCAGGCTGACCTCGGTTTATGCGGATTATGAGCTCGTCGCGCATCTCAACCGAGGCCGACGGGGAGTCGCATGCTGGTGGCGCCGGCTAACGATCGGTTCGGGCGGTACGAAAAATCGGGGGTGATGCGTCAACCAATTGGGGTAGTATCAGGGCCGATGGCAACCAACTGGCTGAACGCTCGCGAAGACCGTGCATGGCGAGCCTTCATCTACGCGAATCATCAACTAGTCGTGCGCCTGAACCGGGGCCTGCAGGCATCGGGCCTGTCCGGGGCCGACTACGCGGTCCTCGAAGTGCTCTCGGCTCACGCCGGGGACCGCATGCCCGCGCGGGACCTGTGCAACACCCTGGGCTGGGAAAAGAGCCGGGTCTCCCACCAACTGCGGCGCATGCAGAAAGACGGACTGATCAGCCGCGAGCCCAACCCCGACGACGCGCGCAGCACCATGGTCTGCCTACTGCCGGGCGGCCGCGCCGCCATTGAGAAGGCGGCACCTCGGCACGTGGAGGACGTCCACCGCAACTTCATCGACCTGCTCACTCCGGCGGAGCTCGACATGCTCGCCACCCTCAACGAACGAATCCTGCACCACCTGGCCACAAATCACGACTCCCCCGCCGACGCCGAACCGTTATAACCGTGTTCGCCGGCCACGCGCGCCTGGGCTTCGCCACCTCATCCCAGCGGCGTGGAGGATTCCCTGACCGCTTCCACGGAAACGGTGACCTCAACGGTGTCTCCGACCATTAGCCCGCCTCCAGATAGCACGGGAGTGTCGGTCAGGACGCCGAAATCGCTACGCTTGAGCTTGATTACACCTTCGAACCCCGCCACCTCACCGCGACCCATGCCCGGGCTCACGCCCAGAAACGAAAACGCCAGTGGTACGCGTTTGCTAGTTCCGCGCAGGGTGAAATCGGCCTCGAGCACCCAGTCGTCCTTCCCGACGCCGTGTATACCGGTCGAGACGAGGGTCGCGACGGGGAACTGGTCGACGCCGAAGATGTCGGGGGCCCGTAGGTGGTGGTCGCGGTCCGGGTTGCCGGTGTTCACCGATCCGACCGATATGGTGACCGAGACGCTCGGAGTTCCGTTCTCGGGCACCGTGATCACGCCGGAGAAGTCATCGAATCGCCCATGTACCTTGCCGATCACCAGGTGGCGAATCGAGAAGGTGATGGACGAATGGACGGGGTCGATCGTCCCCGTGCCGGGGGTGAGCTTGCGCTCGACGGTTGAGGTGACCTCGGTGCTCTGCTCGCGTTCCGACGGCAGTTCGTAGAGATTCCGCAAGACCAGGGCATTGCGGGCCTGGATGAGTACGCCACCCTCGTCGATGCGTCCGAGTTCGATCGGGGCGAAGCCGAGATCGGTGCACAGCCCGGCTACCACAGCGCTCGCCGCGGAGTCGTTGCTGGAGACGAAAACGACGCGTTTCCCGAACTCGGGTGGACGCTTCTCGGCGAATTGCCTTGCGGCGGTTTGGTTGAACGACTTGACCACCGCGGCGCCGGGGAAGGCCTCGGCGTTGAAATCAGTCGACAGGCGGTCGCCGAGGATCTCCTTGGCCTCGGGCACCAGGAAAGCGTTCGTCGCGTCGACGACGATCTTGCCGGACCAGTCGGCACGGCGCCGACCCAGCTCGCGGACCTGAAGGAAGGGGATCGACAGGATGACCACGTCGGCATCCAGGGCCGCGTCCAGGGTGGCCGGCGTGATCGAGTCGGACAGTTCGGTGACGTCGATCGTCTCCGGGCCTCGCGTGTTGGCCCAGAGTGCTGGGACCTGGTGATCGGAAAAGTGTTGCGCCAGAACCGTGCCGACGGTGCCGGTGCCCACGATGGCGTACTTCACGGTGCTGGTCATCGCACGACCTCCGCGATCCGAACGACCGCGATAAAGGCCGCCAGGGCTAGGAATACGGCGTTCACGGGCCACTGCTTGTACTCGGCGCGTCGGCCGTGGAACACCGCCGCGCCCACCTGCAGCAGCACCAGGCCGACGGCTGCGGCGGGCGTCAGGATGGGTGCAATGCCGGTGAGCCACGGGAGGATCAGGCCGAGAGCGCCGGCCACCTCTACGCCGCCAATGAGTTTGATCGACGTCGCAGACAACGCCTCGGCGGCGCCAGCCGTGGAAGGGTTGTCCGCCAGGCGCTTCTTGGGCGTCAGCACTTTCATACCACCGACAAAAAGATATGCGGCGGCGAGTAATCCGGACGCGATCCATACCGCGATGTTCACGTTGGCTCCTCGAAGACGTGTGTGTACGAACAGGGCCATTAGTTGAAGCATCAATTAACCTACAGGCATTAATTTGATGCGTCAACTAATGGCGTCTCGCATCGGACTCGCTCTCACGTTGATGCGGACCACCCGTGCCGTGGGTTGGTTGCCGCGCCGGCGCCGTTGAAGGTTGAAGGTTGAAGGTTGAACTATCCTGCAAGCTGGAGGAGGTCCGGATGACAGCTGGGCGATCGGAAACCATTGGGTCGTCGCGGTGACGCGGTCCGAGCGTGAGCGTCGTCAACCCGAAACGGTGTGGCTCGACGACGACCAGCAGCGGGCGTGGCGTCAACTCCTCTCGATGATGATGGAGCTTCCAGCGGCTCTGGAAAGCGATCTGCAGCGCACCACCGGACTGACGACGTTCGAGTACCTCGTGCTGGCGAATCTCTCGGAGGCCGACAAGAGGACGCTGCGGATGTCGGAGCTTGCCGCCAGCGCGAACTCCTCGTTGTCGCGGTTGTCGCACGTGGTCAGTCGCCTTGAGGGCAACGGGTTGGTGGTGAAGCGCGTCTGTGCCGAGGACGGCAGGGTGAGCGTGGTCGAGCTCACGAAGGCGGGATGGCGGCGCGTCGTCGCGGCGGCCCCCTTGCACGTCGCGAAGGTGCGCGAACTGGTGGTGGAGCCGTTGACGAAGGCTGATCTGATCAGGCTCGGCAGAGCGGCCCAGGCCATCACCGATCGGATCGCCGAGTCGGGTTAGCCGGGTCTCGCACTTGCGCTCTCATTGCACTATCGATTTAATAGCAGGGTTACTTAAAGATAGCGGTTAGCGTTGGCGGTACTCCCGATGCACCGGGTGGGCACTGTTCATGTTGATCGACCTATCCCCGCCGCCCGGTTCCCGCGAGAGGTCCGCTATGCCCGTGTATCAATGTGTCAGCTCTGCGGGGCGGCTGTCCGCCCAGGCCCGCGCCCGCATCGCGGAGGACATAACCCGCTTACACTGCGAAGTCACCGGCGCACCAGCAGCTTTCGTCAACGTGCTGTTCTCGGAGTACGTCAGCGGTGAGTTGTTCACCGGCGGCCAGCCGTCCCAGAATTCGTTCATTGCCGCAGAGATCCGGGCGGGCCGCGACTTGGACACCCGCCAGGCACTGCTGCGGGAACTGAGTGGGATTTGGACCGAGGCGACGGGTCAGAACGAAGCCCAACTGCTGGTCGCGATCAAGGAAACTCCTGCCGAGAATGCAATGGAGGCCGGACTGATGTTCCCCCAGCCCGGCGAGGAAGCGCAGTGGATGAGCGAAAACAGCGACAAGCTGGCAGCGCTCGGATGGAACGTCTCCACGTAGCATGCCCAAATGACACGCGTGCCAGGCAGTAAGGACTGGCTCCCGTACTGCCCGTACTACGCAGTGGCCGGTGACATTCTGAGCCAGCGATGGGCCGCGCTGATTCTGCGCGTGCTGGTGGCTGGGCCGGCGCGGTTTGGCGAGATCTCTTCGGCCATCCCGAACATGACCGACCGACTGCTGTCTCAACGACTCAAGGATCTTGAGGCGGCCGGGCTTGTCGAACGTACCCTCGGCGACGGCCGTCCAGTGCGAATTCAATACCAGCTCACCGAGAAAGGCGTCGAGCTTGGCGCGGTCCTGCTCGAACTCAACAGGTGGGCATTGAAGTGGGTGAACCCCGAGGAAGTGGAGTGGCCGACGTCCGTCGACTGAACTCTTTGGCGCCACTCCATCGCGCGCAGCGCGTTGTGCGGAATCGGCGGCTGAACGCCGCGGTTACTGAACTGCGGTTTTATGGAGCCGATGACGGGAATCGAACCCGCGTATTCAGCTTGGGAAGCTGATGTTCTGCCATTGAACTACATCGGCGCGGTTGCCCAAGAAGGCTAGCATCCGGGTGCGCAACCAGCCGCGACTGTCGAATGCCGACGCGGAATTGCGGCTATCCACTGAAATTTAAAATGCTCACATTTATTCTTTCGTTATCATGCCGTAATGTGCCGTGAGTGGGCCGGCACAGGTTAGCCAAGAAGCGGCGGAAGTCGCCGGTTGCCCTGGCAGCGATGCTGGCCCCTGCCGCAGTCATCTTCGCGGTGTCCGGAGACGTCGGCCCATTCGTCACTCCTGCGGAAGCAAAGTCCGTTATTGGTGACGTCGCTCCGAGCCGATTGGAAATAGTCGCGGCGGAAACGAACTTGCCGCATAGCTTCGCAGCCGCCGGTGCCCCCGATCGCCAGCCGATGGCATCCCGGTATCACGTTCGATCCCGCTTCTTGCCCGTCGGGCTCTGCTCGGAACAGGGCCTGCAGGTGCGCACGATCCTGGCGTCGCGCGCCATCAGCGCTACATTCCCCGAGATTCACGAAATCGGCGGTGTGCGACCGGATCCGCTGCCCTGGCATCCTCTCGGCTTGGCGCTGGACGTGATGATTCCGAACCCCGAGAGCGCGCAGGGCATTGCGCTGGGCAACGCGATCGTCGCCTACGTGCTGAAGAACGCGAACCGATTCGGCATCCAGGACGCGATTTGGCGCGGCGTCTACTACACGCCCAACGGCGCACAAACGAGCAGGCTCGGCCACTACGACCACGTCCACGTCACGACGACCGGGGGCGGCTACCCCAAGGGTGGCGAAACGTACCTCGCCGACTGAACACGGGACAACGCAGCAGATAGGCTCGTCGCGTGCTGCTCTCCGATCGTGACCTCAGGGCTGAAATCGCTTCCGGCCGGTTGGGCATCGACCCGTTCGACGACACTCTTGTACAGCCATCGAGCGTCGACGTTCGCCTCGACAGGATGTTCCGGGTGTTCAACAACACCCGCTACACCCACATTGACCCCGCCAAGCAGCAGGACGAACTGACCAGCCTGGTGGAACCCGCCGAAGGGGAGCCGTTCGTGCTGCACCCGGGCGAGTTCGTGCTTGGCTCGACCCTGGAGCAGGTCGCGTTGGCCGACGACCTTGCCGGGCGTCTGGAAGGCAAGTCGTCGCTGGGCCGCCTCGGCTTGCTGACGCACTCGACCGCCGGCTTCATCGATCCCGGCTTCACCGGTCACATCACCCTCGAGCTGTCCAACGTCGCCAACTTGCCCATCACGTTATGGCCAGGCATGAAGATCGGTCAGCTGTGCATCCTGCGTTTGACCAGCCCAGCTGAACACCCCTACGGCAGTTCCCGGGTTGGTTCGAAGTACCAGGGCCAGCGCGGACCGACACCTTCTCGCTCCTACGAGAACTTCATAAGAACTACATAGCTGCGGCGGGCTGCCCACTCAGTCTTTCTAAGGAAGTATGTAGTAGTCGGGGTCGTTTCTTCCGGTCCGGGCGTGGCTTGTCGCGCAACGCTTTTGGAGTGGTTCTTCGTGGATATCGTGCTCGGGGTGTCAATCGCACCGACTTCGGTTCAGATGATCGTGGTCGAGGGCGAGAACGCCGACGGCGCCCTGGTGGAAGAGGATCAGTTTCCCCTGGGCGCAGCCGACGACACCCAACCCGCAGCCGTTTCCGATCGGGTGATCTCCGCGATTCTTGGCACCCGCGAGGGAGCCGCCGATGCCGGGCTGGAGCTGTCCTCGATCGGCGTGACGTGGACCGACCAGTTGCACGCAGCCGTGCTTCGCGACGCGCTGGCTTCCTACAAGCTCGAGAACGTGATGCTGGTCTCGTCGTTCCTCGCCGCCGCCGCACTCGGTCAATCCGTCGGCGGCGCAATGGGTTACGACACCACGGCAGTGCTGTTCGTCGAGCCCGACACCGCGACGCTGGCCGTCGTCGAGACCTCCGACGGGTCCATCACCGACGTCTACAAGGAACAGATCATCGCCGAGTCCTACGACGAGGCCACCGCGCAACTCACCGGAATGATCTCCTGGCTCGATGAGCTGGAGACACCTCCCGGCGGGGTGTTCGTGGTCGGATCGGGCGTCGACGTCGGCCCGATCACGCCGGCATTGGATTCCGCGACCGCGCTGACCGTGAACGCGGCGGAAGAGCCCGAGACGGCGCTGGCCCTAGGGGCCGCGCTGGCATCGGCCAACGCGCCGCTGTTCGCATCGTCGACGGCGGCGCTGGCCTACGCGCAAGACCCGGGCACCGGCGTCGTCCATCCGGCTGCCGGGCCCGAATACCTTGGCGTGCCGTACCTTTCCGACGCGACGCTCGGACGCGATGAGCTCGCCTACAGCCTGGTGTCCGACGAGGATGCCGACGCGCCAACCGTCGTGATCGATCCGTCCGACTTGGGCGGCCCGGACCTAGGCCAGCCGCGTCGCAGGCCGGTGCTGTTGGTCGGCAGTGGGATGGCGGTGGTCGCCGTCAGCGCGGTGGTCGCACTGGAGATCGCACTGGCCATCGGCATCCGCACCACGAACGTCGCTGTGCAGCCCAGTCCCAACCAAAACCTCATCGTGCCAACACAACCGGCCTCCGCGCCCCCGCCGGCTGAGGCGTCGGTCGCTCAGCCGAAGATCGTCTTGCCCGCCCCCGCCGCGGCGCCCAAGCCGTTGCATCCGGCGTTGGCGGCACCGCTGCCGGCCGCTCCGGCTCCCGCCGCTTTGCCGCCACTACCCGCGGCTCCTGCTCCGATTGCTCCGGTGGTGCCGGCTCCGGTCCTGGTGCCGATCCCGGTGCCCCAGATCCGCATGCCAGCTCCGGAATGGCTGATGACTCCGCCGGTGATCCAGGCGCCACCGCGACCGGTGCCGCCACCCGTGGTAGTGCAGCAACCGCCGCCGGTGGTGGTGCAGCAACCGTCGCCGGTGGTGGTGCAGCAACCGTCGCCGGTGCACATCCCGGAGCCACCGGCGTCGGTACCGCAGTCACCGCCGCATCAGGCTCCTCCCGAATCTGGCCCTGGCGGCCAGGGCGGTTGGCACGTTCCGCCGCCTGGTTCGGGTTCGGGTGGTGCCAACGGTGGCGGCCCGGGAGGCTTTCCCGGCTGGGGTCCCGGTGGTCCTGGTGGTGGGCATGTTCCTCCGCCTAGCACGGGTTCCGGCGGCGGTGGCCACGGTTCGGGTGGTCCCGCCGGCGGCGGACCGTTCGGTGGCGGGCCTGGCCACGGTGGCGGTCCTATCGGCGGTGGCCCGATCGGTGGCGGTCCTGTAGGCGGCGGACCCAGTTCTGGCGGTTCGGCTGGTGGTGGTCCGTTCGGCGGAGGAGGCCACGGCGGCGGACCTATCGGCGGCGGTCCCATCGGCGGCGGACTCGGTGGCGGAGGTGGCCTCGGCGGAGGCGGCGGACCGATTGGTGGTGGCCCGATTGGTGGTGGTCCGTCAGGTGGTGGTCCGTTCGGTGGAGGTGGTCACGGCGGCGGTCCCATCGGCGGCGGCCTCGGTGGGGGAGGTGGTCTCGGCGGAGGCGGCGGAGGTGGCCTCGGCGGAGGCGGCGGACTCGGTGGCGGCGGCGGTCACAGCGGCGGTGGCGGTGGCGGCGGCTTTGGCGGCGGTCACAGCGGCAGTAGTGGTGGCGGCGGTGGCCATCACTAGCCATCTCGACCCGCGCGACCGCGCTCAAAGGTGCGTAAAATCGGGTCGCTAGGGGAATACAGGGTGGGGACTCGCGCCGTCTCGAGGTAGCCGGAGCCTGCGATGACGACGTCCTCCACAGCACTGTCTAGCAAACGACATCGGGGAGGGGCATTGGACACCGTATTGGGGGTGTCGATGGCGCCGACGGCAGTCCGGATGGTTCTGGTCGAAGGCGAAAATGGCGATGGCGCCACCGTCGATGAAGACAATTTCGACGTCGCTTCCGACGACGATGCGGCCACGACGAGCGCTGCGGATCAGGTGGTTTCGGCGATCCTGGGAACCCAGGAGGGTGCGGCCCAGGGCGGCTACCAGCTGACGTCGACCGGGGTCACTTGGACCGACCCCATCGAGGCGGCCGCTCTGCGCGACGCACTGGCCGCGCACAAGGTCGAGAATGTGATGTTGGTCTCGGCCTTCCTGGCCGCGGCCGCCCTGGCGCAGGCGGTCGGCAACGAAACCAATTACGCGCAAACCGCGCTGCTGTTCATCGAACCCGACACCGCGACCTTGGCGCTTGTCGACACCGCCGACGGGTCGATCGCCGATGTGCATCGTCAGCCCCTGCCCGAAGACGATGACGCGGCGGTCGCACAACTGGCCACGATGGTGTCCGAGGCTGAGACCCTGGATACCCGTCCGGGCGCGGTATTCGTGGTGGGCTCCGGCGTCGATGTTCCGCTGATCAAGCCGGCCCTGGAGGCCGCGACGACGCTCCCGCTGGCTATGCCCGAGGAGCCCGACACCGCGCTGGCTCGCGGCGCCGCCCTGGCGTCGGCCCACGCGCCGCTGTTCGCCTCGTCCACCGCTGCACAGGCCTACGCGCAGGACCCCGGCACCGGTGCCATCGACCCCTTCGCGATCGCCCCAGGTTATTTCGACAGCCCGGACTCCGGCGAGGGTGCGTTGGCGTACAGCGCCGTTCCCGAGAGCTATGTCGACGCCTACACAGGCGAGCACACCGCCGCCACCTCACTCACCGACTACCACGAAACCGACTACCCGGAACGCAGGTCGTTTGGGCTGGTAGGCAGTGTGGTGGCGTCGATCTTCATCGTCGGGGTGGCGGCGCTGGTTGTTTCGCTGGCGGTCGCGATCCGGCCGACGGCCGGGGTGAAGCCCGTTCCCAGCCACAACATCGTCGCCCCCGCCACACCGGCGCCTGCGGCTCCGGCGCCCGCCGCGCCCGCACCGGCTCCTGCGGCTCCCGCGCCCGAGGCGGCCCCGATCCGGGCTCCGGCGCCTGTTCCTCAGGCGCCCGCTCCGGCCCCGATACTCGACGCTCCGGCGCCGGTTCCGGTCCAGGTCCCGGACGCACCTGCGCCGATACCCGACGCACCCGCGCCGGTTCCGGTGCCGGCGGCCCCGGCTCCCGCGCCCGTGGCGCCGATTCCCGTCCCGATCCCGTTGCCGATACCTCCGGTTATCGGTGTGCCCGGCGTGCCGATTGGGCCCGGCGGTGGTGGGTTCCCGGGCAACCAAGGCCGCGGCGGTGGTGGCTTCCCCGGTAACCAAGGTCCCGGCGTTGGTGGCTTCCCCGGCGGCGGCCATGGCGGGGACTTCCCCGGCGGCGGCGGTCACGGTGGCGGCGGCCTTCCCGGCTTCCCCGGTGGTGGTGGCGGCGGTCATGGTGGTTTCGGCGGCGGACACGGCGGGTTTGGCCGCCATTAGGTCTCCGAGAGCCAGCTGTCACCTCCCGTTTGCCTCCCGCTCAACACAGCGATGCAGTTAGCTCATCGCGGCCACCTACACACGGTGGTATGCGATGCACCGTCTTCGGCACTGGATATCTGGGTGCTACGCACGCAGTCGGCATGGCTGTGCTGGGACACGAGGTCGTCGGGGTTGATATCGACCCAGGTAAGGTCGCCAAGCTCGCCGCGGGTGACATCCCCTTCTACGAGCCCGGTCTCCGAGAGTTGTTGACCGACAACCTGGCTACCGGCAGATTACGATTCACCACCGACTACGACTTGGCGGCCGAATTCGCCGACGTGCACTTCCTGGGCGTCGGTACGCCGCAAAAGAAGGGCGAGTACGGCGCCGACCTCAGCCACGTCAACGCCGTCATCGACAACCTCGTACCCCGACTGACCAGGCCGGCCGTCCTGGTCGGCAAATCGACTGTGCCAGTGGGCACTGCGGCCGAGCTCGGCGTGCGCGCCGCTGCGCTGGCGCCCGCGGGGGTCGACGTCGAAATCGCATGGAATCCGGAGTTCCTGCGTGAGGGACACGCGGTGCATGACACCTTAGAGCCGGACCGCATTGTGCTTGGTATCCAACAGGATTCGTTGCGTTCAGAGATCGTCATCCGCGAGTTGTACGCACCAATCCTCGCCGCCGGTGTGCCTTTCCTCGTAACCGATTTGCAGACAGCGGAATTGGTTAAGGTTTCAGCCAATGCCTTTCTCGCGACCAAGATCTCGTTCATCAACGCAGTCTCCGAGGTCTGTGAGGCCGCGGGGGCCGACGTTACGCTGCTCGCCGATGCGCTCGGGTACGACTCCCGCATCGGGCGTAAATTCCTGAACGCGGGCTTGGGTTTTGGCGGTGGCTGCCTGCCCAAGGACATTCGAGCTTTCATGGCCCGCGCCGGTGAGCTGGGCGCCAACCAGGCGCTGACGTTCCTGCGCGAGGTGGACAGCATCAACATGCGCCGGCGCACCAAGATGGTTGAGCTGGCCACCGCGGCGTGCCGCGGTTCGCTGCTGGGCGCCAACATCGCCGTGCTCGGAGCGGCTTTCAAGCCCGAGTCCGACGATGTCCGGGACTCACCGGCGCTCAACGTCGCCGGTCAGCTGCAGCTCAACGGGGCCGCGGTCAACGTCTACGACCCGAAAGCCCTGGAAAACGCGCGCCGCCTGTTCCCGACGCTGAACTACGCGGTGTCGGTGACCGAGGCCTGCGAGGGCGCGGACGCGGTCCTGGTGCTGACCGAGTGGCAGGAATTCACCGATCTAGACCCGGACGACCTCGCCGACCGGGTGCGGGCCCGCGTCGTGGTCGACGGCCGCAACTGCCTGGACGTCGAGCGCTGGACGCAGGCGGGCTGGAAGGTGTTCCGGCTCGGGGCGCGACGTCCCTAGATCGCACCCTTGGCGAGTAGCCTGATCGCGTGGACTACGCCGCAGCCTTCGTCGACGAAAACCGGTCTTTTTCGGAGCTTTTCCGCGATGTCGACGAATCGCTGCCGGTGCCGACCTGTTCGGAGTGGAGCCTTAAGCAGCTGTTCCGCCATGTCGGCCGCGGCGATCGCTGGGCGGCCCAAATCGTGCGCGAACGACTCGACCAGCCGCCCGACGTCCGCAGTGTCGAAGGCGGCAAGCCGCCACCGGATCCCGCCGACGCGATCTCCTGGTTGCACGGCGGAGCCCAACGCCTGCTCGACGCCGTCGAGCTGTCCGGCGTCCAGACACCGGTATGGACCTTTCTCGGTGAGCGCCCAGCGAATTGGTGGATCCGACGCCGACTGCACGAGACGTCGGTACATCGCGCCGACGCGGCCATCGCGCTCGGGCGCGAATTCACCCTCGATCCCGCCGTCGCGGCCGACGGGATCACCGAGTTCCTCGAGCGCATCGCGGTCCAGGCCGGCAGCAATGGCGCCCCGCTGCCGCTCGAAGAGGGCCACACCCTGCACCTGCACGCGACCGACCCCGGGCTGGGCGAAGCCGGTGAATGGACGATCAGCGTCGCGGACGGCGGCGTCGTCTGGTCACACGAGCACGGCAAGGGCAGTGCGGCGCTACGCGGTGGTGCCACCGACTTGTTGCTGGCGATGGCGCGTCGAACTCAGCTCGGCGACACCGGTATCGAGATGTTCGGCGACGACGTCGTCTGGCAAACCTGGCTGCAGCGCACGCCTCTCTAGCAACGTCGGGGAAACGACGTGCTGAGAAGTGGTACACGGTAATTTTTAGTCCATGACCACATCCGAGATTGCCACCGTGCTGGCTTGGCACGACGCTCTCGTCAGCGCGGACATCGAGACCTTGGCGGCCCTATCCAGCGACGACATCGACCTGGGTGACGCGCACGGAGCAGCGCAGGGCCATGAAGCGCTGCGCACCTGGGCCTCCTCCAACCCCGCGACCACCGAACTCGGCAAGATGTACGTGCACGACGGCGTCGTGGTCGCCGAACAAGCGGGCGGCGCTCCCGGCGCGTTGGCGTTCCGCGTTGTCCACGACCAGGTCACGTCGGTGTTCCGTCATCAGGACTTAGCGTCGGCGCTGGCCGCCACCGAACTCACCCAGGCCGACCTCGTCACCTAGGACTTAGGAGCCACTACATGCGCGGAATCATCTTGGCCGGCGGTTCGGGCACGCGCCTGCACCCGATCACGATGGGCATCAGCAAGCAGTTGCTGCCGGTCTATGACAAGCCGATGGTCTACTACCCGTTGTCCACCTTGATGATGGCCGGAATCCGCGACATTTTGGTGATCACCACCCCGCACGACGCGGCCGGCTTTCAGCGACTGCTGGGCGACGGTTCGCAGTTCGGCATCAACCTCAGCTATGTCGAGCAGGAGAGCCCCGACGGCCTGGCACAGGCTTTTGTCCTGGGCGACAAGCACATTGGCAATGACTCGGTGGCTTTGGTATTGGGGGACAACATCTTCTACGGTCCGGGACTGGGCACCAGCCTTGATCGCTTCCAATCCATCGACGGTGGAGCGATTTTCGCGTACTGGGTGGCCAACCCGTCGGCCTACGGTGTAGTCGAATTCAGCCCCGACGGCCTGGCGTTGTCACTAGAGGAGAAACCGGCCACGCCGAAGTCGAATTACGCGGTGCCCGGGCTGTACTTCTACGACAACGACGTCATCGAAATTGCCAAGAGCCTGAAGCCGTCGGCACGCGGCGAGTACGAGATCACGGACGTCAACCGGATCTATCTGAACCGCGGCCGGCTTGCGGTCGAGGTGATGGCCCGCGGCACCGCCTGGCTGGACACCGGAACCTTCGACTCGCTGCTCGATGCCAGTGACTTCGTGCGCACCCTGGAACGACGGCAAGGCCTGAAAGTCAGTGTGCCCGAAGAGGTTGGGTGGCGGCGGGGTTGGATCAACGACGACGAGCTGGCCACTCGTGCTCGCACGTTGCTCAAGTCCGGGTATGGCGGCTACCTGCTGGAGATGATGGAGCGGGGCTGAGCTCGCCCGGTTTGGCCAGCACGGCGGCAATCGCCGTGGTCAACGGCACCGACAGCGCGAGCGCAATTCCGCCCACCGCGGAGCGCACGAGTTCGATGGCCACGCTCTCGCTGATCAACACGTCGCTCAGCGATCGATTTGCGACGCTGAAGAGCAACAGCAGCGGCAGCGAGCTGCCGGCGTACGCCAGCACCAGCGTGTAGACGGTGCTGGCAATGTGATCGCGCCCCACCCGAATTGCGCTCAGGAAGATCGTCCGCCGCGAGGTGTTGCCGCCGACATGGGCGAGCTCGAAGACGGTCGACGCCTGCGTCACCGTCACATCGTTGAGCACACCCAGCGAGCCGATGATGAATCCGGCGAGCAGCAGCCCACTGATCGACACACTGCCCAGATACGCGCTGACCGCCGAATTCTGTTCATCCGACAGCCCGGTCAAATGCGCTAATTCGATTGCCCCCCAGGATAATCCGGCGGACAACAGCAACGCCGACAAAGTGCCGAGCAGGGCGGCGCTGGTGCGCAGGCTGACTCCGTGGGCGAGGTAGATGACCACGTACAGGATCGCCGCCGACGCCACCAGGGCCACCGGAACCGCGGGCGCGCCGTCACGCAGCGCCGGCAGCAAGAAGACCACCAGCACCAGAAACGCGACCACGATACCGACCAGCGCCAGCAACCCGCGCCAGCGCGCGACCGCGACGATGACCAATGCGAAGGCCAGGGCCAGCCCCACCAGCGACCAGCCGCGCTCGAAGTCGTAGAACGCGTACGTGGTGGCGCCTTGCGGGTCGACCTGGCGCACCACCCGGATGTGGTCGTCCGCTTTGAATTGCGGCTGGCCGGGACCGGGCGAGAACTCCAACAGGGTTTTCGCGCCGGCATTCGGCCCCGAGTCGATTGCGACCAAGGTCTCTACGCATCGTCCCGCGCCCGGCGTCCCCGGCTGCGGAGCCGTGGTGAGCACCTGACTGGCCGATGGGCTGCCGCAGTCGGCCAGCCCGCTGGACAGCACATGCGCGCGCTCGGTGGTTACCGCCCCGCCGGTCGCGCTCTGAAACGGCATCGGGATGTCGACATGTTGGCGGCTCGGCCACAACAACACCGCACCGGCAATCACGGCTATCCCGATCGCGACCAACAGCCCCACGACGATTTTGGCGGGCAGCGGTCCCAGCGGGGACGGTCCTGACGACAGGTTGTGCGAGTGCGAATGGGTCACCCGCTCCACCGTAGAGGCGGCTTACTGCCGATAGGCGGTCAGGAAGTTGCCCAGCCGTTCGATCGCCGCCGACAGATCACGTGCCCACGGCAGGGTCACGATGCGCAGGTGATCGGGGGCCGGCCAGTTGAAGCCGGTGCCCTGGCCTACCAGGATCTTCTCTTGCAACAGCAGGTCGAGGACCAGCTGTTCGTCGTCCTCGATGTCGTAGACCTCGGGGTCCAGCCGCGGAAACGCGTACAACGCGCCATCCGGCTTGACACAGGACACCCCGGGAATCTGGTTGAGCTTGGTCCATGCGACGTCACGTTGCTCGAGCAGCCGGCCGCCGGGCAGCACCAGGTCGTCGATGCTCTGGTGACCGCCGAGGGCGACCTGGATCGCATGCTGGGCAGGCACGTTCGGGCACAGCCGCATGTTGGCCAGCAGGCTGATTCCCTCGATGAAGCTGCCGGCGTGGTCCTTGGGCCCGGTGATCGCCAGCCAGCCGGCCCGGTACCCGGCCACCCGGTAGGCCTTCGACAGACCGTTGAAGGTCAGGCACAGCAGGTCCGGCGCGAGCGTGGCCAGGCTGATGTGCTTGGCGTCGCCGTAGAGGATCTTGTCGTAGATCTCGTCGGCCAGCAGCAGCAGCTGGTGCTTGCGTGCCAGCTCGACGATCTGGGTGAGGATTTCACGGCTGTACACGGCGCCGGTGGGGTTGTTCGGATTGATCACAACCAGCGCTTTCGTGCGCTCGGTGATCTTCGACTCCATGTCGGCGATGTCGGGCTGCCAGCCCTGGGTCTCGTCGCACAGGTAGTGCACCGGCGTGCCGCCCGCCAGGGATGTCGACGCCGTCCACAACGGGTAGTCGGGGGACGGAATCAGCACCTGATCGCCGTTGTCGAGCAGGGCTTGCAGCGTCATCGTGATCAGCTCGGAGCACCCGTTGCCCAGGAAGACGTCGTCTACGTCGAAACGCGGGAAGCCGTCGACCAGCTCATAGCGGGTGACCACCGCGCGCCGGGCCGGCAGGATGCCCTGCGAATCCGAGTAGCCCTGCGCGTAGGGCAGCGCCTGGATCATGTCGCGCATGATCACGTCGGGCGCGTCGAAGCCGAATGGCGCCGGGTTGCCGATGTTGAGCTTGAGGATGCGGTGGCCCTCGGCCTCGAGCCGCGCAGCGTGCTGGTGCACCGGGCCGCGGATTTCGTACAGAACGTCCTGAAGCTTGGACGACTGCGCGAAGGTCCGCTGCCGGTGGTGGCCGGGGCTGTGCACGGGCACCTGGTGAGTGGTCACATCACCAATGGTGCCATCGCCGTCTACCGATTTTTGCTGATAGAGGCCAATCTGTGATCAGCGCTTCCCCGGGGGGCGGGCCCCGCGTGCGATGCCGAGCCCCTTAACAGGGGCTGCTGTGGGCGCCGCGTCACCGTTGGTGTCGTCGGACGGCTCCGGTTTCGGCTCGGGTTTGGCCTCGGACTTTTGCTCGACGGGCGCGGGTGCCTCTGCCTTCGCTTCGGCGGCTGGGGCCGCCGACGCCGCGGTCTTCTTGGCGCCCGGACGCTTGGCCCCTGCGGCGATGCCCAGGCCCTTGACGGGCGCGGCCGGCGCCTTGGGTTCCGCAGCCTCGGTGGCGTCGGTCGTGTCCTCGGCCTTCGGTTCGGCGGCCTCCGTGCTCTCCGGCGTGGCTTCGGCCGCTGGTGCCGCGGCGGCTGGGGCAGCTTTCTTGGCGCCCGGCTTTCTGGCGCCGGCGGCCATGCCCAGGCCCTTGGCGGGCGCGGCTTCCGTCTTGGCTTCCGTCTTTTCCTCGGCCGCGGCGGCCGGTGCTTTTGCTGCCGGGGCCGCGGCCTTCTTGGCACCGGGGCGCTTGGCACCGCCGGCGATACCCAGCCCCTTCGCCGGCGCTGCGGACTTGGCGGGCTGCTCGGGCTCGGCGGCCGCGGGCTCCGCAGTCTTCGCGGGCGCCTCCTCCGCCGGTGCCGTGGCGGCGGGGGCAGCGGCCTTGGGCTCGGCCTTCGCGGCCCGCTCGCCGGCCTTTTCCGTAGCTTCCCTTGCGGCCGTGCCCTTCTCCGGCAGCGTCGCCTTGTCGTACTCGAGCGACGCCAGCAGGATCTGCGCCACGTCGAGCACTTCGACCCCGCTGCGGCCGGCCTCTTCCTGCCGGTCGTTGACACCGTCGGTGACCATCACGCGGCAGAACGGGCACCCGGTCGCGATCGTCGCGGCGTTGGTGGCCAGCGCTTCGTCGACGCGCTCGTGGTTGATGCGCTTGCCGATGTGCTCTTCCATCCACATGCGCGCACCGCCGGCGCCGCAGCAGAAACTGCGGTCGGAGTTCCGCGGCATCTCGGTGAGGTTCGCCCCGGCGAAGCCGATCAGCTCACGCGGCGCCTCGTACACCTTGTTGTGGCGGCCCAGGTAGCAAGGGTCGTGATACGTAATGTCTTGCGAGACAGGCGTTACGGGCACCAGCTTCTTGTCGCGCACCAAGCGGTTCAGCAGCTGGGTGTGGTGCAGCACGCTGTAGTTCGCGCCCAGCTGGCGGTATTCCCTGCCGATTGTGTTGAAGCAGTGCGGGCAGGTGACCACGATCTTGCGGTCGACGGTTTCCACGCCCTCGAAGACCCCGTCCAGCGTCTCGACGGCCTGCGCGGCCAGCTGCTGGAACAGGAATTCGTTGCCGGACCGGCGCGCGGAGTCACCGTTGCAGGTCTCCCCGGTGCCCAGCACCATGAACTTCACCCCGGCGATGGCCAGCAGCTCGGCGACGGCCTTGGTGGTCTTCTTGGCCTTGTCGTCGTAGGCGCCGGCGCAGCCCACCCAGAACAGGTACTCGTAGCCGTCAAAGCTTTCGACGTCCTCGCCGTAGACCGGGACGTCGAAGTCGACCTCGTCGATCCAGTTGGTCCGGTCACCGGCATTCTGGCCCCACGGGTTGCCCTTGGTCTCGAGGTTCTTGAACAGCACCGACAGCTCGGACGGGAACTCCGACTCCATCATCACCTGGTAGCGGCGCATGTCGATGATGTGATCCACGTGCTCGATGTCCACCGGGCACTGTTCGACGCAGGCGCCACAGGACACGCACGACCACAGCACGTCGGGATCGATCACACCGCCCTGCTCGGCAGTGCCGACCAGCGGGCGCGCCACCTGCTCGGGTCCGTGGCCGGGAACGCGGCCGAAGCCGGACTCCGGAACGTGGTGGCCTTCTTCTTCGACCGTCTCGAGGTCCAGACCCTCCAGCGGCTCGGCGGTCTTCTCGCCCAGGATGTAGGGCGCCTTGGCCATCCAGTGATCGCGCAGGTCCATGATGACGAGCTTGGGCGACAACGGCTTTCCGGTATTCCAGGCGGGGCACTGCGACTGGCAGCGCCCACACTCGGTACAGGTGGCGAAGTCGAGGTTCGCCTTCCAAGTGAAGTCCTCGATCTTGCCGCGACCGAAAACGTCGTCCTCGCCTGGATCTTCGAAGTTGATCGGCTTGCCGCCGGATTCCATCGGCAGCAGCGGACCGAGGCCGTCGGGCAGGCGCTTGAAGGTGACGTTGATTGGCGCCAGGAAGATGTGCAGGTGCTTGGAGTGCAGCACGATGATCAAGAAGAACAGCGCCACCGCGATGTGAGCCAGCAGAGCGAAGGTCTCGATCCATTCGTTAGCAGTCACGCCCAGCGGTTGCATGAGTGCGCCCATGGCGTGCGAGAAGAACGCACCTCGGCCGTACGGGAAGTTGCCGGTGACGACAGAGGAGCCGCGGAAGATCGCGAAGCTGATGATGACCAGCGCGATCATGAACAGAATCAGCCAAGCGCCGCCGGTGTGGGAGCCGTAGAACCGTGACGAACGGCCGTGTTCCTTTGGCTCACTGCGCAATCGGATGATCGCGAACGTGATGATGCCGGCCAGCACGGCGAGCGCAATGAAGTCCTGCAAGAAACCCAGTGCATCCCAGCGGCCGACGATCGGGATATGGAAGTTGGGTTGGAACAGAGTGCCGTATGCCTCGATGTACACCGTGATGAGGATGAAGAAGCCCCACATAGTGAAGAAGTGCGCAAGGCCGGGGATCGACCACTTCAGCAGCTTGCGCTGACCGAATACCTCGGCGATCTGCGTCCAGATGCGGGTGCCGATGTCGTTGGTGCGACCGCTCACCGGCTGTCCGGACATGACCAGCCGGTACAGCCACCAGACGCGTTTGAGTGCGAAGAACGCCACGATCGCGGTCAGGCCCAGCCCCAACACCAATCTGATGATCGTTTGCGTGGTCACCGAAGGTCTCTCCCCATTGCATCGTCGCTCAACGAAAATCCGTTCGATCTTTGCTAGCTCATAGTGACATCTGGGCTGCTAACGCCGCGAGAAAGGTTGCCCTAACTGAGCTTCGCGAAAGCCTTTGACCTGCGGCTTAGCCTTCCGGGGCCAGCATGGCACGTAACATAGACAACATTTCCGAGCGTGAGCCAGCGCCCAGCCGGCGGCGAATACGGGCGACGTGGTGCTCAACGGTCTTCGCCGAGATGAACAGTTGGGCGCCGATGTCGCGGTATGGCATCCCCAGCAGTAGGAGTTCGGCGACTTCGCGTTCGCGGTGTGACAGCGGCGATCCCGAGGTTGGCTGATGGGACGGCGACGGCGCCGCGCCGTCGGGCTCGTCGCGGGACAGCCCGGTGGAAATGTCGCCCGGGGCCGCGCCCAACTTGAGATCCCGGGCCAGCTGCAGCATCGCGCCGGACACCTTGCCGTCGGGTGTTTGCAGCGCGGCCTGCCCGGCCAGCCGGGTGGCGTCGGAGGTCAGGCCGACATGCGACAGCGCCCGGGCCGACGCGGTGACCTCGTCGGCGTCGACCTGGTTGGCCAGGACCCGCAGCCAGGTACGGCCGGAACCCGACAGAGCCTGCGCCAGGGTGCTGGATCCGGCCGACGCACCGAGGGCTTGCCCGTGCGGGGCAACCAAATCCGGCGCGTTAGCCAGGATTCCCGCGTGCACGCCGGCCCAATGCAGTGGGATTGACCACAAGATCGGATTGCCCAGCGATTCCAGCAGGGTGAACGCCTGATCCAGGGCATGGCGCAGCTGTTCGACCTGCCGTATCCGGGCGGCACCCACCCACAACTCGCCCAACGGCAGCAGCGCGAACAGGTCGATGGAGTACTCGGACAGCACCTCCATGCCTGTGTACCAATGCTTTTGAAGCGTGCCGGTATCGCCGCTGCGACGCGCGATCGCCGTCTGCAGGGCCGCCGCCCACAATGCGTCGCGCCGGTGTAACAACCCCGCCGAACCGACCGCCGCGACGTCCGCGCTGGCCGACGGCAGCTGCCCGTCCTGCATCTTGATCCAGCCGGACAGCAAGGTGTGCCGAGGCGCAAACAGTGCGTCACCGCCGGTGCGCACGGCGCGGCCGATCACGCTGCGGGCGCGGACCGGATCGCCGCCATGGATCGCGGCCAGGGTCACCAGCGCGGCCGGACTGTCCGGAATGATTTCGCTCATAGTCTGTTCGGCCGCGATGGCCTGGCCGAGTTTCGTCATCGCGGCCGGATAGGGCTGGTCCATCGTCAGCAGCAGCCCCTCGGCCAGACTGCGCGCGGTGCGGGCGGCCATCGTCGGCGGGCCGGCGTCCTTGAGGCGCAGCGCGGCACGCGCCGTCACCAGATCACCGGTCGAGGCGAGCGTGATGGCGGCGGCCGCCCCGACCACTGCGTCCGGGTGCGGGCCCAGCCAGCCGAACAATTCCGCCGCCTGATTCGCGTTGCCCTCATGGGCTGCAACACTGGCCGAAATCCGGACCGCTGCAGCGCGTTCGGCGGGATCAGGTGAGCTCAGCAGCTCGTCGGCCAGTGCTGCCGCGGCGGCGCAGTCTCCGTTGCGGGCCAGCGCGTCGGCTAGCCGCGATGCTAACCCTTCAGCGCCGGCTTCAACGGCAGCCTGGTAAAGCCTTGCGGCCCTGGCAGATTCGCCACGTGCTTCCGCGGCTTGCCCGGTGAGGATGGCCGCTAGCCGATTGTCCTTGAGTCCGTGTTCGGCGAGCCGCAACGCGAACGGCAGCGAAACCGTCGACATGTCCAGTTGCGAACGCAGCAGCGCAGTTTCGACCTCGCGGTGGTGGGCATTGCCGACGATCTGGGCGATGGCGGCGTGGACCAGCTGAAGGAATTCCGGGGAGTGCGAGGGCTCGATCAGCCCGCTGGCGCGGGCCCGATCGACCAGCTGGCGTGCGTCTGTCGCCGAAATGCCCAGTGCGGCAGCCACATCAGCTGCTCCTAGCTCTTGGGCCAGCGACATGATGAGAAGCGTGTCCAGGTCGGATTCGTCGAGCCGACGCAATCGCGCGATCAGCGCGAAGGTGGCTGCCTGCGCCGGGGCGTGCGTGCCCTCGGACGTTGCGTGCACCAGAAACGGGATTCCCGCGGTGCATGCCAGAAGGACTTCGTCGACGGGAAGGGGGCCCACCGATATCGGCGGTCGATCCCGTTCCATCGCCACGGTCAGATCCCGCAGGCGCTCCTGCGACTCGGCGGCCACCACCACCGTGGTCCGCGGGTCGGTGACGCACTCGGTGAGGCTGAGCAGTTCGGGCTCGGACAGCAGGTGAGCGTCATCGATCACCAGCGCGGCGTCGGGCGGATCGCCGACCTGGGGCGGGCGGGTGAGCACGGTCAGCCCGGCACCCCGCAGCGCGTCGCGGGCGACGGCCAGGGCGGTGGTCTTGCCGGTCCCGATACCGCCAGCGATCACGAGCTTGACCGGAGTCGTCGACGCGTCCGCCAGGGCCCGGATGACTTCTTCGAACATAGGGGAGTCGCTCACGTCGAGTCCCCCTAATCGGTGCTGCGCTGGTGGTCAAGAGCAGTTTTTTCACCATAGCCGCACCAACCCCCGTATCCGGGTAGCCATCCCCGTAGCCGCGCGATTCCCCTAAAGCAACACCCCCTAATGCCAACGGGCGGCTGGTGGGTTGTGCACCGATCACAGCGCTGGGTCGGGCCGATAGCATCGTGGTAATTGACTGGGCGGTCCCTGTGGATGCCGCCGGCACGGGTAGCGAACGGCGAGGAGGTGTGCCCGATGGCAAACTCACTGCTCGACTTCGTGATCTCGCTGGTGCGCGACCCCGATGCTGCGGCGCGGTACGCGGCCAACCCCGCGCAGTCCATCGCGGATGCCCATCTTACCGATGTGACCAGCGCCGATGTGAATAACCTGATTCCAATGGTGACGGATTCGCTGTCGATGGGCACTTCCGCCGGTCCTGCCTCGGGCGTGCCCGCCCCCGATCACGCAAACGTCTGGGCAAGCGGCGCGGCGGCGGCCGCCCTGGATGCATTCACGCCGCACGCCCCCACGGGGGTCGTCGATTCGCATGGGCCGGCGAGCAGCGTGATCCATCCGCCGTCGACCCTCGCACCCGTCCCGCCGTTGGCCGATCCGCGGCCCTTCGGCATTGACTCTCCGGGGGCATCGGTGCAGCTCACGGGGTCTGAAACGCCAGATCACCCGGTCGATTACGAGGGAGTCCCGGCCCACGATCTAAGCCTGTGGGATCACCAGGTCACCCACCCGCACCCCGGCGCGCCCGAACACCACGACTTCGGCCTGCACGGCTGATTCTTCGGCTGCCGCAGTCGAATCCTGCGGCCCCGAGCTGCGCTAACACTGTCCGATAGGGGTCTTTTGTGGCGCCTTGGGGTTACCCCGCATATCCCCTAATCCCCTAACGGGATGCCCCCACGGATCCCGATGGGGCACCGATCAGCTGGGGGATCCGTCCCCGATTCCGGGCAGGGGTGGAATCCATAGCGTGTATTGCAGAACGCCGGTCGATCCGGCGCAGGGGATTTGGAGGGGAATCAATCATGGACCGGCTGATCCAATACATCGAGGATTTGTTTGGCAACCCGGACGCGGCCCGCGCTTTCGTCGCGGGTCCCGGGCAAGCCATGACCGACGCAGGCTTGGTCAACGTGGCTCCGGAGCAGTTCTCTTCCGCAGTGGCCAGCGCTCTCCCGAGTGTGCCCCTTGGCGCGGGCGACCCGATCGGGGGGTTGCAGCAAGTGCTGACCGACCAGTACGGCTTTGCCCCGAGTTATGACGGCTATGGCTACGACCAAGGCTATGGCGGCTACGACCCGGGTTACGGGTACGGTCCCGCCGGCCTTGTCGGCGAAGTTGCCCAGGACGCGGGCGCCCTGGTGGGTGACGCGATTGCCCCGGTTGCCGACGGCGCCGGCGCGGTTCTCGGCCTGGGAAGCGCGATTGTCGGCGACGTTGGGGGCGGACTGCTCGGTGCTGTCGATGGCGGACTTTACGGCGCCGGGTACGGCGGGTTTGGCCTGCAGCCCGGTTGGGGCTTTGGTCCCGGCACCGGCGGGTATGGTGCCGGTTTCGGACCTGGTTGGGGTGACGGGCGGCCTGGCTGGGGACATGGTTGGGGTGACGACCGGCCCGGCTGGGGACATGGTTGGGGTGACGGGCGGCCTGGCTGGGGACATGGCTGGGGTGACGACCGGCCCGGCTGGGGACATGGTTGGGGTGACCGGCCTGGGTTCGGACATGGTTGGGGTGACGACCGACCTGGCTGGGGACATGGTTGGGGTGACCGGCCTGGGTTCGGCGAATTCGGCCATGGCACCGGCTTCGGTACCGGCTTCGGCGGCGAGTTTGGTCTGGGCGTTGGGATCAACGCCGGCCTGGGTCTTGGAGGTGGCTTTGGCGGACACACGGGCCTTGGTCTCGGCGGCGGCGGCCTGACGGGCATCGGTTTGGGTGCACAGACCGGATTCGGCGGCCGCGCAGGCCTTGGTCTCGGCGGCGAGAGTGGCCTTGGCCTCGGTGGCGGCTTTGGCGGACATACCGGTTTCGGTCTGGCCAGTGAGGTCGGCCTGGGTGGTCGCACCGGCATCGGCGTCGGTGGTGAGAGCGGCTTTGGTGGCCACGCTGGTTTCGGTGAGGGTGTTGGGCTGCGGGCCGGCGGTGGACTTGAGGGTGGCGCTGGGTTTGGTGGCGGCGCTGGTCTTGGTGGTGAGAGCGGTCTTGGTGGCCACGCTGGTTTCGGTGAGGGTGTTGGGCTGCGGGCCGGCGGTGGACTTGAGGGTGGCGCTGGGTTCGGTGGCGGCGCTGGTCTTGGTGGTGAGGCTGGTCTTGGTGGTCGCACCGCGGTCGGTGCTGGTGCTGGATTCAACGGCGGTGGCGGATTTGGCGGCGACGCCGCGGGCCACGCGGGTGTTGGTCTGCGGGGTGAAGCCGGTGACGGTTTCGGCGCCGGTGCTGGAGTTGGCGGCCAAGCCGGTGGTGGCTTCGGTGCTGGAAGCCAGCTCGGTGGTGGCTTCGGTGCTGGTACTGGTGGCCAGGCGGGTCTGGGCGGTCAGGCTGGTATGGCGAGCCAGGCGGGCTTCGGTGCCGGCGGTCAGGCGGGTCTGGGTGGTCAGGCTGGTCTGGGGAGCCAGGCGGGCTTCGGTGCCGGCGGTCAGGCGGGTCTGGGTGGTCAGGCTGGTCTGGGGAGCCAGGCGGGCTTGGGTGCCGGTGGTCAGGCTGGCGTTGGTGGTGGCTTTGGCGGCCAAGCCGGTGGTGGTTTCGGCGGTGGCAGCCAGCTCGGTGGTGGCTTCGGTGCTGGTGGCCAGGCGGGTCTGGGCGGTCAGGCTGGTATGGCGAGCCAGGCGGGTCTGGGCGGCCAGGCTGGTATCGCGAGCCAGGCGGGCTTCGGTGCCGGCGGTCAGGCGGGCGGCGCGTTGGGTGCCGGCGGTGGACTTGCCGGCGGCAGCAACGTGGTCGGTCAAGCTGGCTTCGGCGGCCAGGCGGCTCTGGCGAGCCAGGCAAGTCTCGGTGCCAGCAGCCAGCTGGCGGGTGCCGGCAATGCCGGCACACTCGCCGGTGCAGGCGGTAATGCGGCCCTGGGGGTAAGCGGCAACGCAGCTATGGGCGCGAGCGGTCAGGCGGGGTTGATCGCTAGCGAGGGCGCAGCGCTCAACGGTGCCGCCACTCCTCACGTCGCCGGCCCGCTCGGGGGTGTCGGCGTCGGCGGTCAAGGCGGTGCCGCCGCAGCCGGTGGCGCTGGACTTGGTATCGGCGGCGCCCGCAGCACCGGCTCGTTGAGCGGCGAGGGCGGGCTGGGCGGCCACGCCTCACCGCAATCTGCGGCCACTGCCGGTGGCGCCGGCTTGGGCAGTCACGCTGAAGTCGGCGGGACCGGCGGCGCAGGTCTAGGCGGCCACGCCGGAGCCAGCGGTGCCGCGGGGGCCGGCGTCGGCGGTGGGTTCCCGTCCGGCGGAGCCGGCGGCGGTATCAACGCGGGTGCCGGCGGTGGAGCCCACGGCGGCATCCTCGGCCAGGAGGGCGCGACGCTCGGTGGCGGCGGCGGTGTCGCCGGCGGTGGCGGCGTCGGCGCTCACGCCCCGGCCGGGCCTGCTGGACAGGCCCCGGTCATTCAGGGCGGCGGCGGTGCCGGAGGCGGTGTCGGTGGACACGCGACGCCGCCGTCGAACCCCGGCCCGGTCTTCCAGGGCGGAGGCTCGGGCGGTGCCGGCGGCCACGGCAGCGTGGGCGGTCCGGTGATCCATGAGCCGGCGCAGCAGGCCCCGGTGCAGCACTCGCCGGCCCCGGTTCAGCATGCGCCGATCGAGCATTCACCTGCCCCGGTGCAGCATGCACCTGCCCCGGTCGAGCACGCTCCGGCGCCACACAGCCCGTCGGTGTTCGAAGGCACCCCGCACGCCCCGGCCCCGGTGCACGCACCCGCGCCGGAGCCCCACGCGTCGCCGTCGCACGTCGGCGGCCCGCACGGGTAACGCGCGGACACAGCGAATCGGCGGGGATCTTTTGATCCCCGCCGATTGGCGCGCATACCGTAATCACAGATGCGAGAAAGTGGGGAACCGCGGTGACTCAAGCCAGTGATCCGAGGCGCGTCAGCGTGATCGTCGAGCTGATCGACCACACCATCGCAATCGCGGAACTCAACGATCGCAATGACCTCAAGGAGCGACTGGTGCGCGCTCGCGAGCGCATCACCGACCCGCAGATTCGGGTGGTCATCGCGGGGCAACTCAAGCAGGGCAAGAGTCAGCTGCTCAACTCGTTGCTCAACCTGCCGGTGGCGCGCGTCGGCGACGACGAGGCCACCGTCGTGATCACCGTCGTCAGCCACGGCGACCCGCCGTCGGCCCGGCTGATCGTGGCCGCGGGCCCCGACGGCGAGCCCGTGCCCGTCGACATCCCGATCGACGAGATCAACACCGATCTGCGCCGAGCGCCGCAAGCCGGCAACCGTGAAGTGCTGCGCGTCGAGATCGGCGCCCCCAGCCCGCTGCTGCAGGGCGGGTTGGCGTTCATCGACACCCCGGGCGTGGGTGGCCATGGGCAGCCGCACTTGTCGGCGACGCTCGGACTGCTGCCCAACGCGGACGCTCTGATCATGGTCAGCGACACCAGCCAGGAATTGACCGAACCGGAGATGTGGTTCATCCGTCAGGCGCATCGGATCTGCCCGGTCTCAGTGTTGGCGGCCACCAAGACCGACCTTTATCCGCACTGGCGCGACGTCGTCGCCGCCAACACCGGGCACCTACAGCGCGCCGGTGTGTCGATACCGATCCTGCCGGTCTCGTCGCTGCTGCGCAGCCACGCCGTCACGCAGAACGACTCCGAACCCAACGAGGAATCCAATTTCCCGTCGATCGTGAAGTTCCTCAGCGAGCGGGTGCTCTCCCGTGAAAGCGACCGGGTGCGCGACGAGGTCCTTCGCGATATCCGTTCGGCGGCAGAACAATTGACGATGGCTGCGGGCTCGGAACTCGCGGTCGTCAACGATCCGGGGCTTCGTGACCGGCTCGCCGAAGACCTGGAGCGGCGCAAGCGTGACGCGCTGGACGCCCTGGAACAGACCGCCCTGTGGCAGCAGGTGCTCAACGACGGCTTCACCGACCTGAGCACTGACGTCGATCACGACATGCGGGCCCGGTTCCGCGCGCTCACCGAGGACATTGAGCGCCAGATCGATTCGTGCGATCCGACCCGGCATTGGGCCGAAATCGGCAGCGACGTCGAGGAAGGGGTGGCCACCGCCGTCGGGGACAACTTCGTCTGGGCCTACCAACGCGCCGAAGAGCTGGCCGACGCGGTGGCGAATTCGTTCGCCGCCGCGGGGCTGGATTCGGTGCTGACGCCCGAGCTCAATCAACGCGCGATGGGCGAGGACTTCGGCCAGCTCAAATCGGTGTCCGACCTGGAGTCCAAGCCGGCGGGCAAGGGCCAGAAGATGGTGAGCGGACTGCGCGGTTCCTACGGCGGCGTGGTGATGATCGGCATGTTGAGTTCGGTGGCGGGGCTCGGCCTGTTCAACCCGTTGTCGGTAGGCGCCGGGCTGATCCTCGGCCGCATGGCCTACAAGGAGGACAAGGAGAACCGGCTGCTGCGGGCGCGCGCCGAGGCCAAGACGAATGTGCGGCGCTTCGTCGACGACGTGTCCTTCGTGGTGGGCAAGGAATCTCGCGACAGGCTCAAGATCATCCACCGCACGCTGCGCGACCATTACCGCGACATCGCCAACGAGATCTCCCGTTCGCTCAACGAATCGCTGCAGTCCACCATCGCCGCGGCGCATGTCGAAGAAGCCGAACGCGACACCAAGGTCCGCGAACTCGAGCGGCAGTTGAATATCCTGAACCAGGTCACCGACAATGTGGACAAACTGATGCCACAGGTGACCGTAGGACGGGTGTGACCACTAGCGATCGAGTCCGTGCGATTTTGGGCGGGACCATCCAGGCCTACCGTGGTGAGCCGGCGTTCCGGAACCGGCCCGAAGTTTTCTACGAACTGGACCGCATCGGCGCCCGGCTGAACGAGCCGATCCGCGTCGCCCTGGCCGGCACCCTCAAGGCCGGAAAGTCCACTCTGCTCAACGCGTTGGTGGGCCAAGACATCGCCCCGACCGACGCCACCGAGGCCACCCGTATCGTGACCTGGTTCCGGCACGGTCCTACCCCGAAGGTCACCGCAAACCATTGGGGTGGAAGACATTCCAATGTGCCGATCAACCACAGCGCCGGGCTGACGTTCGACTTCCGGACACTTAACCCGGCCGACGTGGCCGATCTGGACGTCGAGTGGCCCGCCGAAGAGCTGGTCGAGACCACGATCATCGACACCCCGGGAACGTCGTCGCTGACGCGTGAGGCCTCGGATCGCACGCTGCGGCTGCTGGTTCCCCCCGACGGGGTCCCGCGGGTCGACGCGGTGGTCTTCCTGCTGCGCACCCTCAACGCCGCAGATATCGCCCTGCTCAAGCAGATTGGGCAACTCGTCGGCGGATCCGCGGGCGCGCTGGGCATCATCGGCGTGGCGTCACGGGCCGACGAGATCGGGGCGGGCCGCATCGACGCGATGCTGTCGGCGGCCGACGTGGCGCAGCGGTTCACCACGGAAATGAATGAGACCGGCATCTGCCAAGCCGTGGTGCCGGTCTCGGGGCTGTTGGCACTGACCGCACGCACGCTGCGCCAAAGTGAATTCATCGCCCTGCAGAAGCTGGCCGCGGCCGACAAGACCGAACTCAGCAAGGCCATGCTGAGCGTGGACCGTTTTGTTCGTGTCGAGAGCCCGCTGCCCGTCGACGCAGCGACCCGCGCCCAGTTGCTGGACCGGTTCGGCATGTTCGGACTGCGGATTTCCCTTGCGGTGTTGGCCACCGGCGTCGCCGACGCGGCGGGGCTGGCCGACGAATTGCTGGAGCGCAGCGGGCTGGTGGCGCTGCGTGAGGTCATCGATCAGCAATTCGCGCAACGCTCCGACATGCTCAAGGCACACACCGCGCTGGTGTCGCTGCGCCGGTTCGTGGAGGCGTTCCCGATCGTCGCGACGCCCTACGTCATCGCCGACATCGACCCGCTGCTGGCCGACACGCACGCATTCGAGGAGCTTCGGCTGCTCAGCCAATTATCCTCTCGTCCAACATCTTTGAACGACGAAGAGCTCGCGTCGCTGCGCAGGATCATCGGCGGGTCGGGCACCCGGCCGGCCAGTAGGCTAGGCCTGGACCCCGGGAATGCCGACCCGCAGGAAGGGCCGCGGGCGGCGTTCGCCGCGGCGCAGCGCTGGCGCCGCCGGGCCGAGCATCCGCTCAACGACCCGTTCACCACCAAGGCGTGCCGCGCCGCGGTGCGCAGCGCCGAGGCGATGGTCGCCGACTTCGCCGCACACGGCGCCAACATCGCGCCTCAGTAGCGCCGCCACGGCCAGTGCAGCCGCTCCCGTTCGGTCGGCAGCGGCGGCGGAACGGTCGTGGTGGGCGGCGGGACCGTCGTCGTGGGAGGCGGCTGATAGGTCGTGGTGGGCGGCGGCTGATAAGTCGTCGTGGGCACCTCGGTGCTGGTCGCGGTCGTCGACGGCGGTGGTGGTGGGGCGGTCACCGTCTCGGTCGGCTCGGTCACGGTCACCGTTTGCTCGGGCGGCGGGGCGGTCGGCTGGGTCGGCGTCGGGGTCTGCACCGGGCGGGGGCTCTCCTCGCCGAGGGTCAACGCCAAGATCACGGCAATGAGTATGGCCACCGCCGCGGCGACCAGGCTCACGACGATGGCGGGGCGCTTGTACCACGGCGGCGCGGCGTAAGGATCGTCGTCCTCGAAATCCATTGCGTCCCGGACGTATTGGCCACTGTGCTCGGGGCCGGTGTAGGGGACGGGATCTTCCTCGTCGTCATCCTCCGACCAGGCCAGCGGACCCTCTTCTTCGATCCGGGCGTTTGGCATGACTTGGGTCATGTCGGCCGGCGCGGCGGCGGCCAATTGCGTAGGGGTCTCGACGACGGGACTCGGCACCGCGCCCGGCAAGGGGTGCTGCTGACCGAAGCTGGCCGCGCCGAGGGCGGCCGCGAACGCAGGCTGCGGTGCGGTGCGGATCGGCACCCCCAGACGTTCGGACAGCCGGGTGGCCAGCAGTGGGATGGCGGCCCCGCCGCCGACGGTGGCCACGGCGGCTAGGCGCTCGGTCGGAATCTCGTTGCGCTGCAGGATGTTTTGGATGCCGGTGATGAATTCGTCCAGCGGCCCGGAGATCAGCTCCTCGAATTCGTTGCGGGACAACTCGATATCCTCGCCGGTTACGGAAGGGACCGTGGTGACCGTGGCTGTCGACAGCTGCTCCTTGGCAGCGCGGTATTGGTCGAGCAGGCGGGTCAGCGAACCCATCCGTGTCGTGCTGGCCAGTCCGCCGGAGGTGTCGCTCGGGGCGGCGTCACGCATGTGGTCGAGGATCAGCTGGTCGATCCCGTCGCCGGAGAATTCGCGGTACCGCACCGACGGCCCGATCTGCGAAAAGTCCGACCCGGCGTCGCTCAGCGTCACGGTGGTGCCGCTGGCGCCGAAGTCACACAACGCGACGATGCCCTCGGTCGGGAAGTCGGGTTCGGCCCGCAGCGCGGTGAGGGCGGCGGTGGCATCGGAGATCAGCGCCGGCGGTACGCCGCCCGGCGCCAGGCCGGGTTGGGCAAAGAATTCCTCACGCAGCGCCGCGGACTGCTCCGGCGTCCAGTACGCGGGTACCGCGATCGTGACCGGTGTTCCGTAGTCGACGGTCCGGGCCATCGCCTCGAGCGCTTCGACCGTCAGCGCGTCGCCGAGGTACTTCGTTCCGTCGGCCGCCACCAGCGGAGTGCGGTCCCCGACCCGTTCGACGAATCCCCGCATCACCAGTCCGGCTTCGGCCGGATCCGGACTTTCCGCCGGCAGGCCGACTTCGGATGCCCGCTGGTCAAAGAGGGTGAGCACGGATCTGCGAGTCACCGCATCGCCACCCGCACGGGCCGCGACCAGGTTGGCCATCCCGATGGACAACCCGAGCGACTCGGACATCTGGCGTTCCCCTGTGCTATGTCGTAAATGTTGCTGTGGGTTCCCGCGAGTCTAGGTGGGAGGCCGTTTCACAGACCGGGCGGCAGCGTGATCTCGGTCGGTAGTCCGGGCAGCGGGGGCAGCGTGATCACCGACGGCAGCTGAGGCAATGGGTACGTCTCGCCCGACGGCGTGGTCGCAGCGGTTGTGGCGGTCGACGGCAGTGTGTCCTCGGTGGACGCCGTCGGAGCGTCGGTGGATGTGGTGACCGGCGGCTCACTCGATCGCGGCGGAGTCACGCTGGCGGTGCTCGATGGCCGGGGCGCCTTGGTGGTGGCGGTCGCGGGGGTGGTGTTGGTAACCGGCTCCTGCGGCGGGGCGCCATGCATGAGCTGGATGATGCCCCAGACGATCAGCGCGATCAGGACCGCGATGAGGGCGCCCCACCCGGCCAACGCAATCGGTTTACGCCAACCGGGGATCGGATCGTCAGGGTCGGGCTGCGCGCCGGCCTGCTCGTCGTCGCCGTAGTGAATGAGAACGGTCGGTTCGTCGTCGACGAAGTAGTCTGCCGGCGCGTGCCTTGCCATGGACGCTGAGACTAGCGGGGCGGTGTCGGCCGAGGTGGGACCCACACGGGTAGGTTCCGATCGGCCGTCAAACTTTGACCTAATTGCAATCAACTCGTTAGGGGATGGCGGGCATCGTCGACGGAAGCCACGACGGCCAGTGACGCCGACGCGTCGGCTCTTGGCGAGTCGGTTGTGGTGCCGGCGCGACCGCAGTGCTCGTGGTCGGCGGCTCAGTCGTGGCGGTCGTGGTGGTCGGCTCCGTCGTCGTCGTGGGGGTCGTTGTCGCGCTGGTGGTGGTCGGCGACGTGGTGGTGGTCGTCGTGTGGGTGCTGGGGGCGTTACCGGTGCCCCGGTCTCCGATCAGCTCGATGATGCCGTAGACGATCAGCGCGATCAGGATCAGAACAGACAGGCCCCAGATGATCAGCCCTGCCGGCTTGCGATACCAGGGCGTGGGCTCGGTCTCGTCGAAGGGGTCGAGCTGGGGCTCGACCGGATCGGGCTGATCGGGAGCGGACGGCGGTTCACCGGCGGGCGGGTAGTTGCCCCTGCCGACGTCTCTGTACCGCGTCGGCTCATTGTTGTAGTCATCCGGTGGGCCTGCCACGGCACCGATCGTACTGATCGGCGTTAGAAGGTGTTGACCTTCTCCACGCTGACGAACATGCCGTGTCCGGTGCGCCCGTTGGTGAACTTGGTACCGGCCTCGGAAGCCTCGATCGTCCAGCCCTGCGCGTCGTAGGTCTTGTAGTCGATCGGGACGGTGGGAATGGCGCCCAGATTGCCCAAGATCCACTGCACGGAACCGGTAGAGGTGATGTGGACGCCGTTGGCGTGTTCACCATCCTGCATGGGTGAGTCGGTGAACGGTGCCTCGCATCCGACGCTGTCCTTGTTGATCTGGCAGCGCGTGACGCCGGACTTGGTCTCGATGAAGACGTAGCCGTTCTGGTCGGGCGGCAGCGGGATGGCGCCGGCGGGTGCGTTCGGGTTGACCGGCGTCGTCGGCGGGATCCCGGTGGGGTTCGACGGCGCGGCGCTCGGCCTCGGTGCGGGAAACGCGGGTTCGGTCGGCCCGGCGCCCGGCGCGGCGACCGGCCTGCCCTCGATGACGGACGAACAGCCGTTGATCAACATGGGACTGATCACCAATACGGGCGAAAGCAGCAAGGTTCCACCGGCAAGACTCCACCGTGTCCTCTGCGAAAACCGCACGCGTCGCTCCCGAATCTCGGAGATATCAGAAGCAGACTACGCAGCAGGCGGCGCAATGTGCTGAGGTGACGCGCGTTTGGAACGTCGTCGATAGCAAAGTGTTATCGCTGGGCGGCAGGCTCCGGCGTCTCCCGAGGCTCTCGCGCGATCTCGGCGGCGCGATGCGCGGCGGCGACGATGCCCTGATACCCGGTGCACCGGCAAAAGTTGCCGGACAGGCCTTCGCGGATTTCCTCGTCGGTCGGATCGGGGTTGTCTCGCAGCAGCGCGGTGAGCGACACCACGAAACCCGGCGTGCAGAATCCACATTGCAGGCCATGGCATTCCCGCAGCGCCGACTGCACCGGCGACAGCGTGCCGTCCGGCGCCGCGATGCCCTCGACGGTCGTCACCTCCATGCCGTCCAACTGCACCGCGAACATCAGACACGACCGCACCGCATCGCCGTCCAGCAGCACCGTGCACGCGCCGCAGGCCCCGTGCTCGCAGCCGAGATGGGTGCCGGTCAGCCCGCACTTGTCACGCAGGAAGTCGGCCAGCGTCATGCGCGGCTCGACGGTGGCGACGACCGGAGTCCCATTGACCGACAAGCGGACTGATCGTTCATGCATGGCGTGCTCCCGTGGCTTCTTCGACGGCTTGGGTCCAGGCGCGCGCGGTCATCGTGGCGCCCACCTTCGTCCGATATGGCACCGACCCCTGCAGATCGACCGGAATCGCGTCGAGTCCCGCCATCGCGGCCCGACCGACCTCCTCGGCGGTCACGTCGCCGACCGTCCGTCCGATCAACGCCTGCTCGGCGGCGGTGGCGCGCAGCGGTGTGGGGCCCAGTCCGAGCAAGCCGATCGCACAGCGCGAAACCCGGTCGTCCCCATCGAGTGCCACCGCGACCAGCGCGCCCGCGATCGCGAAATCGCCGTGACGACGCGAGAATTGGTGCATCGAGAACCCGGACCTGCCGTTCCACACGGGAAAGCGGACTCCAGTCAGCACTTCGTCGGACTCCATCGTGGTCTCCCACACGCCGGCGAAGAAGTCCGCGGCGGGGATCTCGCGACGTCCGCGCGGCGAAAGTACCTCCATCGTCGCGTCCAGCGTCAGCGCGACGGCCGGGTATTCGCCCGCGGCATCGGCGTGTGCGATCGAGCCGCCCAGGGTGCCGCGATTGCGGATCTGGAAGTGTCCGATGAACGGCGTCACCTCTGTTAACAGTGGAACAGATTGGCGGACAAGTGGATTCGCTCCCACCTTGGCCTCGGTGGTGCCGGCGCCGATCCACAGCTCGTTGTTCCGAAGGTCGATGCCCTGCAATTCGCTGAGCCGGGAAATATCGATCAGATGGTCGAAGTAGGCCAGCCGCATCGACAGCATCGGTATCAGGCTCTGCCCCCCGGCCAGGATTTTCGCCTCGTCGCCGAGGTCGGCCAGCAGACCCACCGCCTCTTCGATGGTGTCGGGCCGGTGGTAGTCGAACGTCGCGGGCTTCATCGGTTCCCCTCGGCCACCAGCGCGGCAATCGACGCCGGGCTGGCCGGCAGCCGGGTGATCGCCACTCCCAGCGGCGCCAGCGCGTCGTTGATCGCGTTGATCACCGCCGGCACCGAGCCGATCGCTCCACCCTCGCCGGCGCCCTTGTATCCGCCCGGCCCGGGGCCGGGGATCTCGACGTGACCGAACTCGATCGGCGGCACCTCGGTGGCCGTGGGCAGCAGATAGTCGACGAAAGTTGTTGCCAGTGGGTTGCCGTCGTCGTCGTAGACCATGTCCTCCATCAGCGCGCCGCCGATGCCCTGCACCGTTCCGCCGGCGATCTGGCCCTCCACGATCGCGGGATTGATCATCGGCCCGACGTCTTCGCTGACGATGTAGCGCAGCAGCGTGACCTTGCCGGTCTCGATGTCCACCTCGCAGGTGCAGGCATGAGTCGCGTTGGACCACAGGATCGGCACCTTGGCGACGTAGCGGGCCGTGGCCTCCAATGACGTCCCGGGCGGCAGCTGCTGCGGTGCGTAGTAGGCGGTGTACGCCAGCTCGGCGAAGGTCAGCTTCTTCGACGAGTCGCCGCGCACAGTCGCGGTCGAATGTGCCAGCTCCACTTCGGATTCGGCGACCTTGAGCTGGTGTGCGGCCAGCGCCACCAGCTTTCGCCGTAGGATCGCCCCGGCTTCTTCGACGGCCCCGGCGGTCATCGGCCCGCTGCGGCTGCCCTGTGTCCCCGCGCCGTACGGGGTGATCGCCGTGTCACCCTGGGTGGTGGCCACGTCGTCGATGTCCGCGCCCAGCGCATCGGCGGTTAGCTGAATCACGGTGGTTTCCAAGCTGTTTCCGCTCGAGCCGCCGTTCACATAGACGTTGATCTTGCCCGTCGGCTCCATCGTCATCGCGGCGCCTTCGGTGGCCAGGTGACCGGTCGCCGCGCCGGTGGGCTCGATGTACGCCGAGAGCCCGAGTCCCAGGTAGCGGCCCTGGGCCAGGGCCTCGCGCTGCTCCTTGCGAAAGCCTTCGTGGTCAAGGATTTTCACGGCTTGCTCGAAAGTCTCGGCCGGAGCGACGTGATCGTAGGGCATGCCGTTGGGGTTGAAGTAGGGCATCTCAGCACGACGCAGTAGGTTTCGCCGCCGCAGCTCGACGGGGTCCAGGCCCATCTTGCGGGCGCCGACGTCGAGAAGTATTTCGCGGGCCAGTGTTTCGTACTGCCAGGGGCCGCGGTAGGCGGCCAGACCGCTGGTGTTGGAGAACACCGTCTTGTAGTTGAAGCTGGCCTTGGGCACGCGGTAGGGCCCCGGGAAGAACATGCCGATGGCCGCGGTGGTCAACACCGGATACGGCGTCGGATATGCGCCGATGTCCTGGATGAAGTCGATGTCGGCGGCCGCGATGTTGCCGTCCTCGTCGAACGCCATCCGGGCGGTGCCGTTGACATGGCGGGCCTGTCCCGCCGCCATCAGATTCTCGCGCCTGTCCTCGATCCACTTCAGCGCCGCCGGAACCTTGCGGGCGGCCAGCATGATGCACATGTCTTCGCGCATCGGAACGACCTTCTGGCCGAAGCCGCCGCCGGTGTCCCGCATGATTACCCGAACCCGTTGTGCTGCAATGCCTAACAAGCGCGCACAAAATGCGCGCAGTTCGTGCGGGGTCTGAGTGGACGCCCACATGGTCAGCTCTCCGGTGGCGGCCACCCACTCGACCACCAGGCCACGCGTCTCGATCGGCACCGGCGCGTAAATCTGTTGGTAGATCTCCTCTTTCACCACGTAGGCAGCCGAGCCGAAGATCGCTTCGTCCGGCGGCGCGCCGCCCATCCCGCCCGCGACGTTGTCGGCGTAGCTCTCGTGCACCAGCACGTCGGAGGTCTGCGCTGCGGTGAAGTCGGAAACCGCGGGCAACGGCTCGTAGTCGACGTCGACCAGTTCGAGCGCGTCCTCGGCGACGTAGCGGCTCTCGGCGACGATCAGCGCGACCGGGTCGCCGACGAACTTCGCCTCGCCCTCGGCGAGCGGTGGCCGCGGGGTGTCCGCGACGTCCTTACCGGCGACGGCGTGCCAGGACTCCTTGACTTCGGCGTTGAGGTCGGCTGCGGTGAACACCGCATGCACGCCGGGCAGCTGCAGCGCCGCGGCGGCATCGATACCGTTGATCCGGGCACGGGCGAACGGGCTGCGCACAAAGCAGGCGTGCAGCATGCCGGGCCGCGAGATGTCGTCGACGAAGGTGCCGTGGCCGGTCAGCAACCGGCCATCCTCGACCCGCTGCACCCGGGTCCCGGCATAGCGGGGCGCCGGGGCGCTGGCCGCCCCTTGCACATCCTGAGTCATATCGCTCCATTGGGCTGTCGGTGAGCGAGAAGGTGAATGTCATCATAGGAGAGTGCGGTTACCGCAGTTCACCGATCCGCCACGCCACGTCGGAGTCTTGCTGGCCGCCGGTGCCGGCCGCCGGTACGGGAAGCCAAAAGTCTTGGTCGACGGCTGGCTGGACATCGCGGTCGGGGCGCTGCGCGACGGGGGATGTTCCGACGTCGTCCTGGTCCTGGGGGCCGCCGAGGTAGCGGCCCCGCCCGGCGTTACGGCCATCACCGCGCCGCAATGGCACGAGGGGCTCAGCGCGTCGGTGCGCGCCGGCCTGGCCGAGGCCGACCGGATGGGTGCCGACTACGCCGTGGTGCACGTGATCGACACTCCCGATGTGGGGCCCGACGTCGTCGCGCGGGTGCTCGGCCGCGTCACCGACACCGGACTGGCGCGCGCGTACTTCGGCGACCGGCCCGGGCATCCGGTGGTGATCGCGCGCCGGCACTGGCCCGAGGTGCTGGCCCGGATCTCCGGAGACAACGGCGCCGGGGCGTATCTGCGCGGCCGCCACGACGTCGAGATCGTCGACTGCGGTGACCTCGCCGGCGGCCACGACGTCGACGAGCCGGGCTAAGTCATAGACCCAGCAGCTTCTCGGCGTTGCGATGGCTGATGCTGGCCCGGTCGTCGTCGCTCAGCGGGAGCCCATCCAGGAACGCGCGGGCGGCCTTCATCGACCCGAACGGGTAGTCGGCCGAGAACGCCACTCGGTCGATCCCGACCTGAGCGACCAGATTGGCGTATGTCGCTTCGTCGTTGAAGTTGGCAAAGGTGTAGTGCACGTTGCGCCGCAGGTAGGTGCTGACCGGGTGTTCGAGTCCGGTCAGTTCCGGCGTCAGCGTGGCGTCGAAGCGCGGCAACATGAACGACGTCGCCTCACCCATGTGCCCGATCACGACCTGCAACTGCGGGTAGCGGTCGAACACGCCACCGAGAATCAGCCGCAGCAGGTGTGTGGCGGTGTTGATGTGCCAGCCCCACCCCACCGTGGCGAATGCGAACGTCACCTCGGGGGAGAACCCCGCATAGCTGGACTCGATGACACCCGCCGGCGGGATGGTCGGGTGCAGATAGATCGGAGCGTTGAGCGTCGCCGCGCGATCGAGAATCGGCTCGAAGAACGGGTCGTCCAGATAGCGACCTTGGCTGTGCCCGTTGATCACCGCGCCCAGGAAGCCCAGCTTGCGCATCGCCCGCTCCAATTCGTCGGCCGCCGCGTCGGGCGCGCTGGTCGGCACGCTCGCGAAGCCCGCCAGGCGCTCGGGGTACCGGGCGACCGCCGCCGCGAGTTCGTCGTTGCATTCGCGGGCCAGCGGGGCGGCTTTCGAGCCGTCCAGCTGCTCGACGCCGGGCGCGGCCAGCGACAGCACCGCCAGATCGATACCCGCATCGTCCATCGCGGCGATGCGGTCGTCGCCGAGATCGGCGATGGCCTCGATCACGCCCGCGCGCGAGACAAGCCAGCTCCCCGGCCCGCGCAGGAATCCCGCTGTGGCGTAATGCTCTTCGAGTGCGATGGTCCGCACCGGGTTGTCCTCAGGTCTCCAGCACGCGGCTGGCCGCGGTCCAGTAGGGCAGCTCATCGCGCTTGGCGGCCCACCGAATCGTCTTGGTGTAGCCGTATTCGGCCAGCGTCTCCTCGGCGTGCTCGCGTCCGAATCCGCTGTGGCCGACCCCGCCGAATCCGGTGCCAATCGCGATCCGGACATAGTTGTTGACGAAGACGGCGCCGGCCCGGATCTGCCGGCTCACCCGCAACGCGCGGTCGCCGTCCTGGGTGAACACCGCCGCCACCAGTCCGAACGGAGTGCTATTGGCGATTCGCACCGCCTCACCCTCTTCGGTGAACGGGATCAGGGTGACGACCGGTCCGAAGATCTCCTCCCGGGCGACCCGCATCCGCGGAGTCACGTCGGTCAGCACGGTTGGCGACACATAGAACCCGTCGGCCAGGCGAGGATCGTCGGGCAGCGGCGCCTGGGCGGCGATACGCGCGCCCTCGGCCACCCCGAGTTTGAGGTAGTCCAGCACCTGCTTCTGCTGCGCGCGCGTGACCAACGGCCCGACGTCCGTCGCGGGATCGGCTCCGTCACCCACCCGCAGCTTTGTCACCGCCTTGCACAGCTTCGCGGAGAACTCCTTATAGATCTTGTCCTGCACCAGGATTCGCGACGACGCGGTACACGCCTCGCCTTGGTTGAAGAAGCCACCGTCGATGGCGGCCATCAGCGCCTCGTGCATGTTGGCGTCGTCGAACACGATCAACGGGTTCTTGCCGCCCAGTTCCATCAGCGTCGGGGTCAGGTTGCAGGCGGCGTTGCGCATCACGGCCGAACCCGTCCGCGGCGACCCGGTGAAGGACACCTTGCCCACCAGGCGATGTCCGGCGAGTGCGGCACCCACCTCGCCCTTGCCCGGCACCGCGTGCACCACGCGGTCCGGCAGCACCGACTGGATCAGCTCCACCATGCGCAGCACGACCGAGGGCGTCTGCTCCGGTGGCTTCAGCACGACGGCGTTACCGACCGCGAGTGCCGGAGCGATCTTTCCGGCGGTGTGGATAGGCGGCCAGTTGAACGGCACGATGGCCGCGATCACGCCGTACGGCTCGAGCGTCGTGACGTCCAGGACGGTGTCGTGGTCGCGCGCCTTGTTGGGCAGGTTCTCCACGATGCTGCTGAAGAATTCGAAGATGGAGATCGCCGCTTCGAGGTCGAACTGGCGCGCCTGGACGATCGGCTTGCCCATTTCCCGTGACTCGAGCATCGCGAGTTCGTCCGCATGCGCGCGGATGACCTCGGCGATCTGACGCAGATAGGCACCGCGCTCCCGGGCCGGCCGCAACTTCCAGCGCAGGTGTGCGGCGTGGGCTTTGCGCACCGCCTGGTCGACCTCGTTGGGCCCCGCTCCCTGCACCACGGTGACGGTTCGGCCCGTCGCGGGGTTCTCGACGACGAATTGATCATCGGTGGAGGGAGACGACCAGCGCGTTCTGGTCCTGGTCAGGGCGGGAGCTTGCAGAGTCATTGGCACGTCCAGCAAGGTTGGGGGTGGGGGCGGTCGACGGGCCGTCAGGCACGCTCGACGTCGTCGACGTTACGTTTACCTGCGGCATCAGGACCAACGAAATGTTCTGATGGCTACTAGCACGGGTGGTGATAATTGCTGCATGGAGCTGCGTCATCTTGAGTACTTCCTCGCCGTCGCGGACCACCGCAGCTTCACCGAGGCCGCGAAAAAGTTGCATGTCGTCCAATCGGGTGTGTCGGCGACGATCAAGGCCCTGGAACGAGAACTCGGCGCAGAGCTATTCGTCCGGGGTTCGGCAGGCGTCGAGCTGACTCCGGCGGGAGAGGAGCTGCGACCCCGCGCCCGCGAAACCCTGGATGCCGCCCGCGCGGCCAAGGATGCCGTCAACGCCACCCGCGGGTCGATCCGCGGCACCGTCACGGTGGGGATTCTGACGTCGATCAGCGTGATCGACATGCCCGCGGTGCTGGCCGAACTGCACACCCGGCATCCGGGAGTCACGGTGCACTTGCGTGCCGCCAGCGCCGGATCGGCCGGCCTCGCCCGCCAGCTGCGCGACGGCGATCTCGACGTCGCCTTTCTGGTCTTCACCGGGCCGCCGCCGGCCGACCTGAACGCCCGGCTGGTGGCGGCCGTTCCGCTGCTTCTGGTCGTGCCCGCCGATCATCCACTGGCCCAACGGGATTCGGTGCCGCTGGCCGAGCTGGAAGGAATGTCGTTCGTCGACAGCCCGCCGGGATACGGCACCAGAACCGTGATCGACAATGCGTTCACCGCCGCCGGCGTGGAACGGACCGTCGCGGTGGAGGTCGCCGACCTCGGCACGGCCGCGACCTACATCCGCAACGGCCTCGGGATCGGCTTTCTCAGTTGGACCATCCTCGACGAGATCGACGATTTCGGCCTGGCGACGCTGCGCGTCAGCGACTACGACCTGGAATGGCGATTGTTCGTCACCACGTCCGCGGCCCGGTCGACCAGCGCGGCTACCCGCGCCATCCTCGCGCTGATCGAGGAAGTCGCCTCCCGCTGAATCAGCTTGCGATCGCTACCTGTTCAACTCCAGCATCGTCGGCCACCACCCCGTAGCCGTAGCGATCGATGACCTCGGCCCAGCGCTCCGCGATGATCGCGCGCTGTTCGGCCGTCACTTCATACTTGTTCGTCCGGTAGGAAGCCTTGGCGTCCAGGTATTTCCGCAGCCGTGGCAGGTACCGATCGAAGTCACCCAGATCCAGGTGCTCGTACATCTTGCGCAACTGCCCCTCGGGATCGTCGATCAGATCCTCGTAGCGCAATTCGAAAAACCTTGACGGGTCGACGAACTCGCGCCCTTCGTCCAACTTTCGATGCAGGTCGAGATAGTTGGACAGGACGTTTTCATTGAGCCCCTGGAATGTCGGCCGCTGTAGCCCGTGCACCAGAGAGAACGCCTTGAAGAGGTTGACGGTCGAGGGATATACGACGTATGGATCCCGCACGATGTGGATGAACTTCGCCTGCGGAAAGATGTCCAGCAGCACCTTGATCCGGAAACTGTGCGTCGGACTCTTCAGGACGATTGCCTTGCGGCGGCGGAAATAGACCTGCTGAACGAACCGGAAAAAGGTCTGCTTCCAGGTTTCCAGTTCTTTGGCGCTGAGCTTGTCCATGTCCAGGTAATGCTCGTCCTGGGTGGGCCGGTTCGGGAACGCGATGGTGAGGTAGGGCGAGGGCAGTCCCAGCATGCACCAGGCGAACTCGTCTTCCTGGGGGTGCGCCATGCTCATGTCCATGTTGTCCATGGCGCGATGTTTCGACGTCAGGAATTCGGCGAAACGGGCGAACCGCTGGGTCAGCAGAAAGTGGTGCGGCGCAATGCATTCGTAGGTCGTCGGACCGGTGTGACGCTCGTCGAGCACCATCATCTCGTGCAGCATGGTGGTGCCGCTGCGCCAGTGCCCGATGATGAAGATCGGCGCGTGTCCGATTGCCGTGTCGGCGACTCGCTTGCCGAACACGATGTTCTGCCACGTCCCCAGGAAAGAGTTGACGACCGACAGGGCCGTGTAGAGCACCGCGTAGTGCCAGCGGCTCCAGTGCACGGCGAATCGGTTGCGGATCAACAGGCGCGTCCAGGCGGTGAAGTTACAGCCGATCCACAGCGGCGCGGCCCACTCGTGCCACCACGCCAACCGCGATGCCGAACGCCCGGCCTTCATCGCAGCTGGGAACAACAGTCTGGGGTTGCGCGACGCGTAACGACGACCCGCGGAGCAGCCATGGCGCCTCGCCCTTCTCGTGGTGGGACTGGGACAGATGTACAACTCAGTGCGAACGCTACTAACCGGTTGTCCTACGCATGCCTAATTAACAAGAACGTCATTTTAAAGACACGGTGAATTTGCGATCGGAACCGTCTGGCCTGTTAACCGGGCTAATCGCGACCTTCAGGAAAATCGTAAGCCCCCCGGGAACAAGGTCGCGACACCAATCGTTAGGATGATCGACAAGTTGAGTGAACCAGACTCAATAATGGGTTGACAGGCCGGCACCATCAAGGGCAGGCTTGAGCGGGGTTCACTCAGCATAGTGGCACCAAAGAAGCTCTACACCATCAGGAGGAATCACTATGGCTCGTGCGGTCGGTATCGACCTCGGGACCACCAACTCCGTCGTTGCAGTCCTGGAAGGTGGCGACCCCGTCGTCGTCGCCAACTCCGAGGGCTCACGCACCACACCGTCTATCGTCGCGTTCGCGCGTAACGGTGAGGTGCTCGTCGGCCAGCCCGCCAAGAACCAGGCGGTCACCAACGTTGACCGCACCATCCGTTCGGTCAAGCGGCACATGGGCACCGACTGGTCCATCGAGATCGACGACAAGAAATACACCGCTCAGGAGATCAGCGCCCGCATTCTGCAGAAGCTGAAGCGCGACGCGGAAGCGTACCTGGGTGAGGACGTCGCCGACGCGGTCGTGACCGTTCCCGCGTACTTCAACGACGCCCAGCGTCAGGCCACCAAGGAAGCCGGCCAGATCGCCGGCCTCAACGTGCTGCGCATCGTCAACGAGCCGACCGCGGCGGCCCTGGCCTACGGCCTGGACAAGGGCGAGAAGGAACAGACCATCCTGGTCTTCGACCTCGGGGGCGGTACCTTCGACGTCTCGTTGCTCGAGATCGGCGAGGGTGTGGTCGAGGTCCGCGCCACCAGTGGTGACAACCACCTCGGTGGTGACGACTGGGATGACCGTGTCGTCGAGTGGCTCGTCGACAAGTTCAAGGGCACCAGCGGAATCGACCTGACCAAGGACAAGATGGCGATGCAGCGGCTGCGTGAGGCCGCCGAGAAGGCCAAGATCGAGCTCTCGAGTTCGCAGAGCACCTCGATCAATCTGCCTTACATCACCGTCGACGCGGACAAGAACCCGTTGTTCCTCGACGAGCAGCTGACCCGCGCCGAATTCCAGCGCATCACCCAGGATCTGCTCGACCGCACGCGTCAGCCGTTCCAGTCGGTCATCAAGGACGCCGGCATCTCGGTGTCCGAGATCGACCACGTGGTGCTGGTCGGTGGTTCCACGCGCATGCCCGCGGTGACCGAGCTGGTCAAGGAGCTCACCGGCGGTAAGGAGCCCAACAAGGGCGTCAACCCCGACGAGGTCGTGGCCGTTGGTGCCGCGCTGCAGGCGGGTGTCCTCAAGGGCGAGGTGAAAGACGTTCTGCTGCTTGACGTCACACCGTTGAGCCTTGGCATTGAGACCAAGGGCGGCGTGATGACCAAGCTGATCGAGCGCAACACCACGATCCCGACCAAGCGGTCGGAGACCTTCACCACGGCCGATGACAATCAGCCGTCGGTGCAGATCCAGGTCTTCCAGGGTGAGCGCGAAATCGCTTCGCACAACAAGCTGCTCGGCTCGTTCGAGCTGACCGGTATCCCGCCGGCTCCGCGCGGTGTTCCGCAGATCGAGGTCACCTTCGACATCGACGCCAACGGCATCGTGCACGTCACGGCCAAGGACAAGGGCACCGGCAAGGAGAACACGATCAAAATCCAGGAAGGCTCCGGCCTGTCCAAGGAGGAGATCGACCGGATGATCAAGGATGCCGAGGCGCACGCCGAGGAGGACCGCAAGCGTCGCGAAGAGGCCGACGTCCGCAACCAGGCCGAGTCACTGGTCTACCAGACCGAGAAGTTCATCAAGGAGCAGCGCGAAGCCGAAGGCGGGTCGCAGGTTCCCGAGGACACGCTGGCCAAGGTCGACGGCGCGATCGCCGAGGCCAAGTCAGCGCTGGGCGGCACCGACATCGCCGCGATCAAGACGGCGATGGAGAAGCTGGGCCAGGAGTCTCAGGCGCTGGGTCAGGCGATCTACGAAGCCACTCAAGCGGCCGGCGGACAGGCCGGCGGCGCCGAGTCCGGCGGCTCATCCGGCTCCGCTGATGATGTCGTGGACGCGGAGGTGGTCGACGACGACCGGGAGTCCAAGTGACTCAAGGAAATCCGCAAGAGCAGGTAACTGTCACCGACAAACGGCGGATTGATCCCGAGACCGGAGAAGTACGGAATGTCCCACCCGGCCCCCAAACAGCAGGGGCGCCGGGCGGGGCAGCTTCCGAAGGGTTCACCGGCGAAACTCCGGAGGAGGCAGGCAAGGCGGCCGAACTGATCGCCGACCTGCAACGGGTTCAAGCCGACTTCGCGAACTACCGCAAGCGGGCGCTGCGCGACCAGCAGGCCGCGGCGGATCGGGCCAAAGCCACCGTTGTCAGCCAATTGCTGGGCGTCCTCGACGATCTCGACCGTGCGCGCAAGCACGGTGACCTGGAGTCCGGCCCATTGAAGTCGGTTGCCGACAAGCTGATGAGCGCGCTGACCGGACTCGGTCTGGTGGCGTTCGGTGCCGAGGGCGAAGATTTCGACCCGTTGCTACACGAAGCCGTTCAGCACGAGGGTGATGGCGGCGAGGGCTCCAAACCGGTGATCGGCACGGTGATGCGCGAGGGCTACAAACTGGGCGAGAACGTGTTGCGTCACGCCCTGGTTGGTGTCGTGGACACGGTCTCGGGTGACGGCGCTGAAGCCAGCGCCTCGCCGAGCGCGGCCCCCGCCGCGAGCGACACCGACGAAAATACCGACACCTCCGGTGATTGAGGCACAGAATCAGCACAACAGGAATAGCGAAAGGTGAGGGGAGGTGACGCGACATGGCCCAGCGTGAATGGGTCGAAAAGGACTTCTATAAGGAGCTTGGCGTCTCCTCCGACGCCAGCCCCGAAGAGATAAAGCGCGCCTATCGCAAGTTGGCGCGCGATCTGCATCCGGATGCGAATCCCGACAACCCCGCCGCCGGTGAACGGTTCAAAGCGGTGTCGGAGGCGCACAACGTCCTGTCGGATCCGGCCAAGCGCAAGGAGTACGACGAAACCCGCCGGCTCTTCGCCGGTGGTGGCCTTGGCGGCCGGCGGTTCGACACCGGCGGCTTCGGTGGTTTCAACGTGGGCGGCGACGGCGCCGAGTTCAATCTCAACGATTTGTTCGACGCCGCGGGCCGCAGCGGTGGCACCAACATCGGCGACCTCTTCGGCGGCTTGTTCGGACGCGGCGCGAGCGGTCGTCCCAGCCGGCCCCGGCGTGGCAACGATCTGGAAACCGAGACTGAGCTGGATTTCGTCGAGGCCGCCAATGGCGTCGCGATGCCGTTGCGGTTGACCAGCCCGGCACCATGCACCAATTGCCATGGCAGCGGGGCACGTCCGGGTACCAGTCCGAAGGTATGTCCCACCTGTAACGGCGCCGGCGTGGTCAGCAGCAACCAGGGGGCATTCGGTTTCTCCGAGCCCTGCACCGACTGCCGGGGCAGTGGCTCGATCATCGAGCACCCCTGCGACGAGTGCAAAGGCACCGGCGTCACCACTCGCACCCGCACCATCAACGTGCGAATCCCTCCCGGTGTCGAAGACGGACAACGGATTCGACTGCCCGGGCAGGGTGAGGCCGGGTTGCGCGGTGCGCCGTCGGGCGACCTCTACGTGACGGTGCATGTGCGGCCGGACAAGGTCTTCAGCCGCGACGGCGACGATCTCACCGTGACGGTTCCAGTGAGCTTCAGCGAATTGGCTTTGGGGTCAACGCTTTCGGTCCCTACGCTGGACGGCAAGGTTGGCGTGCGGGTGCCCAAGGGAACCGCCGACGGCCGGATCCTGCGGGTGCGCGGACGCGGTGTGCCCAAGCGCAGCGGCGGCAGCGGAGACCTGCTGGTCACCGTGAAAGTCGCTGTGCCACCCAACTTGGAAGGCGCTGCGCAAGAGGCGCTGGAGGTGTATGCCGAGGCCGAGCGCGCCAGTGGGTTCAATCCGCGGGCGGGATGGGCGGGTAACCGCTGATGGCAAAAAACTCCAAGCGAGAGGATGCCCGCACCTTTTTGATCTCGGTCGCGGCCGAGCTGGCCGGCATGCATGCGCAGACCTTACGTACCTACGATCGCCTCGGGCTGGTGACACCGACCCGCACTCCCGGTGGCGGACGGCGTTATTCGCAGCGCGACGTGGACCTGCTGCGCGAGGTGCAACGGCTCTCGCAGGACGAGGGCGTCAACCTCGCCGGCATCAAGCGCATTATCGAGCTGACCAATCAGGTCGAGGCGCTGCAGTCGCGGCTGAAAGAAATGGCCGACGAGATAGCCGTGTTGCGGGGCAACCAGCGCCGCGACCTCGCGGTGGTACCCAAGAGCACGGCGCTGGTGGTGTGGCAGCCCCGCAAGGGACGCTAGTCCGCCGGGAGTTTGTCGAGGGTCTTACGCGCTTCCTTGCGGAAGACTTCGTGTTCGTCGTCCAGGTACGCAGCGACGGCGTCGCGCACCCCGGTGGCTTTCTGGCGGACCAGGGCGCGCATCGCCGGGATTCGCATGCCGGGGTGCGGGAGTTGGCTCACAGCAAGATCTTTGGCTTCTTCGGTTTTGATTCCGCCGAGCCATTCAACCAGTACTGACTTGGTAGGAAAATCTCGCTCGGACCGGATCAGGGCAGCCACTCGCGGGAAGTCGGAGCGGTCCGCGACCTGGGCCAGTGCAAAGCCCGCGGCCTCGAGTTCCAGGTTGGTCAGCGGAGGCTCAATTTCGAACTGGTGAAACAAGATATCGGCCGCCGCGCGGTTGCCTTTCGCGTGTTTGGTGATCAGATTTCGAAGTAACCCCGCCCGCCACGCACGGCGGTCCTCATCGGGTGGCACGCGCTCGTCGAGGTGCTCTAGCCAGTCGACAATGATCGGTACGGCTTCCGGATAGTCGTTGCGGGAGTTGACCAATTCCCACACGGTGTCTTCTGGGATACCGGCTTCGTCGAGCTCGCGCTTCATCGCCTGTCGACATTCCGGCCAGGTCTGGGGGTCATCACCGTATTTGTTCATGACAGGTTCTGGCTCGCGTCGATCGTCACATTCAGCCCCGGGTAGTCGTCTCTCAATCTCTGCTCCACTGTGCCAGCGTCGGTGCGGCCCTTGTCCACCACGATGACAAGTTTGTAGCCGTTGTCTCGCGCCCACTGGGCCATGTCGCGGATCTGTTGAGTGGTTTCCAGCTTTTGGACGTTCTTGACTTCGCGTACTACGTGGTTTTCGTCATCGATTTCGTCGGGGATCCGGGTCCTCCGGGCGCCAGTCTTCGGGTCCGTCACCTGGATCGGTCGCTTTGTGGTCTGGTCGATGCCGGCGATCTCTTCGGCGCGACGGCCCTTGCGCCGGTTGTCGTTGACCCGCTGCGTCGGCGTGGGGGTTACGCTGCGCGGCACCAGCGCCAGGATCGACTTGACCGCCGGCAGTGCAGTGCCCATCGCGGTGGCTGCGACTCCCAGGTCCTTCATCGACGAAGTGGCGGTGACGCGCAGTGCGGCGTTGAGCCCGTTGATCTGAGTGACCGCCGTCGCGATGAACGTGTTCTTGATGGCTTCGGCGATGAGGTGCAATTGCGGCGGGTAGGCATCCAGGGCCGTCACGATCAGGTAGAGGCATTTGACGATAAATGCCATGTCGTCCTTGACCGATTTGAGCTCGTTGCCGTAATCCTTGGCCGCGCGCGACATGTCGCCGCATGCGCCCGCGATATCGGTGCTGACGATGCGCGCTTCGTTGAGTCGGTCTATCACAAAGGCGATTTCGGCCGCTTCCACGTCGACGATCAGCCGTTGTTCCTCGGGCCCCGGCTGATCGTCGATGCCCACCAGATCATGACCGAAGGTCTCCCACGCCGCCGATGCCGCCAGCACGTGGTCGGGGTGCCCGTCAGGCCACCCGTCGGTGATCTGGCTCCGGACCAAATCCCAATGCGGCGGCTCGGGGTCGCCGCCCCCGGCGACCGAGCTCACCTTCACCGCGGCGTCGATGAAGGTCCCCGCGGACTCACCCGGCGGCGTGATCGGCGCCCCGTAGGCGTCCCGCTGGTTGAGCGTCGAGGCCTCTTCGGTTTCATCGTGGTTGACCCCGTCCTGGCGCAGCAGGCTGCCCAGGTTGTGGAAGGCATTCACCAGCCGGTAGGCGACCTGCCCGACTTCGTCGGCCGCGGCGTCGTAGGCCGTCGCCCACTGCGGGCCGACCCCGTGCGTGCCGGCCCCGTTTGCGGCGTCCACTCCGGTCAGCTTGTTCAGCGCGGCCGCGGTGTGGTCGCTGTTCTCTTTGTAGGCAGCGGCCGCGTCGTAAAACAACTCTGGATCGACGTCCGTCACCGGTAGCCCCGCCCCACTCTCACGCCTGGCGGTTGAGTCTATGGCAGCCTGGGGTCAGGCGTTAGTCACCTGATCAGGAGCCTCGACGCAATGTCCTACGACCTCACCATCTATGCCCCAGCCAGCATCGACGACGACGAGCTGGAAGCGATCGTCGCAACCATTCCCGGCCTGACCGTCGGCGAGCGCGGTGATCACGAGGTGAGCCTGTTACGGGGCAGGCCGCAGAGCTACGCATTCACCGTGTTCGGGCCCTACGAGGTCGATCCCAACGATGTGCCCGACGAGGTGGTGCCGCACGTACTGGAGCCCACCACAAGCTGGCAGGTCGTCGTTGAGGGCAGTAATCCCGCCGAGGTCAAGCCGGCTCGGCGCCTCGCCAAGGCGCTGGCTATCGCTGCGGGTGGCGTGGCGATCGACGAGCAGACCGAGGACATCCTCGGCGCGAAACGGGCCCGAAAAGTACCGCGCCCGGCATCGGAGCTGATCCGCATTCTCGACCTGCATTGGTACTCACCGGAATCGGCACGCAACGCACCCAGGATCTGGCTCGAGCTGGCGAGAAAGCTTCTGCCCGAGGCGCTTCCACGCCGGTTTGGCAGCTACCACCCCTATCAGCACCGGCTGGACCGCGATGGTGACGACGAATTCGTCTCCACCTATTCCGATGTAGCCTGGTTCAGCGCGACGCTGCCGTGCCTGGACGGTGGACTGTACTCGAACGTGTATGGCGGCAACATGGTCGACCATCTCAGGATGGTGGCCGAGCCGCTGGACGAACCGCGGTGGCGAAACGCGGTGCGGCGCTTCTTCGTCGAGTACGCCCGACGACGCGGCAGCTTGCTCGCCACCGGCGAAGTGCTGCGCAACCACAAACTGTCCGGACCCTCGGATCTCAGCTGGGACCGCAGCGGCACCCTGCGCGGCGCCGACGGAATCCTCGGCTTGCCGGACCCGCCGACCTGGTGGACCTGGCTGGGCAGTGAATATCTCCCCTTGGTCGGTGATTACTTGCCGTCCGAGGGCACGACCTATTACGACGAGGGCGCCCTGTATGTGCCCATGGACGAGCCTGCCGACCGCGGCCAACTCGCCGCGTTGCCCGATCCGTTCCCGAAGTCGTTGCGTGTCAAGGCTGTTCCTTCGGAGTTCGGGCCGTCGAACCTGCCGACCAACAGTCCGGCCGCTATCCGCCCCACATCGCGGTGTTGACCTCGGCGTTGTGCACGTAGTTGCGGTGGGCGATATGCGCATTGAGGTGCATGTCGAACACCACCTCGCTCATCTCGTCGGCCCAGCGCTGCCAATGCTGCAGACGCTCGAGGAACGCGTCGAATCCCACGCCTTCCCAGGTCTGTTGCAGGCCCTTCAAATCGGTGGCGACTTCGTTCAGGCGGTCCTTCATCGTCTGACAGAACTGCCGCAATGCGTCGGCCGCATCCACCAGCTCTGCCTCGTTGACGGTGCGCCGCGCCACGATCAGAGCCCGCTCACCGGGGGCGCGATGCTGCCGAGTGCGTTGGCCCCGGTGTCTTCCATTTTCGCGTAGGCCGCGGCGGCCGCGGACAGCGATTCTCCGATCCAGCGCAAGTCGCCGAGCATGTCGCCGCACTCGTCGTTGATCTCGGCCCAGATGCTCAGATACGCGCTGGCCGCCTGTCCCGTCCAGGTGCGGCCGAGGCTGTTCAGCTGCGTTCCGAGCCGGGCACGCATGCCCTCGATCTCGTCGGCCGCATCGGTTGCCACTTTGGACGCGTGCGTCAACCCCGCACAGTAGGCCCGTAGCTCATTCCCCGCCATCCCCCGCACCTTTCGAAAGAGGTCCTGATTCAGGCTACCCTCAAACACATGGCCGGTTGGCGCGACAACGTGACAGCAGAAGCGCAAGCCGATCTCGATGACCTGGTCGACGCTGCCGTCGATTTCGCGCTGGCGCGCATCGCGTCGGCGGGGGAGTTCCTGCCCTTCACGCTCGCGGTATCGAATGAGGGCGAGCGCCAAGCCATTGCGCCCAACTATCCCCGCGGCCAGGATATTCCGATCGGCGATCAGCTCGCCGCGCAGTGGCGCGCCGTCGCCGATCTGAAGGACAGCCTGCGCGCCGCCGCGGTAGCACTGAATGTGACTCTGCCCGAAAGGAATCGGGACGGCATCGAGATCACCGTAGAACACCGCGACGGGGTGGCCATTGGACTGATATTTCCCTACGCCATCGACGCCGAAGGCGAGGCGGAGTTGGTGGCGCCCACCGCGCACCGCGAAGAGCCGCGGGTGTGGACGGCCTGAGCCGTTACTTCGCCGGCGGTAAATCCCGCAGCTTCGCCAGCGCCTCGACAACCCGGTTCTCCAGGTCGCCCACTTCGGCATCGACGTTTTCATTCGCGAAAACTGTTGCCTCGCTCAGGGCTTCGTTGATTCGTTCCGACACCTCCTGGGCGCCGAGGCCGAGAATCCCAGGATCGATGCGCAAGTCGACTAGCCGCAGCTGACCGTTGACAGTTACCTCGACGGTGCCGGTCTGATCGCTGACCGCGAAGGCCTCGGTGCGCATCCGCTCGACCTGCTCGTCGAGTAGTGACAGCACCGAGTTCCATCGCTGCAGCAGCTGCTCGACCTCGGGACGCATGAGGCTAGACCCGGATGGAGAACACCGAGACCGCCGGCTCGCCGGGGCGCGCGGTGCGGTAACCGCCGCGGTTCAGCGCGTCGGTCGGTGCGGTCATAGGCTCGAAGCAGACCAGGTCCTCGCCGGGTGGGGCGAAGATCTGGGTCGCCGAATAGCCTTGCTCGAAGTGCACTTCCAGCCGGCGCCCGCCGCCGGACACCGCGAACACCGCGCCATCGGCCACCTGGTCGTACGCATCGTCAAAAGTGTTGTCGCCCAACGGCTCTTTCCTGGCAGGCTGCTGCATGTAGCCACCGGTCGGCAGGCCGCGCTCGTCGAGACTGAGCTGCCGCAGCGCCGGCGTCTCGATGATCCACTCGCCGCGCGCCGCGTCGGGCACCCGTAGATACGGGTGAAATCCGAAACACAGCGGGACCGCGGTCTTGCCGGTCGCGGTGACGGTGGTGCGCACCGTCAGCGTCCGCCCGGCCAGCCGCAGGGATACCGTCAAAAGGTGCGGATACGGGAAGCTGGCCAGCAGCCGCGGCTCGGCGCCGAAGTCGACTTCGGCGGTCAGCTCGCTGGCCGATTCCGCCACCGCTCGCCAGCCGGGGTAGGCGGCCAGGGTGCCGTGGATCGGCAAGCCGTTGGGGTCGGCCCGTACCCCGTTCTCACCCGGCGTCAGCTCGACGGTCACCTTCTCGGCCGTATAAGTGTTGCTGCTCAGCCGATTTGCCCACGGGTACAGAATCGGGATGCCCATGGTCTTGCCGGCTTCGATGTAGGCATCCAAGCCGCGCCGCTGACCGAGCAACTCCACTCCGGAGTCGGTCAGCGAGATGCCGATCATGCCCGCGTCCGGCACGAATTGTGCGGCCACCGATGACGTGGGGTCGCGCAGGGTCACCACATGCACGCGGTCAGCCTAGCGGCGATCGCAAGCGCGGCGCAGCCGGGCGCTGCGGGTCGGCGCCATCGGTCCAGCGGCGATCGCAAGCGCGGCGCAGCCGGGCGCTGCGGGTCGGCGCCATGCGGCTAGCGGCTCAGCGGGTCGTGCTGAATACGCTCCGCCGGGGCACCTTTGGCGATCAGCGCGGCCTTGGTCGCCTGGACCATCTTCGGCCCACCACAGATCAGGATCTGCCGGTCGCCCCAACCGCCGTATTTGGTGACCACCTCGGGGAGTTGGCCGATCTGGTGAACATGCAGGCCGCGCGGCGGCGTGACGTCCGGGTAATCCGCGGCCCACGCGGGGTCGCTGTTGTATTCCGACACCGGCGAGACCGACAGCCAGGGGTTGTGGGCACAGACCTGCCACAGCGTCGGCAGATCGTACAGCTCGCAGCGGTAGCGCGCGCCGAAGAACAGGTGCACCCGCGGGTTGTCCGCGTAGCGGGACAGGTCCATGATCAGCGCCCGCAACGGTGCCAATCCGGTGCTGCCGGCCACCATCAGGACGTCGCCGCCGTCGCGGTCGACCTGTAAGCCACCGTGTGGGCTCGATAACCGCCAGCGGTCGCCCGGTCGGGTTTCGTTGACGATCGCGGTGCTGACCAGGCCGCCGGGGACCTGGCGGACGTGAAACTCGATCCCGGCATCGGGGTCGGCGGGGATGGCGGGACTGAGAAACCGCCACCGCCGCGGGCATTGCGGAACGTGGACGTTGACGTACTGACCCGGGTGATAGCGCATCGGGCGGTCGAGTCGCAGCCGCACCACCGCGAGGTCCCGGGAGACCCGCTGATGCTCGATGACGGTGCCGTCCCACCACGCAGGTCCCCCTTCGGCGTCGGCGGCCCCGCTCATCACTCCGGTGATCAAGTTCAGCGACTGGTTGGCGGCTTCGTCGACGGCATCCGTCCAGGCTCCGGGGCTATGTTGGCCCAAGTGGGCGCGCAGTGTTGTCCGTAACGCCCGCCGCAGCGACTCGTAATGTGCCGGCAGCACACCGTATTTGCGGTGATCGCGGCCGAGCTGGGCGAGAAAGGCTACCGGCTCCTGGGCGCGCTGCTCCACCAGCTCGCCGTAGACCCAGTGCAGTGCGTGGCCGAAAGCGGCTCGCTGAGCGTCCATTTCGGGCGGGAACAGGTCGCGCACCGAGCCGTCGACTGCGAACCAGTGAGTGTAGAAGCGGTGGACGAGCTCGCCGCCGGCGCCCGAGTCGTCCGGGGCCAGCGCGTCGCGCAGCACCCGCAACGCATCGGAGTCCTCTAGTCCCACGGGGCCCGATTGTAAGCTCGCCCAGGCACGTCAGCCCTGGCCGACGGTGTTCGACGTTGCGGTGTTGGCGACATTCGGCGAGCCCCAGTGGTAGGTGACGACGTTGTCCGTGCCCGCCGTGCTGATCGCATCCGTGCTGTCGATCGTGACGTGATTCCCCTTGCCGGCCACGCTGAGGCTGGTGCAGTGGCCCGTCACGGTGATCGTGTTGTTCACGCCGCTCACCGAGAGATAGCCGCCGTTGCAGGGGATCGTTTTCGTGGTGCCGGACCCGTTGACCTGCAAGGTGCCGTAGTTGGGGACGTTCGTGGGCAGGCCGTGGTCGGCGAGGTCGGTGCCGGTCCCGGTGGCCGCCAAACCTGCCGCGACCAGCCACCCGACCACGATGACCAACCAGCAGGCCATCCCCACCCGCACCCGGGGGCGCAGCCTGCCGACCCAGTTGCCGGTCTCGTCGCGGTCAAGGTCGTAGGCGAAAGCGGTCACACAGCGGGCCCGCGCCGGATTGCGCACGTCGGCCAGGATCACCCCGTCGACGTATCCGCGCCCACGCGCCTCGAGCTCGTCCCGGTGGCCGTCGAGTGTGTAGGACACCTTGGTCGTGGTGTTGGGACCGCTCCAGCGCTCCCGGGTGACCGTCCATCCGTGTGCCACCGGCAGGCGAGCGTTGAAATGCTGTGCACGCGAGAGCTTTTCAGTGCCGGTGACGGTTGCGACCCGGCCCCACTTGAGCAATCCGATTCGCATCCGCGCGCCGGACAGGTGCACGGCATAGATCCCGGCCAGGGCGAGCACCGCCGCCGCGGCGAAGGCCGCGGGCCGGTGGATCCACAGCACGATCGGTGCGATCGCCACCGCCAGTAGCGTCCAGACGTACCGCCACCGAAACGGCAGCAGCTCGGCCAGCCGGAAGGCGGCCGGAACCCTGCGCGGCGGCGGCGCGAGGTCCTTATATGTCTGATTCATGGACCAAAGACCCCTATCGCATCGAGCAGAAAAAATCTAAACTTGAGCGGAACAGACTCAACCTTGACGACGTTGAACAACGCGACAAGCATTTTCCCTATACCCGAACGGAGGTGTCGTGGACTCTTTTAACCCGACCACCAAGACGCAAGCGGCCCTGACATCCGCTTTACAGGCGGCCAGCGCCGCCGGTAACCCCGAGATCAGGCCGGCTCATCTGCTGTTGGCGCTGCTGACCCAGAACGATGGCATCGCCGCGCCGCTGCTGGAAGCTGTCGGTGTCGAGCCCGCGACCATTCGCGCCGAAGCCGAGCGCCTGCTCGAGCGGCTGCCCCAGGCCAGCGGATCCAGCTCGCAACCGCAACTGTCGCGAGAATCGCTGAGCGCTATCACCACCGCCCAGCACCTGGCCACCGAGATGGACGACGAATACGTCTCCACCGAGCACCTGATGGTGGGCCTGGCCACCGGCGATTCCGACGTCGCCAAGCTGCTCACCGGTCATGGCGCGTCGCCGCAGGCGCTCCGGGAGGCGTTCGTCAAGGTCCGCGGCAGCGCCCGGGTCACCAGTCCCGAGCCGGAGGCCACCTATCAGGCGCTGGAGAAGTACTCCACCGACCTGACCGAGCGCGCGCGTGAAGGCAAACTCGACCCGGTCATCGGGCGGGACAACGAGATCCGTCGCGTCGTGCAGGTGCTCTCCCGTCGCACCAAGAACAACCCGGTGCTGATCGGCGAGCCCGGCGTCGGCAAGACCGCGATCGTCGAGGGCCTGGCCCAGCGCATCGTGGCCGGCGACGTGCCCGAGAGTCTGCGCGACAAGACCGTCGTCAGCCTGGACATGGGTTCGATGGTGGCCGGCGCCAAGTACCGCGGCGAGTTCGAGGAGCGGCTCAAGGCCGTGCTCGACGACATCAAGAACTCCGCCGGACAGATCATCACGTTCATCGACGAGCTGCACACCATCGTCGGCGCCGGTGCGACCGGCGAGGGGGCGATGGACGCCGGCAACATGATCAAGCCGATGCTGGCCCGCGGCGAGCTGCGGCTGGTCGGCGCCACCACGCTCGACGAGTACCGCAAGTACATCGAGAAGGATGCTGCGCTGGAGCGGCGTTTCCAGCAGGTGCTGGTCGGTGAGCCGTCGGTGGAGGACACCGTCGGCATCCTGCGCGGGCTCAAGGACCGCTACGAGGTGCACCACGGTGTGCGCATCACCGACTCGGCCCTGGTGGCCGCGGCGACGCTGTCCGACCGCTACATCACCGCCCGCTTCCTGCCGGACAAGGCCATCGACCTCGTCGACGAGGCCGCCAGCCGGCTCAAGATGGAGATCGACTCGCGGCCCGTCGAGATCGACGAGGTCGAGCGCCTGGTGCGCCGCCTCGAGATCGAAGAGATGGCGCTGGAAAAGGAAGAGGACGACGCGTCCAAGGAGCGGCTGGAGAAGCTGCGCTCCGAGCTGGCCGACCAGAAAGAGAAGCTGGCCGAGCTGACCACCAGATGGCAGAACGAGAAGAGCGCCATCGACATCGTCCGCGACCTCAAGGAGCAGCTGGAGGCGTTGCGCGGGGAGTCCGAGCGCGCCGAGCGCGACGGCGACCTGGCCAAGGCCGCCGAGCTGCGCTACGGCCGCATCCCCGAGGTCGAGAAGAAGCTCGACGCCGCGCTGCCGCACGCCGAGGCGCGCGAGAACGTGATGCTCAAGGAAGAGGTCGGGCCCGACGACATCGCCGACGTGGTGTCGGCGTGGACCGGCATTCCCGCCGGACGCATGCTGGAAGGCGAGACCGCCAAGCTGCTGCGCATGGAAGACGAGCTGGGCAAGCGCGTCATCGGGCAGAAGGCGGCGGTGACCGCGGTGTCCGACGCCGTGCGCCGTTCTCGCGCCGGGGTCGCCGATCCCAACCGACCCACCGGGTCGTTCATGTTCCTCGGGCCGACCGGCGTCGGTAAGACCGAGCTGGCCAAGGCGCTGGCCGAGTTCCTGTTCGACGACGAGCGCGCGATGGTCCGCATCGACATGAGCGAGTACGGCGAGAAGCACTCGGTGGCCCGGCTGGTCGGTGCTCCGCCCGGCTACATCGGCTACGACCAGGGCGGTCAGCTGACCGAGGCGGTGCGCCGGCGCCCGTACACGGTGATCCTGTTCGACGAGATCGAAAAGGCCCACCCGGACGTGTTCGACGTGTTGCTGCAGGTGCTCGACGAGGGCCGGCTGACCGACGGGCAGGGCCGCACGGTCGACTTCCGCAACACCATCCTGATCCTGACGTCAAACCTGGGGTCGGGTGGCAGCGAGGAGCAGGTGATGGCGGCGGTGCGCTCCGCGTTCAAGCCGGAGTTCATCAACCGGCTCGACGACGTCATCATCTTCCACGGTCTCGAACCCGGTGAGCTGGTGCAGATCGTCGACATCCAGCTGGCCCAGCTGCAGAAGCGGCTCGCGCAGCGCCGCCTCACCCTCGAGGTGTCGCTGCCGGCCAAGCAGTGGCTGGCGCAGCGCGGGTTCGACCCGGTCTACGGCGCGCGGCCGTTGCGCCGGCTGGTGCAGCAGGCGATCGGCGACCAGCTGGCGAAGATGCTGCTGGCCGGCGAGGTGCACGACGGCGACACGATTCCGGTGAATGTCAGCCCCGACGGGGACGCGCTGATCCTGGGCTAATCCCCAGATCGCCGAACGTGCTCTCACGGCGAGAATTGGGCGGTTATTTCGCCCTCAGAGCACGTTCGGCGGGTTCTTATCGGCGCCGGTCGCCCAGCTCGAAGTCACGGGTCTGGGCGCCGGCGTCGATTACTGCCTGCAGTAGTTGGCGGGCGGCCGGCTGCGCGAGGGTTTCGCGGAACAGCTGATCCTCGATGCGCAGGCCGGTCGTCAGGTCGTTGGCTGCGGCGGCGTCGACCGCGCGCTTCGCGTTCGCGATGGCGACCGCGTGCGACGACGCGATGCGGGCCGCGAGCTTGTCGACGAATCGCCGCAGCTTGTCGGCCGGCAGCGCCCGGTTGACATATCCCCAGGCCTCGGCGGTCTCGGCGTCGATGTCCATGCAGCCGAGGATGACTTCCAGGGCGCGCGCCCGGCCCACCAGCCGGGGCAGCCGCTGGGTGCCGCCACCGCCGGGGATGATGCCGACCGCCAACTCGGGATGACCCAGGACCGCCGCGCCGAGCGCGGCGAACCGCATGTCGAAGGCCATCGCGAACTCGCAGCCGCCGCCGCGGCAGACGCCCTCGATGACCGCGATCGTGGCCTTGGGCAGGGTCCGGATCAGCTCCGTCATGGCGTGAAACTGCGTCAGCTCGTCATGCAGCCCGACGTCCTCTCCAGTTTTGTGCGCGGGCAGGTCCAGGATCAGCCCGACGTCGGCGTGGGCGATGAAGACTTCCGGGTCGGCCGAGTCGACGATCAACACGCGCACCTCGTCGTCGGCCGCGACCTCGCGCGCCAGCCGGTCGAACTCGTTGAGCAGCGGCACGTCCAGCAGATTGATCGGGGGGTTGTCGATCGTCGCCCGGCAAATGCCGTCGGCCGCAGCGACGCGAATCAGCTGGTAGCCCTGGTAGCCCATGGCCGAACCCTACGGGCCTAGGACTCCGAAATCTTCACGTATCCCTGCTGCACGAGCTCGGTCAGCCTCGCCATGGCATTTCGGTTGATCTTGATTCCGGGGATCAGGTCGGCGTTGCCCCAGCCCATGGCCCTCGCCGTGGCGCCGCAAAGCTCGACCTGCGCGCCCCTGCGCGCGAGGTCGACGATGACCGGCTTGTACGGATTGCCGGTCGCGATATGCCGGTTGGCGTTGTACGTCTGATCGTCGAGCGTGGCGTGTCCCGCGTTCGTATGGAACACAACGATCACGCGCGGCTTCACCTTCCATTCCGCGGCATCGTCGAGGACGATCCCCGCGTGGAAGAGCACGGCCGGCATGTCACCCTCGAAGGACAGCGATGCCACGCTGAACACGACGTTCACCTCGTTGAGCTGGACGGGGACGTCGATACGCAACGAATCGTCGTGACCTGACACTTCATACTTCCCTTCGGCCGGCAAACCGATCGGACACGCAGCGTCCTAGCAAACCTTAATGTGGTTGTGACCAGGTCGCATTCTCGGTTCGGGCGGGGTAGCAGATACGCTACTTAGGATGGTCCCCCTTTGGTTCACGCTCTCCGCGCTGTGCTTCGTCGGCGCGGTGGTGTTGCTGTATGTCGACGTCGATCGTCGGCGGGGACGCAGCCGGCGTCGCAAGTCGTGGGCTCGGTCGCACGGTTTCGACTACGAGCGCGAATCGACCGATATCCTCAAGCGCTGGAAGCGCGGCGTGATGTCGACGGTGGGGGACGTTTCCGCCCATAACGTCGTGCTGGGACAGATCCGCGGCGAAGCCGTCTACATCTTCGATCTCGAGGAAGTCGCCACGGTGATCGCGCTGCACCGCAAGGTGGGCACCAACGTCGTAGTCGACCTGCGGCTCAAGGGACTGAAAGAACCGCGCGAGAGCGACATTTGGCTGTTGGGCGCGATCGGCCCGCGGATGGTGTACTCGACCAACTTGGACGCGGCCCGGCGGGCCTGCGACCGTCGCATGGTCACCTTCGCGCACACCGCGCCGGACTGCGCCGAGATCATGTGGAACGAACAGAACTGGACGCTGGTCGCGATGCCGGTCTCCAGCACGCGCACCGAGTGGGACGAGGGCCTGCGCACGGTGCGTCAGTTCAACGACCTGCTGCGGGTGTTGCCGCCGGTGCCGGCCGAAAGCGACGAGCCGGCCGGACTGCGCAACGCGGCGCCGAGCCGTCCACTGGCCCCGGCCGGCCGGGCGGAATTGCCGCCGCGGCGTTCGGCCCAGGATGTTTCCGGGCTGCTGGGAGACGCCGGGCACCGTGCCCCGGAGCCCACCCGCCGTGACGAGGGCCGCACCGAAGCCATCCGGCGCCCCCCGTCGTCGACCGGGCGCAACGGCCAGCAGGCCAGTAACTTCCACCACTGAAATCTGTTGTGCTGCAACGGTGAAGTAAAGGGTGCCTAAGGCCGTGGCCGAATCTGACCGTGCGGAACTGGCCAAGCTGGTGCGTCAATTGTCGGTGGTGCACGGCCGGGTGACCCTGTCGTCGGGCAAAGAGGCCGACTACTACGTCGACCTGCGCCGGGCCACGCTGCACCACCGGGCCTCCGCCCTGATCGGGGTGCTGATGCGCGAACTCACCGCGGACTGGGATTACGCGGTCGTCGGCGGCCTGACGCTGGGCGCGGATCCGGTCGCGACCGCCATCATGCATGCGCCCGGACGCCCGATCGACGCCTTCGTGGTGCGTAAGTCCGCGAAAGCCCATGGCCTGCAACGTCTTATCGAGGGCTCGGAGGTATCCGGTCAACGCGTGCTGGTCGTCGAGGACACCAGCACCACCGGTGGCTCGGCGCTGACGGCGGTGCACGCCGTGCAGGACGCGGGAGCCGAAGTCGTCGGCGTGGCCACCGTGGTGGACCGCGCCACCGGTGCCGCGGAGGCCATCCAGGCCGAAGGGCTGCGCTACCGCAGCGTGCTCGGCCTGGCCGATCTGGGGTTGGGCTAGGGCCTCATCGCTGTGCGCCGGTTCCTTGCGATAGCAGTCTGTTTGGTCATTTGCCTGACGGGCTGCTCGGGTTCCAACCACGCTGTGGCGCCGTACGGAGCGCAGGGCGCGCGGCTGGGTGAATCGCTGGCGCTGCTGGGCTGGAACATGTCGGTGTCGAACCTGCGCTGGGACGGCGACTACGTGTTGGTCGACGTCGATGCCTCACCGACGGATCCCAAAGCGCCGCATGCCAAACCGGAGGACATCCGGTTCGGGCTCTACGGCGCGCTCGCCCACCCGATGGAAGCCGCGGGGCTGGGCAGCTGCGACAAAGCGATGGCCACGGCGAACGACATCCGGACGCCGCTGTCGGCGCCCCCGGACCGGCTGACCGGCGCGGTGTGCCTGGGCCCGCTGACGGACCGCAGCCAGGTGCGCGGCGTGTACAGCTACTCCGAGCGGGACCGGATCGCCGACACCTCCGCGGCTTACCCCGCGGCGTTTCCGGTGGGGTTGATGCCGACCAACGTCAACGACACCGGTCTGGTCGTCAAGACCACCAGCCTGTCGGCCTGGCACGGGGACGGTAAACCGGTGACCAACGCGCAACTCGGTGATCCGGGAGCCTTCACCGGCGCCGGCTACATGCTGCTCGGGCTGGAGGCCGAGGCCGTCGCCGCCCGGTACCGCGACGACTCCGTCCGTCGCGGCGGCCCGATGATGCTGCTCACCTCGCCGACCGTGCCCGGCCGCGGCCTGAACCCGGCCTGCGCCGTATACGGATCGTCGGTGCTGATCTTGCCCGACGCCTCGTTGGACGCGGTGCGCGTCTCCGCGTCGTTGTGCACCCAGGGCGAAATCAACCAGGCGTTGCTGTATGCGACGGTCGCGATCGTCGGCACCCACGCCGGGGTGTGGACGCCGCGATGAGCGAGTCCGGGCCGGGTCCCACCGAGTGGGCGGTACCACCGGCCACCGGCGTCGGGCCCTGGGAAGGCGAGCTGCCCGCGGACCCACGGTATGACCCAATTCTGTTGCGCGACGGTGACACTCGCAATGTCGTCGATGCCTACCGGTATTGGACCCGGGAGGCGATCATCGCCGACATCGACCATCGCCGGCACCCGCTGCACATCGCGATCGAAAACTTCGGCCACGACGCGAATATCGGTTCGGTGGTGCGCACCGCCAACGCGTTCGCGGTCGACACCGTGCACATCGTCGGGCGGCGTCGCTGGAATCGCCGCGGCGCCATGGTGACCGATCGCTATCAACGGCTGTGTCATCACGACAGCACCGCCGAGTTGCTGGATTTCGCGACGGCCGCCGGACTGAGCGTTGTCGCGGTGGACAATGTGCCGGGTGCCGCACGCCTGGAGGAAGTCGCACTGCCGCGCGAATGTCTGCTGGTGTTCGGTCAAGAGGGGCCGGGCATCACCGACGACACCCGGCTGGGTGCGGCGGTCACGGTGTCGATCGCCCAGTTCGGCTCGACCCGCAGCATCAACGCCGGCGTCGCCGCCGGGATCGCGATGCACGCCTGGATCCGGCAGCATGGGGACCTCAGCCGCGCTTGGTAACCACCGCGTCGGGTGTGCGCTGACGGCGTCGGGTGTGCGCTGACGGCGGCGCCACGCCGACAGAGGCCGCCCCGGACGCACACTCCAAGCCGTGGCAGCACACCCGAGAGCCGCTTAGCTCCACAGCGTGACGTGGACCTTCGGGCGAAATCTCGTCACCCCGACACCGGAGCCGCGAATCATCGCCTGGATGCACCGCGGCGTGGTGATGAAGCGGACCAGCTCCGACACCGCGGGCTGACGCGCCGCGGGCGCGAGGGTCGTCGCACACCACTCACCCGAGCGGTCCAGGCCCGGGCCGTTCACATGCACCAGCCTGCCCGCGGCGAGATCCTTGGCGACCGCGAAACCGATCGTCAACGCGACACCGCCGACCCGCTGCACCTCCTCGAGCGCGGCCGCATTGCTCTGGAAGATGCGTTGCTGCGACTCCGGAATTGCCAAGTCGCGCAGCATGTTTGCGATTTCTCCGTCCACGCTGCCCGCCGACGGCCCGAGCATCCACTGCTGCTGGCGAAACAGCCCCGACGCCGGATTGCCCGCGGCCAGTGGACTATTCGGTGCGACGACGGTGATGATCTGATATTTGAGGAAGGGCCGCACGAATATCGACTCGTCGGGCGCGGCGGAGCTCTCACTGGCCGGGCCGATCGCGATGTCGACGGCGCGCGATGCGATCAGCTCACGGAAACGGCTCGTCGGATGCACACTCAACTCCACCGACAGGTCGTCGGCCCGCGACGAGAACAACTCGATCAGGCCGGGCGCGGCGTGTTCGGCGAACGCCGTCGACGCCGCGATGCGCAGCAGCCGGCGCCCGTGCGCCGCCTCGGTGACCTCGATCGCGGTTTGCTGCTGCAGGCCTAGGATTTCGACCGCGCGGCTGGCCAGTCGCAGCCCACCGGGCGTGAACGCCAGCCCCGCACCGGTTCTGGTGAACAATGGGTCGTCGAGTTCCTTGCGCAGGGCGGCGACATGCATCGAGATTCCGGCGTCGGAAACGCCCAGTTCCGCGGCGGCGGCTCGCACCGAGCCCAACCGAACCACCGCCGAATAGGCCCGAAGTTGAGCCGGAGTCATGGTTATGAGCCTACGTTGGGATTTGTGCGAGACGTGCTTGCCGAATTAATGAAGATTTGGCGTGCTGGTGGCACCGCTGGTTTGGGAACCGTGGTGCGCACCTTCCGCTCGGCGCCGCGGCTGCCGGGAGCCTCGATGGTGGTCATGCCGGACGGCTCGGTGGTCGGGTCGGTATCGGGCGGATGCGTGGAAGGTGCTGTCTACCAAGCCGCCACGGAGGTGACGCAGACCGGGACACCGCGGCTGGAGCGCTACGGGGTCAGCGACGGCGACGCCTTCGCGGTCGGCCTGACATGCGGCGGCGTCATCGGCATCTTCGTCGAGGCGGTGTCGCAGGCAACCTTTCCCGAACTAGAGACGCTCTCGCAGGACGTCGACGCGCAGCGCCCGGTCGCGGTCGCGGTCGTCATCGCCCATCCCGATCCGCAGTGGATCGGCCGACGGCTCGTCGTCCGTCGTGACTCGGAGGCGGGATCGCTGGGATCGGCGCGCGCCGACGCCGCGGTCGCCGACGACGCGCGCGGACTGCTCGCGGTGGGCCGCAGCGAGGTGCTCAAATACGGGCCCGACGGGCAACGGCTCGGCGAAGGCATGGAGGTGTTCGTCTCCAGCTACGCCCCGCAGCCGCGGATGCTCGTCTTCGGCGCCATCGACTTCGCCGCCGCCCTCGCCCAGCAGGGCGCCTTCCTCGGCTACCGCGTCACGGTGTGCGACGCGCGTTCCCTGTTCGCCACCCGGGCCCGTTTCCCGGCGGCCGAACACGTCGTCGTCGACTGGCCGCACCGCTATCTGGCCGCCGAGGCTGAGGCGGGCGCGGTCGACGAGAGCACCGTGATTTGCGTGCTCACCCATGATCCGAAGTTCGACGTCCCCGTGCTCGAGGTGGCGTTGCGGCTGCCGCGGATCGGCTACGTGGGAGCGATGGGCTCGCGGCGTACGCACGACGACCGGATGCAGCGGCTGCGGTCGGCCGGGCTGACCGATGCCGACCTGAGCCGGCTCGCCAGCCCGATCGGGCTGGACCTGGGCGCTCGAACGCCGGAGGAGACCGCGGTCTCGATCGCCGCCGACGTCATCGCCAGACGGTGGGGCGGCGGCGGTTTGCCACTGGCCCAACTGGGCGGCCGGATCCACCACGACGCGCCGGAGCAGCAGGTCACAGGCGAGTTCGAGGCGACTTCAACGATCCCTTAACTCGCTATTGACGCGCCTGTCAGAGCGGCCGACACTTGGGTTCCCCTTCCAAGTGAGGTGCGTCACATGCAGGTACCCGGGCCCTTCGAATATGAACGCGCAACCAGCGTCGACCACGCCATCGGATTACTGGATCGGTTGGGGGAGGGGGCGCGAGTAGTCGCCGGCGGCCACAGCCTGCTGCCGATGATGAAGCTGCGCATTGCCAACCCCGAATACCTCGTCGACATCAACGACCTGGCGCTCGAACTCGGGTACGTGATCACCGATCCGACCCTGGTCCGCATCGGTGCCATGACCCGTCACCGCGAGCTGCTGGATTCCGATCCGCTGGCCGCCGTATGCCCGATCTTCCGCGACGCCGAACGCGTGATCGCCGACCCCGTCGTTCGCAACCGCGGCACCCTCGGCGGCTCGCTGTGCCAGGCGGATCCGGCCGAGGATCTGTCGACCGTGTGCGCGGCGCTGGACGCGGTGTGCCTGGCCCGGGGGCCGTCGGGCGAACGCGAAATACCGATCGACGACTTCATCGTCGGCCCGTACGAAACCGCGCTCGACTTCAACGAGATGCTCGTCGAGGTGCGAATCCCGTTGCGGCACAATACTTCCAGTGCCTACGCGAAAGTCGAACGGCGCGTGGGTGATTGGGCTGTCACGGCGGCGGGCGCGGCGCTCACCCTCGACGGTGCCGCCATCGCCGGCGCGCGGCTGGGCCTGACCGCCGTCAACGCCGACCGCAGCGCGCTGGCCGACGTCGCGGCCGGGCTGGCCGGGCAGCCGGCCACCGACGAGGTGTTCGCCGATGCGGGCCAGCGGGCAGCGCAGGCCTGTGACCCGGTGACCGATGTGCGCGGCACCGCCGAGTACAAGCGGCATCTGGCCGCCGAACTGACCACTCGCACCTTGCGCACCGCCGCCGAACGAGTACGTGCAGGAGGGAATTAGTCATGCAGGTGAATATGACGGTCAACGGCGAGCAGGTGAGCGCCGACGTCGAACCCCGGATGCTGCTTGTGCATTTCCTGCGAGACCACTTGCGGCTCACCGGTACTCATTGGGGCTGCGACACCAGTAACTGCGGAACCTGCGTGGTCGACGTCGACGGCGTGCCGGTGAAATCCTGCACGATGCTCGCCGCGATGGCCTCGGGACACAGCGTGCGCACCGTAGAAGGACTGGCGGGGCCAGACGGCGCCCTGGACCCGGTGCAGGAAGGTTTCATGCGCTGCCACGGCCTGCAATGCGGCTTCTGCACGCCGGGCATGATGATCACGGCCCGCGCCCTGCTGGACCGCGACCCGGACCCCGACGAAGAGACCATCCGGGAAGCGATTTCGGGGCAGATCTGCCGCTGCACCGGATACACCACGATCGTGCGGTCCATCCAATGGGCCGCGTCGCACTCAGCTCCCGTGGAGGCCGGCTCATGACCACCTTTAAAGGGGAGGCATCGCGCCCGCCGTCACCGGAAGACCTGGCCGACAACGACCAGAAGCCCTGCGGCTACGGCCGCATGATGCGCAAGGAGGATCCCCGATTCATCCGGGGCCACGGCAATTACGTCGACGACGTCGTGTTGCCGGGCATGCTGCACCTGGCAATCCTGCGCTCGCCGTACGCGCACGCGCGCATCGTCGGCATCGATGTGACTGCCGCACAAGCGCATCCGAAGGTCAAGGCGGTGGTCACCGGTGCCGACCTGGCCGAGAAGGGCCTGGCCTGGATGCCAACGCTGTCCAACGATGTGCAAGCGGTGCTGGCCACCGATAAGGTGCGCTTTCAGGGTCAGGAGGTGGCGTTCGTCGTAGCCGAGGACCGCTATTCGGCACGCGACGCGCTGGAGCTCATCGACGTCGAGTACGACCCGCTCGATCCCGTGGTCGACGTGCGCACCGCG